>JAVHLM010000022.1 GCA_031082125.1 Candidatus Eremiobacterota bacterium
TTGTGTCCACAATCTCCCACAGGCATTTTCATTGCGAGTTATGCAGGGCTCTCCACCGCTCAGTGTTGAAAAGCCCGCACGAATAATGTATAATCAATGTAGACACATAAAGGAGCACCTCGAAAATGAGATTGAAAGTAAGAAAATGGGGAAACAGCCTGGCGATAAGAATACCGCGGGAGCTCGCAGCTTTGTCCCGCATCACCAATGATTCAAGTGTGGAAGTGGAGGTCTCTGAAAAGATGCTCATTCTGAGGCCCGTGGAAGAAAAGAAGCCGGCACTCTCAGAGCTGCTTCAGATGATAACGCCACAGAACCTTCATACAGAGATGGATTCAGGCCGGCCCCGGGGGAATGAGGCATGGTAGAAAGAAGAGACTTCATCCCGGAGAAGGGAGACATCGTTGCGCTGGTCTTTTCTCCCAAGCAGGGCCATGAACAGGCGGGAAAAAGGCCCGCCCTCGTGGTCTCGCCTTCAGAATACAACAGGAAAACTGGCCTCTTCCTTGCCTGCCCTGTGACAAGCAAAGTGAAGGGATATCCCTTCGAAGTGACCCTGCCTGATTTCATGACTACTCAAGGGGTTGTTCTTGCCGATCAGGTGAAAAGCCTTGACTGGAAACACCGGAAAGCAGCTTTCATCGAGAAGGCTCCCGAGGGCGTGCTCGGTGCCGTGACTGGCAGAATCAGGCTTCTTATCGGTGAATAGGGACTGAAGCTTCATCGCCTGCCCAGAATATCTTGAAATTCCTTACAATAAAAATTCCCAGGGCGCGTTTATCATACAGGAACTTTTATCAGGACCACCTCCTCATAGTGGGAAACACGGCGGCTGCGCTTCACAGAACGCGGGAATGGCGGGACAGAATCTACGGAGGGGGAGGAGGAGATACGCCATGAAGAGGCTTTTTTCTTTCATTATTCTTTTCATGATGCTCTTAGCGGCGGCCGGCTGCGGAGGTGGCTCCTCCGGCGGGGGGGGAGGCGCCGTTTCATACGGGGGCTCAACGGTGAGCCTCACACCTGATCCCGCGACGACTCCTGTACAGGTTTCAGGCCTGCAGCCCCCGATTGCGGTCATCATGAACCTCCATATGGATCCGGTAGGCACTATGGGAGCCACGGAAGCTCGCCTGAAAGAGTATGCCACGCACCGCCAGGCTTTTCTCTGGCTCAAGGAGCAGGCAGGGCGCCAGAAGTTTAAAATAAGCGCCGAATGCACCGGTCTCTATGCTGAATTCGCGGTGAAAAACGGCCACGAGGCCGATTTCTCCGAGTTCATGCCCGGGCGGTATCACATACTTGGCACCCATACGCACTCCCATTATAAAGGTGATGCTGACACAGGGCAGGATTACCACTGGACGGAGGATCCCGGCCACAGCGCCGCCACTGCCGACAAAATCTTTACCGACCAGATCGGCATGGTAAATCAGATTTTCACCAGGCAGGGCTTCAAGGAGACTGACAACGCCCTCTTCCATGGAAGCCAGAGCCACAGCGCCGACATGGCATCCTCCATGGGCACACCTCCGAACAGCAATTCCTATCCCAACTTTTTCACCACCATCGAGGGTCAGCGCCGTCTCTACCATCCCTACAGGTCGGGTGCAGAGACCGATGTCATCCAGGGGAAGGAGGATCTCTCCCAGCCTTTCATCGCGGTGCCCACCTCATCGGCGCTTTTCGGCTACAACGAGGTGCACGGGGCTGAAGGAATGCTTCAAGGCACCCTGCCTTATGTGCAGCGCGACTTTGTCCTTGAGTTCCTTGAGTGGAGATATTACCAGAATCACGGCCTCCCTGCACGTCCCTGGGTGTTCGGGATAGACGAGCACCCTTACCAGATAATGAGCCAGTGCATTGGAAGCGACGGGAAGCCCGTCCAGGAGACGCTCCCCCTTTTCTATGAGTGGCTCAACACGAATTTTATCGGCTCGGCCTCACAGTATGCAACTATCACCGATGTCAGCAATGCCTATAAAACCTGGGAGCAGCTTCATCCCGGAGAGCTCCTCTACCCTCCGGCCGGCACCGGGAAGATAGTGGCTGACCTGAAAATTATCGAGCTCTACCGGCGGCTTTTCGCAGGCGAAAAAAGCTGCTTCCTTGTCAGGCATTATGATACCGATTCCGTGAGAGTCTTTGAGTTTGCCAATGATCAGGGCGCAAGGCATGCAGTCTATTACACTGATGATCCGGCCCGCATCTCATCAACGCTCGATCTCTCCTCGAGCCTCTCCGGCGCCTATCACCTTATCTCTCTCTCAGGCTCCTCCGGGGAGGCGTCTCTCTCCTCCCTCCCTGTCACGCAGGATCCCCAGCTTCTGAGCCCGCGGTGACGGTGTGAAGGGTGTTCTTCTTCAGTTTCCTGTAATAATAGAATAGTATGCCCGCCGTCAGAAGCGATGAGACCATGTCGGAGGCGGGAGAGGCAGCCCATACTCCATTCAGTCTCCAGTAGATTGGGAATATGAGCACGAAGGGGATCAGGCATATGACCTGCCGGGACAGCGACAGGATTATTGCAATTTTTGCCTTTCCGATGGATTGAAAGAAGTTGGAAGTGACAATCTGAAAGCCCACGATGGGAAACGCCATCATGAAAATCCTCATTCCCGAGGAGGTAAGATTTATCAAGTGCGGATCGTTGGTAAAAGCCCTGGCAATCTGAACCGGAAAGAGCACCGTTACCAGGAAGCCCGCCATGGAGATCACCGTTGCCCACAATACCGTCATTTTAAAAGCCTGCACCACCCTGTCCAGGAGCCCGGCCCCGTAATTATAGCCCACAATGGGCTGCATGCCCAGCGTAAAGCCAAAGACAATCATCACGATAAGCCCCACGATGCTGTTGATAATGCCGAATGCCCCGATTGCCATGTCACCGCCCTGCCTGCCCAGTTGAAGGTTCATTATGATGGAAACCAGGCAGGCACCGCTGTGAAGGAGAAAGGGGGACATCCCGATGGCAAAGATATCGGAAACGATGCTCGCGGAGAGCCTGAAGCCCTCGGGGCGAAAACGGATGTAAGGCTTTCTGCTGATAAAATGTGCCAGGACCCAGATCATCCCGACAGCCTGGGAGAGCACCGTTGCGGCGGCAGCGCCCCTGATTCCCCATTTGCAGACAAAGATGAACACCGGGGCGAGGACTACGTTGAAGGATACCGTAAGCAGAATGGAGATCATCGCTTTCTCAGGGTAGCCTGAGGCACGCATGATGCTGTTCAGGCCGAAAAAGATATAGGTAATGACATTTCCCCACAGGATAATCTCCATGAAATCCCGGGCAAAAGGGATTGTAGCGGTGCTAGCGCCGAAAAGAAAGAGAATTTCATCGAGAAAGATGAGGGAGAGAACCGAAAAGAGTGTCCCAATGATGAGGTTCAATACAAGTGCGTTGCCAAGAGTGCATATGGCATCTTCGCGGCGCTTTTCGCCCATCCGGATGGAGACAATCGCCGCAGCTCCGGCACCGACAAGGGTACCAAGGGCGATGGCAAGGTTCATGAGCGGCAGAGTGAGGGCCAGCCCCGAAATTGCCAGTGCACCCACGCCCTGGCCGATGAAGATTCGGTCGATGACGTTGTAGAGTGAAATTGCCGTGGTAGCGACGATTGCCGGAATTGAATAGCTCCAGAACAATGTCCCGACACTCTTCTCCTCGAGTTCCCTGGGGTTTTCATTCATTTTTTTTGATTCCTGATCACCGCTTCAGCAGTCCGGTTATTATTACCTTATTGATGGAGCGATATCCTCTTGATTACTTCCTGGGAGCACTTCTCTCTTCATGCATCAAAGGCAGCCCCGCAAGTAACAGCAGGATTGTAAGAATCAGGGGCGCACCCTCAATTCTTTGAAGGCCCGGCAGAAGTAAGAATCCGGCACAATAACTGACCCTGCATGAGTGCCTGAGCCTGTATTAAGTATTGAACTGCTGACGGCTTTTCAAGCCCTGTCCATTGCTGCCATATGCAGAATTGATGCGTGCCGTCGTAAAAGGACTTTGAGAATCTCTGTTTTTCAACAGGTACCGGAGTTGTGGCATCGCCCCTTTAAAAAATCGATGGAGACGAAAGAATTATTTTCGGAAGTATTCTTTTGCCAAAGGTGCGGTTTACCCTTGCGGAGAGGGCACTATATCTTTGCAGGAGAGCATTTTGGAGCTTTTTGCCGGCAAAAACACAAAACATGCCTTTCCCGCTCTCCTGATGCCATGCAGCGATGACTCTCAAAATCAATGTACACCTTATATTCTGCAGGCAGACCTTTTGACATGCCATCTCTTATGGAGTATAATTAAATATGGGATACACATGTAACCCCTGACGGAGACAACACAACGAAAGGAGGATCATTGTGAATACCGGCGCGATCCGCGAGTATCCCGGCTACGAGGCCACCATGGAGGGCGGGCAGGTCTTCAAGGCCATCCCCGGCCTCCCGCTGGTCACGTACGGCGCCGACGAGGTGCTCTCGCGGTCGAACTGCCGCCACATTTTCAGGGATCTCACGGCGGAGGTCCTGGACTGGAACCTCTGGTGCCTCTCTTCCGCCGGGGTCAGGCTCGATCTCCTCATCGGGGAGGCACTTCTCTCCCTCAACGGGAGGCTCGAGAAGCTCGGCTACGTTCGTGTCGGCGACTTTGTGCGCGAGGAGCTGGGGATCTCGTCCAGGAGCGGCTATGAGCTGATGCGGAACGCCCAGGCGCTGCAGAAGCTTCCCCTCATCAGAGAGGCTCTAGAAAAGGGGCAGCTCCGTAAGAGCGCCCTGCGGTATCTTTTCCAGGTCGTGACGCCTGAGACCGAGGGGGAATGGCTCGCAAAGGCCATGGATTCAACCATAAGAGCACTGGAAGAGGAGGTGAAGCGTTTTAAAGCCGGGGAGGCCGGCACAGATGCATCGGGGGATGCTGAAGGCGGCCCCGTGGAGTGCGGCATCAATGCCTTCGTCGCCGTGGATGACGACGAAGAGGGCATTGGGAGCCTTGCGGTGAGCGTGCGGGTTCCTTTTCCTGTTGCCGCGAAGTGGGACAGGGCGCTGGAGGTCTTCCGCAGGATCGAGGAGGCGGAGCTCCAGTCGGAGTCGTTCGTGGAGGCGCTCCTTGCCGAATTCGTTGCTTCGTCGCCGCTTGAGGGTATCGGGAGCCTGGGCCTGGAGGAACAGGGGCCTGAGGCTCAGGAAGCCGCGGGAGCTTCTCTCTGCCGCCTGCATGGGAATGGATCCCAGGGAGTCTGCGCCACCCACGGCGATGAGGCATACTCTCACGATGGCCCTGATGCTTCCGGCACCGGGGAAAGAGGCGCCGATCACGTCATCGGGGAGAAGGTGCTTCTCCTTGGCGCCATGGCGGGGGTAATCGGCTCTCTCAGTGACGAGGTCTCCTTCGGCGAACGGGAAAAGGAACTGGCCCGCCAGGTCCACAGGGACCTCGAAGAGGTGTCGCACCTCTGGGAGTTCCTCCCCTGGAAGCCCGTCACGGTGGAGCTTCCCAAGGAGCTCCAGGCTCCCGGTGGCTCTGCGCCTTCTCCCGCCGATCCTTTTGAAACGCTCGCACGGCTGAGGTCGATGGCAGCCCTTCGCCACTCCCTCTCTTTCTACCAGGGGCGCCTCCTTCGGACCCTCAACAATTTCGGCCTCTACAAGGACATGCTCTTCCTCTCCCTGGGACACTATACCAGGGAGCGCCTCGGGATTTCCCGGAGCACCGCGTATTCCTTAATCTCATTAGAAAGGAGCTATTTAGAGTATCCTGATATGCTCGACCTCGTCAAGGTGGGGAAGCTCACCCCCGAGCAGGCGCGCCTGCTCTCAAAAGTCTTCATTGAGGGAACCCGCGTCCAGGGTGCGTGGCTCTCCTACGCCCAGGAGGTCCCGGTGGCCACCCTCATCCAGGCTGTCGAGGGGTTCCTCCGCTTCGCGAAGAGGGCTGTCCACAAAAAATGGGATATCCATCCCGAGGCTTTCGAGGTGGCCGTCACGGGGAGGTCCGTCAAGAGGATTTCCCTTGCACTCTCTAATGTCACGGAACCCAGTGGGGACGAGGGTTTGGACGCTCCAGTCCAAAAATTCGCATACGAAGGTGGGGGCCCCTCCCGCCAGGATGGCCTCACCTCCGTCATCTGGCAGGTCACCGGGGGCCGGGAGCACCCCGAGCTCTCCGAGATCCTCTCCATCCTCTCGGGAGAGGCCCCACAAGAGGGGACCTTCGGATCAAACCCCTTAGAGAGGGGCGCCTTTCTCCGCTTCTTCCTGAAACGGGACCTCATCCCCCTCTGGAATCACGCGGTGAGGCTCTGGAAAGCCTGCAGGCCGGAAGCGGCCGCCGATGGCGGGCAGGACCTCGCCCTCTTTATCGAGGCTCTCCTTGACGCCTTCCTCTCCGCCTGGGACCTCCCTGAAAAAAGGGATATCCATCACCGCACCCTGGCCCGTGATAATTACCAGTGCCAGGCTCCCGGCTGCCGGTGCCGGCGCAATCTGAACGGCCATCATATCAGGTTCCGCTCCCACGGCGGCCCCACCACCGAGGGCAATCTCATCACCCTCTGCAGGGCTCACCACCTGCGGTGCCTCCACGAGGGTAACCTCGTCATCAGGGGCACGGCACCGCATCACCTCACCTTCATATTTCCCCGCAGCGGGAGAAGCAGGTGAAGGCTGACACCTGGAGACCGGAGCTCTTTTTCCTGACCATTTTCGAAGGATATGGTATTTCAACCGGGGAATATCGTGAAGGCCATGAAGTTTGTGACTGTCACTGCAGACCCTTTTCTGTCGTGGAGACTTGCGGCGCCTTCATTATCCCAGCCTGGAATAATCAGGGCCGGTGGCGGGGTAAAAACCCCGGGAGGCAGCGGCATCGGTATTTCCCGAGTCCTTCAGATGCTGGGGGAGAAGACCGTGGCCCTCGTCCCTTTTGGCGGCTCATCAGGTCTCGAGTTTATTGAGAGTGCAAAGGAAGAGCCCTTCGCTTTCCACCCCGTCCCCGTGTCAGGCACCACGAGATACAGGCTAGTCCTGGTCGATGAAAGCACAGAGGACACGATGGAAATTGATACTCCCGGCTCTCCCCTGAGCGAAAGCGACTGGCAGAGCCTCCTGCGCGAAGCCTCAGATATATGCAGCGAGGGAGACTGGGCAGTGGCGGCAGGCCCCCTGGCGCCGGGGATCCCTGACGATTTTTACCGTTTTCTTTCGGGCCGCCTCAGGGAAAGAGGCGCGATGATGGCTCTGGATGCTTCGGGAGCCCCCCTGGAAAGGGCTCTGCACTACAAGGGCATTCTCCGTCCCCATATAGTGAAAATGACCATTGCAGGGCTCTCCGGGCTTTGGAGGGCAGCGCTCTCCTCGCTGGATGAGATATGGGCGCAGGGCTACCGCTTCCCCGAAGGCCCCGAGTTCCTTATCTCCCATGATAGTGAGGGCGCTCTTGTGCTGAGCCGCAATGGATGCTGGGAGGGGAGATCCCTTCATGCAGGGGCTCATTGCAGGGGGGGCGGAGAAGACGCGCTGCTTGCCGGTTACGTGTTGATGCGCCAGCGAGGCTCCCATGAGCCTGACGCGCTCAAACATGCCCTTGCCTGTGCCGATGCCTCAGATGCTCTCCCTCCAGGCCGATCCCTGGACTCAGGCCTCATAAAAAGCTCTCTCAGCGCCATTGAAATCCGGCGAAAAGGATGACATGCGCGGAGATATGCCCTGAATTTGCGGTCTTGACAAAAAGCAGAGGATCGGGTACACTATTATATGTAAATTACATATATATTCCCCTGATACTTCAGAGAACTGCTGAAAAGCTCATAATTATTGATAAGGAGCATTACAGGCATGCGCATAATCAAGGATCTTATTGATTCTGTCGCCGGGGACCACCGTGTCCGTGACGTGAGGGCCTGCTGCTACTGGACAGCCGTTTCAAGCAGAGGGTGCGGCCTGGCGTCAACCTTTATAACTCCCTGCCCTCATCACCAGAAGCCAATGGTGAAAAACTGCGGGAAGCTCACAGAGCTCAGCGCAAAGGCTCTTGCCGAGTATTCCCTGTCGGATCACCTCCTCGAGGCCACCCTGGGGATGGCCGCCCTCAACTCCCTCATCGAGGTGGATGTCTCTCAATGCTCGCAGGACAACGCCTTCAGAGCGATTGCGCATCACTCTGAAGGCAAAAAAGTTGTGGTAGTGGGTAATTTCCCCTTCACTGCAAAGCTTGCCCCTCTTGCGGCAGACCTGGTGATACTCCAGAAGCCCAAGGGCGAGTGCCCGCTCCCGGGAGAAGATGAAAAGAGGGCTCTCAGGGAGGCGGAAGTGGCGGTTATCACGGGAACCTCGCTCATCAATCATTCTCTGGAGGTGCTCCTGGAGTGTATAAACCCAAAGGCGCTGAAAATCATGGTGGGTCCCACAACCCCCCTCTCGCCGGTGCTCTTTGACCATGGATTTGATTACCTCTCGGGGATAAAAGTGGCCGACGAGGCATTGATGATGCGGAGCATAAGCGAAGGCGCCACCTTCAAGGAAATACAGGGAGTGATGCTTCTCACCATGAAGAAAAACGGGAAATAGGGATTTCATGGAACAATGAAAAATGAGAAAGGGGAGCTGAAATGAGCGTTAAGATGCTTCAGGGTGGTGGAGAAAGAAGGGGCTGGTGCAGGCTCGGCTTCTGGGGGATAGTGGGGACCATTGCGGTGGAGGCGCTCCAGATGTATATGGGTTCCAGGAAGAAAAGCCAGGAGCAGGGGCGCCTGGAGGCGGATCCCGGGCACCGATGCAGGGAGATTGAAGCCCCGGAACCTCAGGATAGCTCCATTAAATTCCTTATTGACAGCGCCCTCTGCACCGGGTGCGGAACCTGCCTCACCTCATGCAGGAGCGGCGCAATAATCCTGGAAGGCGGCAGGGCGCTGCTTGACGCGGAGAAATGCACGGGATGCCAGGCTTGCTATGAAGCCTGCCCTGAAGGAGCAGTGATAAAGCAGGTGAGAAAGTGCTGAAACTATGACCATGCGGAAAAAGAGCATTTCTGAAAGCAGGAAAACAGTGGTCTACGGGCCCGTTACTTCCTGGCGCCTCGGGAGGTCACTCGGGATCGACCTTATTTCAACGCAGAAAAAGGGCTGCACCTTCGACTGCGTCTATTGCCAGCTCGGAAAGAGCACTCACCGTGTGACGGAAAGAAGGGTATTTGTCCCGGCCTGCGAGGTGCTGGCCCAGGTTGAAGCATTGAGAGACTGCATCGCCGATTATTATACTTTTTCCGGCATGGGAGAGCCGACTCTTGCAGCAAACATTGGCGAAGTGATTCAAAAAATCAAGAGTGTCTCCCCTGTGCCCGTCGCTGTGCTCACCAACAGCTCACTGATCTCAAAGGCGGAGGTGAGGGATGAACTGTCCTTTGCCGATTATGTCATTGCCAAGCTTGACGGGGCCTGTGAGGAAACTTTCGGGAAGGTGAACAGGCCGTCAAAAGGCTTCACGCTCCAGGGCATTATTGAAGGGCTCATTGAATTCAAGAAAATATTTAAGGGCCGGCTCGCCATACAGACCATGGTGACGGAAGAAAATGCAGGTGAGGTTAGGGCCATGGCAGCAGTGGTGAAGAAGATCGGCCCTCATGAGATTCAGATCAATACACCGTTTCGCCCCTGTAAAGTGAAGCCCCTTGAAAGGGATGAGATATATGCTCTGAAAAATGCCTTCCAGGGCATCAATGTGCTTACTGTATATGACCGGGAAAGAAGAACTCCGCACGAACCGCTCTCCCTGGAGGAGACCCTCAGGAGAAGGCCCGCGCTGTAAAATTCAGCTATTACTCCGCGAGATGCTCCACAGAGTTATAAGCCTTTACATGCCAGCCTGAGCCGTCATGCTCGATTATGGTAAGGCACGCGTTCTTTATTTTTGTCTCCCCCACGTCGATGGTTCCTGCCGAGACTGCCTTGAGAAGCGAGTTAATCACCGCGCCGTGGGTGACAAGCACTACTCTTTTCCCGCCGTAGCCTGCCATTATACCCCGCAGTCCTTCCAGTACCCTCTTTTCAAGGTCATCATCGCTTTCCTTCCCTGGAACGTTTCCCTCAGGGAAGGCAAGCTCCTGCTCCTGGTGAGTAAGGCCTGATGATTTCCCGAAATCCCGCTCGATGAAGGCCTCATCAGGGAGCAATGGAGTGATCTCCAGCGCGAGCCTTATGATATCGGCCGTTACGAAGGCTCTCTTCAATGGGCTTGCAATGATCACATCCCAGCTGAACCCTGCCAGGTGGGCGGCGATTTCCGATGCCTGCTTTTTGCCCGCTTCGTTGAGCTCTGTGTCTTCTCTGCCCTGGAATTTTCTCTCCCTGTTCCAGTCCGTCTCCCCATGCCTCACCATGCAGATGGTGGTCACCAGTGCCTTCTTCTGTACTTCCTTCATTGATGCCACTCTTTCATCCTCTCAGGCCCGCGATGAGCCTTTCCGGCTTCAGTAAAAGATCGAGGCCATCCTGAGCTGAAGGAACCACGATATGGGAAGCCGCCATAGAAGCGGGAGAAGCGCCTTCAGGCCCGAGCACGCAGATTCCGAGAGCTGCCTCCTTGAGCATGAAACTGTCGTTGAAACCATTCCCCATGGCTGCCGTCCTGCCAGCACCATAATCCCTGAGAACCGCCGCCTTTCCCTCCCGCTCGCCAGAATGAGCGATGCGCCGGAGCTCTATTCCTAAATTCGCCGCAACGGCCGATGCGTTATTCCTCGTATCGACAGTAGCGATCACTATCTTCACCTTCTGCCTGAGAAGGACTATCCTCTCTGAGACCTCAGGGGAGACTATGCCGTCAACAGTCAGTGTCCCGTTCAGGTCCAGGAGCAGGGTCTCAATCACAAGAAGCCCTCTCCCGGGGATCTCAATGGTTATCATGGCTTTTCCTTTCTGCCCGGAGCTCACCCCATGACTTCGTTCCGCCTCTCCCGCTCCCCTCCTCATCATAGTGCCGGGATACATTGATTATTGCCTCATTTCTGCCGTAAGCCATGCGATGAAGCATGATAAGCATTCCCTGTGCGCGTATGTGTCAGGCCTCATCATCTCCATTGTCTTCGCCTTTTTCAATGTGAGAAGATGCTGCAGCTTCAGAAAGAAGACTTCAGATGAAGGGGAGGAAAAGAGGCGGGGGGGGCCTGGATCGTTTTTTTCACCGAGCAGAGCTCGGCAGATTTTATCAGCGCCCTCGCGTATCTCCATTTGACTCACTCCTTCACAGCGGAATCAATGCTCCTCACTTTTTTGTTTCTCGAGGCCATACCTGGCGATAACCTCCATTTTTTCCCCTTCGGGCAGGGACTTCATATAATATTTCCAGCCCGGGCAGAAATTAATATGCCAGCGCCAGACAAGTCCCAGGATTGACCGGGGATTGCGGTCATAGATCCCCCTGAAAAAGCAGCGGGCACACATGTGAAATGCCATCATGACCTCCATTCATCACTGTCAGCAGTTTCAAAAAATTGTTCCTGCCAGACGCTTTGATAATAGTAAAGACATTCCCCCTGCCCGGCCGGCATATCCTCCCGGATCACTATCCAGTCCCAGTGGCAGTGGATGTGATAGAATGCGGGGACTATGAAATTACCTCATCGGCCAGGGACTTGAAAATCCACCTCAGGAACCCTGTCGCGGTGACCGTGAGAAACGATAAGAGCTGGGCCATATTGATATAATAGCGTTTTTTCACTTTCACTCTGCCTCCTTAAAATAAATAGGCACACTTCCCATGACACTCCCTCCTCAAAACCCGATGTGATTCCTGATAAACTCAAGGGTAACCATATTGAATTGCCTCGCCATTTCAATATGAAGCAGGTGACTTGCCTTCTCCCCCCTGAAAAAGTGAAAACGGGAACCCCTGATGGCCTCTGCTACTTTCACTGCATAGGCGGGATGAATGAGCGCATCACCCTCTCCGGCAATGACATGCGTCGGGATATCAATATCCCCGAGGCGGTCCAGGGCATTGTGGGAACATGCTGCATGCCACTGCCCGATGAGACCCTGCCGGGTGGGACGGCCAGTGCCATTCTCTTTATTCCCATCACTGAGCTGTTCTATGAGTCCTGGAACAGTTTCGAGGAGCAGGGGGCTGAATGCCAGCGAATAGACATATGCAGTGTATTCTTCCACCAGTCCCTGATCGAGGAGTGTGCACATCACGCGGCTCAGATTCCTTATCCGCTCATCACTGCGGCCCCATGTGACAGAAAGCTGCAGGGTCAGGAGCCTTTCAGGGTGCCGCAGTACCAGCTCCTGGGCTATGACTGAGCCCAGTGACTGGCCTACCACATGAGCCTTTTCTATACCAAGAGCTTCCATCAGGGCCGCCGTATCATCCGCCATGGCATGAACAGAATAGGTATCTTTATGGAGGGGGACATCACTTCTGCCGATACCCCTGTTATCAAAGGTGATTGCCCTGAAATACCTGCTGAATTCAGCGACCTGGGGAATCCAGGCGGCATGGTCCGCCCCGACTCCTGCAATGAAAATGAGGGGAACACCGGCGCCGGCCTCCTCATAGTAACAGGAAATGCCGGTTTCAAGCCGAACAGTGGGCATGAAGAACTCCTGAACTTTCCCGTAGCTCCAAGGGTGTCTTTAATATATGTAACATACATATATAATACCTCATATATCACTTCTTTGTCAAGGGATGAGCGGATTCACCAGGCTGGAGCGGCATGGGTGGGATGACAGCCATCTCCCGCCTCTCAAAAAGCCCGGAAAGCGCTTCCTATGAGTAGAACAGGGAACGAGGGTTCATGAGAACTTATGCCGCCTCCAGCCAACATGCCCGGCGGCGAGATAATTATTGTCTTGAGAGTGCACTTTATGATATTATGAGAGCATCGGGGGAAACCCAAAATCAACATTGGGCTCTTCATATACTGCAAGCTACGAAAGAAGTGAAACCATGAGAAGAACGGCGCTGAATTTCCTGATTGACTGCCTGAGCCTGGTTATCCTCTTTGGTCTGGTAGGAACCGGGGCGATAATTAAATGGATCCTGCCGCCGGGAAGCGGGGGGCAGGGACGGGCCCTCCACGGTGGTCAAGGAGGGGAGCATATAAGGCAATTCATCGGGATGGGCCGCCACAGCTGGGGTGATATCCATTTCGTGCTTGCCCTGCTCTTTGTGGTACTGGTATTCGTCCACATAATGCTGCACTGGCAATGGATAAAATGCTTTGTCAGCCCGCAGACAGGTGCGGCCTCCCCCAAAGCCGGGCCAGCCGGTGAAGATGACAGATGCCTTCCTTAAGAGAGCGCTTGTGGTGGCTTTGCCTGGCATGAGATTGATCCCAAATGCACCTTTTTGGTATAATCACCTCAGGGGGCCGGATTAAAGTTCCTATCCTTAACAGGGGCTGCAGTCCCGCCGGAAAGCGGGGCTGCCTTAAAAATGCTGACGACAAGCGATTTTCAGCCTCGCATCTCTGAGCGTGGGGTAACCCCGTGAAGGGAGTGCTCCCTCGAGGGATCTTCAAGGTGGCAGGGGGGCGCAAGGAGAAGATCGGTCGGAGTCGCACCACAGAGCATGTATGAAAGGAGTTCGAGAAAATGAGGAATCTCTGGGTGCTCATCATTTCCTTGGTGGCGCTGCTGGTTGCGGGGTGCGCCAGCGAGAGCGCCCGGGCCCGCAAGGAGCTGGAAAGGAAAAATGTCGCCTATGCTGATGAAGCCTTTTTCCAGGCAGTCAATGACGGGAGAACCGCTGATGTCGTACTGTTCCTGAAAGCCGGCAAGGAAGTCACCGCGAAGAACAGTGACGGCAGGACAGCCCTCCACGTGGCAGGCGCCGCAGGCCGGAGGGAGATAGCGGAGCTCCTCATCATGAAGGGTGCCGCGGTGAATGAGAAGGATGTGAAATATGGATTCACCCCGCTGCATATGGCATGCACAATGGGCCACAAGGAGACTGCCGCGCTTCTCATCGCCAAGGGTGCCGCAGTCAATGAAAAAGGCAGCCAGAACGGATTCACGCCCCTCATCCTTGCCTGCAAGGGAGACTTCAGCGATATCGCGGAGCTCCTCATCGAGAACGGCGCCGATGTGAAGATGAAAGACGGCAATGACTGGACGGCCCTCCACTGGGCGGCCCTGGAAGACAGAAAAGAAGCGGCGGAGCTGCTCATTGAAAAGGGCGCCGACTGCAATGCGAAAAACAATAACGGCTATACGCCACTTCACGAGGCAGCAAAAAAGGGGAGCCTCAAAGCGGCGGAGCTGCTTGTCAACAAGGGAGCCGACATCAACGTGAGAAACAGCCAGAGCGAGACGCCTCTCGGCGTGGCCCGCAGTAAAGGCAGAAGGGAGGTATATGACCTTATAAGGTCAAGGGGCGGGATTCAATGACCCTGCCCAGAGAGAGCTCAAAACAGGTTTTACAGGACTTTCCCTGTCCTGAAAAAAGATCGGAGATTCATACATCTGAACCTGCAGCACATCCCTCACAATGAGCGTTTACCCCCGATCCTTACATGAGAAGGCTAACTTTGTCAAGACCACGTGGTGGTCATTGCCAGCCGATATCCTTAAGCCTATAGCCATCCATCCCTGTTTCAAGCTTTTTGGGGAGTTTTTCCGGACGTTTAAGCTTACTCAGGCGTCTGGAAAAACCAGCACGAAGTGAATCCGTATTTTGCCCATTCCTTTGAAGTCCACCTCCCACGCTTACATTCGCACTCTTGATGGATCATATCTTAGTGATCCAGTGCACATTGCAGGGAGTTACCCTGACTCCATTCCCTGGGCTCATGAACTTATGCTCAAGAGCATCACACCAATGGCAGCCTTTAATTTTTCCCGGCGCGGGCATTCGTGGCACAGGCAACATGCTGTCTCATGTAAATCCTGCCGGCCGGGAGCAATGATGCCGGGAAGGCGGATTTCTTTCGATAAGGTATACAGACGCTACGGAGAAGGCGACAAGACGGTCCTCGGGGGGATCACCGCAAAGAGAGGAGATCAGGCGGTCGAGCTCCCCTGGAGCGGGGAAGACATCCAGCTTCTCTCATACTATTACTGCGGCAGCGAGCCCGGGTCCCTGAAAAATCCTGATACGGCAGAAGCCATTCGGAAGGTATATGACTCGGGGAATACTTTCTATGACCGCTATCTTGCGCAGTGTTTCCAGTACAAGGAAGGAAATCCTTTGTACGCCTATTCCAATGCAGTGAGGCTCACCAGAGACCGCGATCCTCAGTCGGACCTGCACTTCAAGGATGGGGAAAAGTTCTTTCAGATTGAGTCCCTGGGCGATTTCAAGAGAGCCTGCGTGCTCTCAGGGGCGATGAAAGCCACTGAGCTCTCTCCTGATGAGCAGAAAGCCCTTCCCATTATCTCCGGCATGCTGAAAGAAGGAGCGACCTTCGTGGAGAGATATGGCGATTCGAAAGTGGGCCCTCTCGCTCCTGCCTAAAGATGAGCAGCGCCTCATCTCCCAGATGAGGGAGCTGGGACAGAAGGGGATGAGCTTCAAGGGCTACTATGACGGCTCAGAACTGACCGTACTCAAGGGAATGAAAGGAGAGCTGGGGAAGGCTTTCGTAAGACATAAGGGCGGGAATGAGAGCGTGCTGGACGATCCCAGGGATTTCCAGAGGCTCAAAGCAATCTACTTTACCGGTGACCTGCAGGCGCTCCCGAAGGGGGAAAAGGACATTGTTGAGTCCATAAATTTCATGAAGGATCAGGGATATGGCTGCGCAGTGCTCTACCAGGGAAAAACAGAATATGCCGAGCCTTTTGACGTGCTGAAAGCCGCCGTGAAGGGGCACAAGAGCATTGGGTTTGTAGACAGAGAACAGGCCTTTACCGAAATCTCGGTCTCCGATGACCTTGCCGATCTCAAGGCGATCCATTGCAACCAGGGCCTGGAGTCCTACTCAAAGAAGGAGCTCAAGCTTATCAGCCTCATCCAGGATCTCATGGGAAAAGGGTACACGTTCCAGGCAGATACGAATTTTGCCAATGTGGACTCACTGGGGAACAAAGTCTCCGTTACGCGGTACTATCCAGTGGGGGTACTTGCAGTGCTGAAAGGCCTGCGGTGCGGAAACACCAATCTCTGGCTTTACAAGGACAACACGAGAATTCCCATATCGCAGTTCCTCGACACGGTAAGCATGTTTGACAAGATAGAGGAGCTGCGCAACGAGGAGCCTCCTCCCCCGGAAAGCAGCATCAGGGAGGATGATGGCTTTGTCATCATCGGGGGAGTGAGGCTGCCGGTGAAAGGCTGAGAACCTGCCGCACTTCCCATAAAAAGCTCCCGGCCTTCCCGACGAAGCGGGCTAAATGGACCTGCAGGAATCCCCTCCCGTGATTGCTCACTTCTCCTCTTCTCCCCCGGAAGCAGCCCCCTCACGGGAATCCTTCCTCAGTTTTTCAGTCATGATCACTATCCACTCCCAGTGGCAGTTGATGTGATAAAATGCGAGGACTACGAAGAGAAGACCGGACCAGCGGTGAAGGATGCCGAAAAGCCTGCATCCGGGCGCAAGCATGGCCGCCCATATTCCCTCATCGGCCAGGGGCTTGAAAATCCACCTCAGGAACCCTGTCGCGGTGACAACCAGGAAGGAAAAGAGCATCGCCATGTCGATATAGTAGTTCTGTTTTGCCTTCATCTTTCACACACCTCCTGTTATATAAGTGTCATTGAAGCCTTGCACGCTCTTTTCCCCTGTCATGAAAGATACACTCTATATCCCTGTGGGGCCTTGGTATTAGAGGGTCACCTCACATGCCTCTTTTAATGAAGCTCAAATATCTCATATTTTCCCCAGGGCGGCGAGGATCTTCTCCGGAGTGAACGGCCATGTCCTCATCCATACACCCACCGCATCATAAATGGCCTCCGCTATGGCCGGAGCCGCGCCGTTGCAGGCGATTTCCGAGATGGACTTCGCCCCGTAAGGCCCATAGGGGTCATCGGTATAGATAAGCTCCGCCTTGAATTCGCCGGGAATATCCTGGATCATGGGGACCTTGTAGTCAACAAAGTTCGCGTTGATGCAGCGCCCCGTGCCGTCATAAAGCATCTGCTCATAGAGCGAGTGACCGATGGTCTTCAGCACTCCTCCGTACATCTGGCCGAGGGCCAGCTCGGGGTTGACGGGCGTTCCGCAATCCTGCAGGGCGAAATACTTCTCTACCTTTACCTCGCCTGTGCATACGTTCACTGCCACCTGGCAGAAATGGGCGCCGTAGGGGAATGAGGCCCTGTCCGAGGTAAAATGCCCCGTGGCGATAAGCTGGCCGCAGCCGGTCCCCGTTTCGGCATAATGGGCTATTTCTCCATATGCCAGGGATTTTATTGTACCTTCAACTCTCCCGGGATACACAAGCCTGAGATCCTCCGGTTTTTCCCCTGTGATTTCCGCCGTTACCTGTATGAGGCGGTCACGCATCGCCTTGGCGGCGTTGTGAGCGGCACCGCCGGAAAAATAGGTGCCGCTTGAGGCATAGGCGCCCACATCAAAAGGCGTGATATCGGTATCAGCAGCTATGATGGCAATCTTTTCCATATCTACGCAGAGTGTCTCGGCGGCGAACTTGACCGAGACGGTGTCAAGCCCGGTGCCGAGGTCGGTCCCGCCGGAAAGAAGCAGGAAGGTGCCGTCAGAGAGCATCTTTATCTCGGCGTTTGCCGAGTCAAGCCCGGGAAGTCCCGACCCCTGCTGAATGATGGCGAAGCCCTTTCCAATCTTCCAGTCCGGATCGCTGCTTTCCACAGGCTCTCCCCATTGAATAAGCTCCCTGCCCCTCGCGAGTGCCGGCCCGAGGCCGCAGCTCATCACCTTTTCGGGCTTCCCCTCCCTTCCCTCGCCGAGGCACCGGAGGATCTCCAGCATTTCGCCCTCACGGACACGGTTCTTCTCAATGATTTCCATGTGATCCACCCCGAGCTCTCTTGCAAGCTCGGCGACGGCAAGCTGGAGGGCGAATGCGCCCTTTGGAGCGCCATAGCCCTGATATGCGCCCGTGGGAGCAATGTTTGAATAGTACGTCGTGACATTGAAGCCCATGTTGTCGCAGAGAAACAGAGGGAGGGACTTGGAGCAGGCGTTCATCGGCACCGTGAGGCAATGGGCGCCGTATGGGCCGGTATTCGCTTTCAGGTCCATGAACACCGCGGTGAGCCTGCCGTCCTTTTTTGCGCCAAGCCTCACCTTCACCCTCATGACATGCCTTGTCCGGGAGGCGATGAACTCCTCCTCGCGGGTGAAGCGCTGGAAAATGGGGCGGCCCGTCACCCATGTGAGGTACGCCGCGACCTCTTCAAGCACAATGTCTTGCTTTGAGCCGAACCCGCCTCCGACCCTCTCCTTGATGACACGGATGTTGTTCTCGTCGGTCTCTATCACGCGGGCAACAATGCGGCGCAGATGCCAGGGCACCTGCGTTGAGGCGTGTATCACCAGCCTGTCGCCGTCCATATGGGTATATACCACGTGAGGCTCAACAGGGGTGCACTGCACCTGGGCGCTTTCATACTCGCGCTCAAGGATCACGTCGGCCTCCCGGTAGCCCTTTTCAAGATCGCCGATACCTCCCTTCACGCTTGCCGCAATATTGCGGCGCGGGTCACCATGGATGGGAAACTGGTAGATTATGCGGCCGTCTCTGGGATCGGCCCCCTTGTTATACTCTTCCAGGTTATCGGGCCCCCCCGCGATATATTCAACGGCGCTGTCATGCACGAGAGGTGCGCCGGGGGCCGCAGCCTCATCAATGGTAAGCACGGGTGCGAGGATCTCATATTCCACGGCGATCTTCTGTTCCGCCTCCAGCGCGGCTTCCCAGGTCTCCGCCACAATCGCGGCGACACGGTCGCCGACATGGCGCACCTTTTCGCTGATGAGTTTGCGGTCATAGGGCGAGGGCTCGGGGAAACCCTGGCCGGCCTGGTTGTAGTAGATGTCAGGGCTGTTGAGGTGAGTGAGGATGTGGACCACTCCCGGCACCTTTTCCGCCTCGCAGGTATCAATGGATTTTATATAGGCATGGGCATGGGGCGAGCGCATCATTTTCAGAATGCAGGCCCCCGGGGCGACCATGTCCTCGACAAAGGCTCTCTCCCCCCGCGCAAGCTTTGCGCCGTCCACTTTCCGCTTTGCCTTGCCCACCACCCTCGTGTCATCCCGGAACGACGGGGCGATAGGGCCGACAAAGCCTGGATCGGCAAGCCTTTTCACTGCAAGCTCGACTGCCTGGTAAAACTGCTGATAGCCGGTGCAGCGGCAGAAAATGCCGGAAAGAGCGTCGGTAATCTCACTGCGGCCGGGATTCGGGGAGCGCCTGAGGAGGCTTTCTATGGCCAGCACCATCGCGGGAGTGCAATACCCGCACTGGACGACGCCCGTGTCAACAAGGGCCGACTGAATCGCCGTGAGGGTGCGGTGCTTCGAAAAATGCTCTACAGTGACAATATCCCCGCCGTCTATCTGGGCGGAAATGAGCAGGCACGAGTTGACGAGGCGGCCGTTCAGGATAACGGCGCATGCGCCGCAGGTCCCTTCGCCGTTGCAGCCGTCGCGGACAGAGATAATCCCTTCCCGCCTCAGAAGGGCATCGGCAGGCTCTCCCGGCTCCGTATAAAACTGGCGCCTCAAGCCGTTGAGGGTGACGGTGATTTTCATGATCTCCCTCCCTTCCTGTCGAGAGCCTGATGAAGGGCCCAGCCCACCATCACCCCTGCAATGTGGCGCTTGAATCGCGCGCTGCCGCGCAGGTCATCAATCGGCGTTACCATGCGCTTCACCTCCGCCTCAATTTCGTCGCGTGAGGGAAGGCTCTGGCCGTCAAGCTGCTTTTCAAGCTCGAGGAGCCGTACGACTGTTGCCGCCACTCCTCCCATCGCCACACGGGGGCTTTCGATTTTAGAAGAATCGCCAAAGAGCGTCACCGAGACAGAGAGTATTGAAATATCGTTGGCGGTCCGGCTGTGCCTGCGGGTAGCCCACTTTGCATTGATTCTTGCTCTGGAGACTGATACTTTCAGGATAAGGGCGCAGGGATCGGGCCGGGCTATATGCTCCAGAAGGGGAAGGTCGGTATCTCCGGACTCAGCGGCGAGGTGCACCCGGGCGTCAAGCGCCAGAAGAGACGGAATCAGGTTGGAGCAGGACTTGTTGGTGCCTATGTTTCCGCCGAGCGTGGCCATATTCCTGATGGTGCGGTTTGCAAAGTGCCGTGCCGCTTCCGCCAGCAGGGGGGGCGTTGCGGGGTTATCAAGAAGGTCCTGGATGACCATATTCGCTCCGATAATCACTCCAGATTCAGTCTCTTCGATGGCCGCCAGAGGCAGGTGAGCGACTCCGATGGCCCGGTCCGGCACCTGCGCTCCAGGGCGCCGCATGCACCACCCCCTGGAGTTTACTTCCGTGCCGCCGGCAATATATGCCGATGCAGGAGAGCTATTTTTCAGCATTACCGCCTCTTTGACACTCGCAGGACGCAAAAATTCATTAAACATCCTCAAAACCTCCGGCTGGCTTGATTAATCGGTTTATAGATTACTGGCTCCATGGGGTGGCCTTTCTGTAAAAGACCTGACAGCGCTCCAGAGCATCAAAAGCCTCTCGTTGAAGGTGCTGCGGTATTCCGTTATTGCTTTCCCCTCTGCGAGGGCTTCCCTGAAAGCCTCGTCATAGGGCAGCTCGCCGGCGATGACCAGGCCTCTTGCCGTGCAGAGCTGCTCCATCATGGTTTTGATCTCCGGGTTTAAGGTGCTCTTATTGATCAGCAGACACGTGGGAATGACAAAATGCCCCGATAGCTCCAGGATTCTCTCGAGGTCGTGGAGCCCCGCAACGGTCGGCTCAGTGACGGCCACTACCGCATCACAGCCTGTCATTGCGGAAATAGCAGGGCACCCCATTCCCGCGGGACCATCGATGAGAATCGCGGGGTACTCCCCTTCCCGGGCAAGGCTCTCGGCCATCATCCTGAGCACGCGCACGAGCTTTCCTGAAGCCTCCTCAGCAGGAAGAAGGGAGGCGTGGACAAGAGGGCCCCACCCGCTTTTTGAGACATGCCATTCACCGCTCAGCGACTCTCTCATGGAAATGGCAGACGAGGGGCAGACTCTCTCGCAGAGGGTGCAGCCTTCACAGAGAGAGGGAGTGACCGCGAATTCTCCCTGAGGGCTTTCCATGACGGCGCCATAGGCACATGCTTCCAGGCACTGCCTGCACCTGTTGCAGACATTCATGGCGATAACGGCCTCTTTCCGCCCGTAAAAAGGCTCAGTATGGAGGACCTCGTGGGGAATTACAAGGGGAAGGTTTGAGGATTCCACATCGGCATCAAGAAGCACCGCACCTCCCGCAAGGGAGGCGAAGGCCGCGCAGATCGAGGTTTTCCCCGTTCCGCCTTTCCCGGAGAGGAAGCATATCTGCTTCATTCTTTTCCCTTTCAGCGCCCTGTAAGGCTCATGCCCGTCCGCCTTCCGCCATCCTGATAAACACAGCCTGGGCTTCGGCGCAGAGACGCTCTCCCTGGAAAAACCGTGCGATGAGGAGATAGGCGTTCTTCAGCTTTCTCTTCAGAAAGGTGACTACCCTTGCCCTCTCATTGGTATGGACTGGCGCATAATACCGGATATTCAGCCGGGCTGTCCGTGCCTTTACACAGTTGATAAAAAGGCAGTTTGTCATCGCCGAGTCAAGCACCGTGGCAATTATCCCGCCGTGGAGGGTGCCGTCATAGCTCTGAAAAGTCTCGTCACAGAAAAATTCTGACGCCACCGAGCCGTCGGCCTCAATCGCAAAATGAAGCTTGAGGCCGTGGCTGTTCTTCTGGCCGCAGGCGAAGCAGCGCTTGTGGTCACCATCAGCAATTGCAACAGGCATCATTTTTTCCCCGGATTTCACCAATTTCAGGAGCATAGGACCGTCACCCTCTCAAGAATCGATTTGAAAAGCGAACAGTACCGGTCATGTTCACCGGAGATTGCAGAGCCTTTCGAGGCGCTCCTCGCGATCTGCAGGTCATAAGGCACCCTGCCCAGCAGCTCAACACCCCGGGCGGCGCAGAACTCTTCGATCATTTGGTCATGAGCCCCCGACTTGTTGATTACCACAAGAACCCGCAAAGCCATCGCCCTTGAAAGCTCAAGAATCCTGGCCATGTCAGAGAGGCCGAAGACGGTGGGCTCAGCCACTATAAGGACTGCGCCCGAGCCTCTCATGGCCTCGGCGGCGAGAACCGTTCCGGGAGGGCAGTCGATAAGGGCATCCATATTCCTGTCTATATGGTCTTTTAAGGCCCTTATGAGAAATTTTCCGCGGTGCTCGGTGACAAGGGCCTCTCCTCTGATGAAGTGAAGGGCGGGCTTGCCGCCCCCGCGGGGGATCTCGCCTTTTTCTATTTTCCCTATTGGCCTCTCCCTGAATGAGATGGCCTTTTCGGGGCACACAGAGGCGCACCCCAGGCAGCTGTGGCAGAGATCCTGAAAGAGCAGGACCTTCTCCTCAAGCACCGCCAGAGCGTTATAGGCGCAAAATGCCGAGCACTCGCCGCACAAGGTGCAGCGCTGCCTGTTGATGACAGGCACCTTCATGGAAAAAGATCTGCTTGCGGCGTAGCATACGGGGAAAAAAAGATGAGCATTGGGCGCCTCGACATCACAGTCGGCAAGAGTGAGCACCCTTTCTGCCGAGAGGGCGAGATTCACCGCGACGGTGGTCTTTCCCGTCCCCCCCTTACCGCTTGCAATCGAGATAATCATGGCTTCGGGCTGCCTTCCATGTCAGAACCTCCTGCTCACTAATAAAAAATGCAGAGGCAGGCGCAGACGCTTTCAAATCCGCGAAAAGCCCGGGTTGCGCTGAAGAGCTTTTCACAGGCCCAGTTGGAACCCTGCGCCGCCGGCCATTGCCTTGTCACCAAGGGTGCTGAATAGCAATTCTTTATACTTCGTGCAATGACAGGGCACCTCGTTGTCATAGACAATCTTCATCTCAAGAGGCGCAGCAGGCTCGCGGGAGAGCATCACAGGCCCGAGTGCTCCGCCGCCGTAGGCGAAGAGACAGAGGGAAGCGTTCCCTTGCGGTAATCTTCCAGGGCCTCACGGACAGTCCTGGTATGGGCTGAGTACATTTTCACCCCTGCGGCCACAAGCGTCTGGTGGGCCTTGGGGCCGAAATTTCCCGAGATGACGGCATCGACTCCCTTATGGGCTACGAACTGGGCGGCCTGGATTCCCGCGCCTCCCGAGGCGGTAATGGCGGGATTCTCAAAGGCCTCGTACTCGAGCGTTGCCGGATCCGCGATGATGAAGAACTGGCATCTTCCGAAGCGGGCGTCGACCTGCCCGTTGATATCTTGTGCCTGTGAGGTGACTGCAACTTTCATGACATTCTCTCCCTTCTATTGACTCCGCACCATCAAGGTGCCGCATTTCGGGCACTGAAGCGACAGGCAGGGCACGCCGCGCTGATGGGGCACCTCGGTGCCGCACTGAGGACAGCGGCAGGTTCCCGGAGGGCCCAGGCCGCTTCCTCCCGGCCCTCTTCCCCTGCCTCCTCTTCCCCTGGGTTTATTCTGCTGATTATCTCCGTTCATGATTCTGCTCCTTTCTATTTCCCGCAGCAATGCTTCGGGCTCGCGCAGGGTGTTGACGACCCGCAGCAGGTTCCGGAGCTTGCTGCGGCCTCCCTTGTTGAAGATGCGACGCTGAAAGATGAGGTATAGACTCTCTCAAGAGCCCCGGCGCCGCATTTGCCGCAGGCCGGCTGCGGGTCTCCCGTTTTCATGATCTGCTCAGTGATGAAGCCGCATTGAAGGCATTTATACTCATATATCGGCATGGTGCTCTCCTTGAAGATAGTTGCATGATTTCAATGATCGCAGACATTCTCCCCTGTTCTCAGGGTTCCCGAGAGATAACTGCGAAGAAGGTCCTCCGGCGTGCCTCCCGGAGCGCCGGTGAGCACCTCTATGCCCTTTGCCCTGAAAAGCTCCTGGGCCCTCGAGCCCATTCCTCCCGCTATCACTAACGAGACTCCGAGGCCCGCAAGCCATTCAGGCAGAACTCCCGGCTCATGGGGCGGGGGCTTGAGAAGCTCCCTGGAGCCAATCTGTCCCTTTTCAAAGGCCACGATGGCAAATTCCTCGCAGTGGCCGAAGTGGGCGCAAAGCTTCCCTCCTTGTACTGGAATAGCGCATTTCATCGTTTTCACCTCCTTTTTCATGCTCTTCTTATCTTTACCCCGGGCTTCCTTTTCGCTTTCGGCAGAAGCCCCTGCAGATTTCTGTCTTTCTCCCCCTATAATGATTTTTTCCACGATCTTCTGAAAGGCCGCCGCTGAAGGCCCTTCACCGGCGGAAAGGGAAGGCTTTCCGTCATCGCTTGAGAGCATCACGGCAGGATCAAGAGGAATGGCTCCCAGGAAAGGAACTTTCATTAGCCTTGCTCCTTCCTCTCCGCCACCCTTCTTGAAGATGGCGGTCTCCTTCCCGCAGTGGGGGCATGAAAAGCCGCTCATGTTCTCGATGATGCCGCGCACAGGCATCGATACCTGCCTGCAGAAGTTGACACACCTTCGCACGTCGGCAAGGGACAGTTCCTGGGGAGTCGTCACGATAACTGCTTCACCGCCGGGAATGGTCTGGGCTATGGTGAGGGGCTCGTCACCGGTACCGGGAGGGGAGTCAATCACCAGGAAATCAAGAAGCCCCCACTCCACGTCGGAGATAAACTGCCTGATGGCCCCTATTTTCATGGGCCCTCTCCATATCACCGCATCGTCGCCTCCTCCCACAAGGTTCGCAATGGAGAGGACCTTGAGATTATCGGTGTATTGTATGGGGATAAGCCGGTCAAGCTCAGAGAATACCCTCTGGCCCCGGATCCCGAGAAGAGTCGGCACGCTCGGGCCATGGAGATCAACGTCCATAAGGCCCACGCTGTTTCCTCTCCTGGCGAGGGCCACGGCGAGATTTACGGCCACAGTGCTCTTTCCTACTCCTCCCTTGCCGCTCATCACTACCAGCTTTCTTCCTATCTGAGAAAGTGATCCGGTGATCAGCCTGTCCTGCTGTTTCATATACTGCTCTTTTTCTGTGTCCTTGCAAGAATGCATTACTTCCTCCTTCAGTTTTCTCCCATCATTTCCCGCGCGCTCTCCCAGATTCCCCCGATAGCTCCTGAAGTGCCGCCATCACAGTATTCAATAAGAGTCTTCCTGTTGACCAGGGCCTCCGTGAAAGAATGGTCAAAAGGGATCTCGCCAAGGCACGGGACACTGCTCACACTGCACAGGAACCTTATCTCCCTGGACATTGCGGCGTTCAGGTCGCACTTGTTTATCACCACCGCCGCCGGCACATTGAAATGCCGCAGAAGCCCGAGCACCCTCGAGGTGTCATGAAGCCCTGAAACCGTGGGCTCGCTCACTATAAGGGCCAGCCTGGCTCCCGTTATAGAAGCGATGACAGGGCACCCTATACCGGGGCTCCCGTCGGCGATAATCAGGGATGCCCCTTCAGCCTCGGCGTGCTCCCTGGCGAGCTTTCTCACGCGTGTCACAAGACGGCCCGTGTTCTCCTCGGCTATTCCAAGGCGGGCATGAACCATTGTCCCGAAGCGGGTTTTCGAGACAAAGACTTCACCGCACTCATTTTCTTCCATTCGAATGGCTCCCGCGGGGCAGTGGTCGGCGCATACGCCGCACCCCTCGCAGTCAAAATGGTCAATCTGGAAGCGTTCGTCTATCGCATCAAAACGGCAGAGCTCCCTGCACCTGCCGCATTCTGTGCAGAGATCGCTCTCTATGACAGGCTTGAAGCCGCTTCTGAAGACCTCGCGCTCCCTTATCTCGGGAGCGAGCAGAAGATGGAGGTCAGCGGCATCAACATCGCAATCGGCAAAAACACTGCCACGGGAGAGGGCCGCAAAAGAGGCGGTAATGCTTGTCTTCCCTGTGCCGCCCTTGCCGCTGATCACCACAAGCTCTCTCATCTCTCACCCCGCATCTGCCCTTGAAGGGCCGCCTTCCCGCAACGCTCTGCGACTTTCCTGAGAAGGCCGCTGAAACAGGCCTTTAACTCGGGATGAGCCTTTGCGAGCACTGCTCCGGTGGAATAGGACTCTGCGTATTTCCTTTCAAAGGGTATTTCACAGAGTACTTCGATATGCTCTTTGTCAAGATACTCATTGAGCTCACGGTACGGCCGGCCGGCCCTGTTGATCACGACTCCTGCAGGGACCGCGATCTTTCTCACTGTCTCGAGAGCTATGGAAAGATCATGGAGCCCGAAAGGCGTAGGCTCAGTGACAAGGATACAGAAATCAGTGCCTTTCACTGTGGCCACCATGGGGCACGATGTGCCGGGAGGAGCGTCGAATATGACGATAGCATCCTGGAGGGCTTCTCTTTTCACAGCCTTCACGAGAGGAGGCGAGAGGGCCACGCCTACTTCGAGCCTGCCGTGAACGAAGTGTATATGCCCCGCCATGCCCTTCTCCACCATGCCGATAGCACGTTTTCTCAATGTTATTGCCGATTCCGGGCAGGCGAGAAGACAGCCGCCGCATCCATGGCAGAGCTCCGGGAAGACCATGGCATTTTTAAGAAGCACCGCGATTGCATTAAACCGGCACACCTTTGCACACCTGCCGCAATAGGTGCATTTTTCCAGGGCGATCTCCGGCACCTCAAGGGTGACCGGCACCCTTTCCTTTATCGAAGGTGCGAGAAAAAGATGGCAGTTCGGCTCTTCCACATCGCAGTCAAGAAGCTGCACCTTTTCTTCTGCGCAGTAAGCCAGGTTGACCGCCACAGTGGTCTTGCCCGTGCCTCCCTTGCCGCTTGCAACGGAAATCTTCACTTTCAATGCTCCTTTAAGAGGGGGGAAGCCTGGATGCCTCCCCCGGTCACTCACTGATTGACGTTTTTCAGCTCCCCGAGCCTTGCCTGTATCGCTTCCATCTCGGTCTTCAAAAAGGCGAGCTCATTCTCAAGAAGGGTGGGGTCGCCGTACTGCATCCTCCAGCGCCCGCAGTGCATCCCCCCTCTCCTGCCATAGCCCCGGCCCCGCCCAAAGCCCGCGCCGGGATAGCAGAAGCCAAAGCCGCCCCCGCTGCGGGGGCCCTGCCCGAGAGGCCCTGTTCCATCGCCACCTGGCATAGATTTCACCTCCTTTCCTTGCTTATCCTGAGCATCTGCACTCTCATTGCGGGAATTTCTGTTTCCCTCCACGCTGAAAAAAATGGTGTTGCTTAATGGCGTTTTCCTTCTTCTGTAACAATGACCTGGCGGCAGGCGGCGCTCACCGCTGAGAGAGCTCCAATCGTGCGGTCTATCACCTCGGCCCACTCAATTATATGACGCTCTCCCCGGGGGGTAAGCCTGTATATCCTCCGCGCCGCTCCTCCTCCTGCGGTGCTCCATGCAGAAACGACCATGGAAGACAGCTCAAGGCGGTGCAGCGTCCTGTAAACCGCGCCCATATCGAGCCCGGCATGGGTCACCGCGAGCTCATTCGCCTTCTGCGCTATGGAATAGCCATGAGCCTCGCCGCACCTGGCAATCGATGTGAGCACGATTGGCTCCACAAAGCGGTAGAGATTGCCCATCTCGCAGGAGCATACACCTGTACCCTCTCTTCTGCAGCGTCGGCTACCTTTCATGGGTCCTCCAGTATTAGCAACTTGCATATAAGCAACCTACATATATAATATATGGTCACGATGCATTTGTCAAGGCAGGTGCTTCAGGGGAGATTTCTTTCCGCCGTAACCTTCAGGCCGCTTTGGAGGTGAAAATGCTCGAGGCCCCGGGCCTCCTTGGTTTCTTTAGCGACGCGCGCCTGACAACATTTTTCTTAATCAGCCGCCACCCCTCTTGACATATTTATCGTAATATTGTAATATATGAATTATGATATATTTTGATGCCGCTCCAATATTCCGTCTCATGGGACTGCTGCACATATCAGATTGGAGGCGCAGGTGCACCTTATGAGGAAAACACTCAACGCAGCCCTTCTCGTTCTCTTCGTGGCACTGCTTACCACACTTTCCCACGGCCAGTCCGTTGAGGAAAGGGCAGGCGGAGAATTGAGCCTGGCACCCCGGCATTTTGAGGAATACCTGAAAAGCTCATTACCGCTTCCGCTCACCGATGCCCTGAAGAAGGTAATTGAAGGCAACTATGCAATCAAGGCGCAGCAGGAAGAGGAAGGCGCGGCGCGGGCGGGCTTTGATTACGCAAAGAGCTTCGGCCTTCCCCGTGTTGACCTGCAGCTTGGCTATACCGTCTCCGACAACCCCGTGAACGTATTCGCCTTCAAGCTCAACCAGGCGCGCTTCACCATGCAGGATTTCGATATCCAGTCCCTCAACGACCCCGCCTCGACGACAAACTTCAACGCAGGCCTCCAGGTGAAATATCCTCTCTATACGGGAGGCAGAGTGGAGCTTGCCATGGACGCGGCGAAAGAGAACATCAAGGCGAGCAGGCAGGCGACAAGCGAGACCTCGAGAGGCATGCTTTCAAATATGCTCCAGTCATATCTCGCAGGCGCCCTTCTCATTGAAACCATCAAGGTGCTTGATGAAAGCCTCCAGGTGGCGGAAAAGCAGGTAAAGCTCGCCAGGAGCTTTTATGATCACGGGCTCGTGGTGAAAAGCGACGTGCTGGGCGCTGAAGTGTATTTTGCCATGACGCTCCAGGAGAGAAACCGTGTCTTCGGGAAACTGCAAAACCTCAACGAAGTGCTCAACAGGCTCATGGGGATAGAGGAGAAGCGCTCCTACTCCCTGGACTACGATTTCGGCATGCTCCCCGAGGTGAGAGAAGATTACGCCGCCCTGGAAAAAATGGCCCTGGAAAAGCGCCCCGACTATATCCAGGTCCTCCACCAGAGGACAGCTTTTGCAAAAATGAAGTCCGCCGAGGAGCGCTCATCGCAGCCCGAGGTAGGCTTTTACGGCCTTGCGCAGCACAATGACAGGGGCTTCTTCGTGCAGGGCTCCGGCGACATGACGGCAGGGATCTACGCCTCAATGCCGCTCTTTGACGGCGGCCAGAGAAAGGCCAGGGTGGACGAATACCGGGCGAAGCTCAAGGCCCTGGACCACAGGATTGAAATGCTCCGGCTCACCATAAGGGGGGAAGTGAGGGAAAGCCTCACCGACTACAATACCGCCCTTGCCAATATCAGGGCCTCGGAGCAGCAGGTCAGCCAGGCGAAGGAAAACTTCAGGATTGTCAGCAACCGTTACAGGGCAGGGCTTTCCACCTCCCTGGACGTGCAGCAGTCAGAGACTGTTGAAAGGCAGGCAAAGCTCTCCCGTCTTTCAGCTTCCCACGACATCCAGGCTGCTTTTTACCGAATACAGGTGGCCACGGGCGCAATAATCGACGGGATGGGCCTCAGTGCAAAATAACGAGACCGCGCAGAGGAGGATACCATGATAAAGAGAGCCTTGCTGAATAAGGGACTGAAGCTCATTGCAGTGATGCTCATGGTCATCCCTTTCACTGCCTCCTGCGGCCACAGGGAAAAAGCCGTGGAGGAAAAATCGGCGAGGGCTGAAATCACCGTTGACACGGCCACGGTAACAGAGAAAAAAGTGCCCCGGGGCGCGGAATTTCCGGGAACCGTCACGTCTGAGAAAACTGCTCTCATCGCCCCCAAGGTGATGGCCCTGATAGAAGAGCTCACCGTCAATGAAGGCGACCTCGTGGAAGGGGGGCAGCTGCTGGTGAAGCTTGACGGGCGGGACATCGAGGCGAAAGTCATGCAGGCGGAAGCGGCAGTGAGCCAGGCTGAGGCTTCAAGCAGGCGGGCAGATGCGGCAGTGAGCCAGGCGGATGCCTCTATGAACAGGGCCCAGGCGGGCATTGATGAGGGCAATGCGGCAATGATCCAGGCAAAAGCAAACCTGGAGCTTGCCTCAAAGAACCTCACGCGCTTCAAGGATCTCTACCGCGAGGAATCAATTCCCTTAGCCCGGCTTGAAGAGGTACAGGCGCAATACTCTTTTGCCCAGAGCTCCCTTGAGCAGGTGAAAGGCAAGATCGCCCAGGCAAAGGCGGGAAAGAAAGAGGCCATGGCAGGAAAAGCCCAGGCCATTGCCGCTTCCGGCGAGGCTCAGGCAGGGAAACGGCAGGCTCTCACCGGCGTCGAATCGGCACAGATCATGCTCTCTTACACGTCCCTCAGCGCGCCCTTCAGCGGGGTGGTCACAAAGAAATTCAGCGAAGCCGGCACCATGGCCTCGCCGGGCCAGCCTCTGCTGAGAATTGAATCGCTCTCGTATCTGGAGCTCGATGTGCCGGTCCCCGAGGGCAGGATCAAGGATATCCCCCTTCACAGGCCAATCAATGTATTCATCGATGCCCTGAACAAGAAAGTGCCGGGCGTGGTGAAAACCTATATTCCCTCCGGCGACGCGGCAACCCATACCTTCAAGGTGAAAATCGGCCTGCCCGGGGATAAGGGAATTCTTCCCGGCATGTACGGCCGTATCATGCTCGCAGACAGGAACAGAGCGGCTCTCCTTATCCCGCGGAGCGCCCTTGTTGAAAAAGGAAAGACAACAGGTGTCTTCAAAGTGGCCGTTGACCAGAGCGGCGAGAAGGCCTTTTTTGTGCCTGTTGAGGCCGGGAAGACTGTCCAGGGTGAGGTGGAAGTGCTCCGCGGCCTCGCCCAGGGGGACCCGGTAGTGGTGAATCCGCCGGAGGACCTGAAAGATGGGCAGGCTCTGAAAACAAGGAAAAGAGGGAGCTGATCCGATGGCTGAACATGATGATTCATCTTCCCCGCAGCCCGAAGCAGAGCCAAAAGCTGAAGCAGAGCCGCAGCCCCAGGGGCAGCGCTCCTCCACCTATGATATGAAGAACCTGAATATCGGAGGCAGGCTCACTGAGTTCTTCATCGACTCCAAGCTTACCATTCTTCTCATCATGGTCACCATGGTCTTCGGGATACTTGCTCTCTTTATCACGCCCCGCGAGGAAAATCCACAGATCAGCGTCCCCTCCGCCAACGTCATCATCATATACCCCGGCGCCTCAGCAGGCGAGGTGGAAAAGGTTGTCTCCGATCCTCTCGAGAGGCTTCTCTGGAAAATCAACGGCGTGGAGCATGTGTATTCTGCCTCCATGCCCGGAATGGCTGTAGTGACCGTGCGCTTTCACGTGGGCCAGCCCCTTGAAGACAGCATGTTCAAGGTTTACAACCAGGTTTACAGCAACCTGGAGCAGAGCCCCAAGGGGGTCCTTCACCCCCTTATCAAGCCTGTGGACATCGACGAGGTGCCCATCGTTGCCTTCACTCTCTATTCTCAAAGCCTCTCGGACTATGAGCTTCGCCAGGAAGCCCAGAGAATCATAGGAAAGCTCCGCGAGGTCCGGGGAAGCAGCGACGCCGTCATCGTGGGAGGGCAGAAGCGGCAGATTACTGTCGAAATTGATCCCGTGAGAATTGCCGCCTCGGGCATAGATCTCCCCCAGGTGGTGCAGGCCCTCCAGGTGGCTAACCAGGAGCTTCCCGCAGGGGACGTGGAGAGAGAGGGGAGAAAGTATTTTGTCCAGGCAGGGCAGTTCTTTCAGGACGCGAAGGAGCTGGAAACCCTTATTGTGGGGGTAAACCAGGAGAGCCCCGTATATCTTCGTGACGTGGCGCAGGTCACTGACGGGCCGGGAGAGCGCACCACTCTCACCCGCATCTCCTTCGGCCCGGCCGCGGAGAGCCATGAGGCTCACTTCATGGGGGAAGGGCAGCAGCCCGGTACCTCCTTCCAGATGGTGACCATCGCGCTGGCAAAGAAGAAAGGCCAGAATGCCGTCATTATTGCCAATGACCTCGTGAAGAAGATGCAAAGCATCGCCTCCACGGCCCTTTCTCCCGGGGTAAAATGGGTTGTCACGAGAAATGACGGGGAACGGGCCAATGATGCCGTAAACGAGCTTGTGCACCACCTCATGTGGGCCATTGTGATAATCATCATTCTTTCGGTAGTGAGCCTGGGGCTGCGTGATGCCGCTGTCATCGCCGTGGCGCTGATCCTCACGCTTCTCGCCACGCTGGGAATAGGCCTCCTCTTCGGGCAGACCATCAACAGGATAACCCTCTTCGCCCTTATCCTGGCCCTGGGGCTCCTTGTGGACGACTCAATCGTGGTGGTGGAGAACATTCACCGCCACCTCTCGATGACCTCCTGCCCGAGGAAAAATGCATGCGTAGGCGCGGTGAATGAGATCAGCGCGCCCACCATCTATGCCACCCTTGCCGTCATGGTCTCCATGATCCCGATGGCCTTCGTGACAGGAATGATGGGGCCCTATATGGCGCCGATTCCTTTTAATGTGCCCGTGTCCATGTTCATCTCGCTGCTGGTGGCCTTCAAGATCACGCCCTACCTCGGGTCGCGGTGGCTCAAGGTCCATCCCCATGCGAGCAGTGACGATCTGAAAAAGGGCTGGTTTTACAGAATTTACCAGAAGCTCATCACTCCCTTCCTCTCCTCCCCGGCGCTGCGGCGGCTGCTCTACCTGGCCCTGGCTATAATCCTGCTCATCATGCTCTCCTTCCCGCTGCTGCAGTGGGTGAAATTCAGGATGCTTCCCAAGGCCAATACCAACACTTTCCTGGTGACCATTGACATGCCCGAGGGAACGGTCCTGGGCAGAACCGATGAGCTGGCCCGCAAGGCCGCGGAGCTGATCCTGGCGCAGCCGGAAGTGAAGGATGTGGAAACCTTTGTGGGGACCGGCTCCATCGTGGACTTCAACGGCCTGCTCAGAGGAACAAGCTTCAGAAACGCCACCCACTTTGCCGACCTGCGTGTCAACCTGATTCACAAGCATTACCGGAAAGCCAGAAGCGAGGACGTGGTGGCCAGGCTCCGCCCCATGCTCCATAACCTCAGGTGCCAGATGGATGCCAATATAAAGCTCGTTGAGGATCCACCGGGCCCTCCGGTACGGTCAACTCTGGTGGCAGAGCTCTTCGGATCCTATGGGCCTGAGCAGAGGCGCCTCGCAGGGACCATCGAAGATGAGTTCAGAAAAGTGAAGGAAGTAGTCGATGTTGATTCAACGGTAAAAGTAACCCCGGGGAAATACGTGGTCAGGGCTGATAAGGTAAAAGCCCATCTCGCAGGCATCCCCTTCCAGCAGATCGTGCAGACCCTTTCAGGAATGATGCAGGGATACCCCGTCACCACGCTCCATCTCTGCAACGAGGAGGAGCAGGTTCCCGTGGTGCTCCGCTATCCCCTCCAGGACCGCCTTGCCATAGATGACCTTAAAAAAGTGACGCTCACTTCGATGAAGGGGGGGAAAGTGCCTCTCTCGGAGCTGATCACCATCAGCAGGGAAAAAGTAGACGCCACTATCTATCACAAGAACCTGCGCCCCGTGACCTACGTGTTCGGGGAGATGGGAAAGCGCAGCAGCGTCTATGCCATGATCGATCTTCTCATGTGGCAGTCCCGGCAGAAGCTGCCGCGGGGCTATGACCTGGAATGGGAGGGAGAATGGGATCTGACCCTCAAGGTGTTCCGCGACCTTGGCATCGCCATGGGAATCGCGGTGCTCCTTATCTATTTCATCATGGTAAGCCGCTTCAAAAGCTTCAAGGAGCCCCTCGTCATCATGGGAGCCGTGCCGCTCACCATGCTGGGCATCCTTCCGGGTTTTGCCATTCTCGGCGCTTCCGGCATCTATTTTTCCGCCACGGGGATGATTGGCGTCATTGCCCTCTCAGGGATCGTGGTGCGGAACTCCATAATACTCATTGAGTTTATCGCCGATCAGAAGGAAGCGGGCCTTACCATGGAGGAGGCAATCGTGGAGGCAGGCTCAGTGAGGGCGCGGCCTATCGTGCTCACTGCCGCCGCGGCAATGAGCGGCATGTTTGTCATCGCTGCCGACCCGGTGTGGAGCGGCCTCGCGTGGGCAATCATCTTCGGCGTGGTGGCCAGCACGTCGCTCTCGCTGGGCGTCATTCCGCTTCTCTATTACTCAGTCAAGGCCGGCGACTGGAAAAAGGCTTAAAACTCAAATAACATTGATGCTGAACATCGCGCCGATCCCATGGCCTATCATCTCTACGGCTATAGCAGAGATGATGAGCCCCATCACGCGCGTTGCAATGCTTATCCCTGTTTCCTTCAGATATTTCACGAGAGGCACGGCTGCCCGGATTGACCCATAGGTGGCCAGGCCGACCGCTCCAATTATCACCGAGAGAATGCCCAGCTCAACCAGTGAATGGGTCCGCGTCCCGTAGAGCACGGCGCCATTAATGGCCCCGGGTCCCGCGAGGAGGGGAATGGCCAGAGGGACAATCGCGAAGTCCATGCCGACTTCGCCGCCGGGCCCCTTGACAAATGACTTGTCAGAAGAGCCAAGGGTCATCTTGACGGCTATCAGGAAGAGTATGATGCCCCCGCCCACCTGGAAGGCGCCGATGCTTATCCCGAAGACATTCAGCATCGCCTTGCCGAGGAAAAGCGAGACAAGCATGATGATCGTCACCGCCACCGATGCGCGCAGCGCAATTGCCCGGCGGAGAGCCGGGCTTATTTTCTGAGTCGCGTCGAGAAAGATCGGAATTCCCTCGAGCGGGTTCACAAGCACGAAAAAGGTGATAAAGGCTTTCACATAAAATGCCATATCTTCCATAGAGAGCCACTCCCTCCGGGATTGACAGCGCTTCACATGGGCGAGTCGAAGTTCTCCTTCTGATACTGCTTGTAGATTTTCCTCTGCCATGAGTTGGTCAGAATCTTGGAGTTCTCTTTCGAGCGCCACTCAGCATAGACGGTATAGGTCTTGCCCATCCGGGCACCGGGGCACTTGAGCTCGTAATAAGTATCTCCCGCGTCGTTGTACCAGGTGTTATGCCAGTAATAATTGCCATTCCCCCATTCTTTCACGTAAACCCGGTAGACCCACCACCGCGTGTTGCCGTAATAGTAAGCGCTCACTACCACATCAAGATTGGCTTTCTCGCTCACGATCTTCTCCTCGCTGCTGGTCCTGCCCGCCGCGGCACCCGAAGACTCCGATGCCTGGGGAACTACTTCTCCATATGCAGTAAGGGTGATGAGAAACGCTTTCGAGGCGTTCTCGCCGAGGCTCACCTTTCCATGGGCCGCCCGGTGGCCTGTGAGGCTCGCGTCGAGAGTCCACTCACCGGCGGGAATATGCCCGATAAGAAAAGTCCCGTCATCCTTCGAATAGGCCGAAAGGCCGTTCGAGAGCATCACGAGGGCTCCCTTCAAGGGCCTCTTGTTTCCGTCCTGTATTTTACCCGAGAGCGTGCCGCCCGCTCCCGGCCCCTGATCTTCGCTCACGGTAAGGGAGAGCTTGTTGCTGGGCGTCCTGTTCATGCAGACCAGCAGGCTTCCCGACATTGCATAGGAAGGCACGCGGAACATAATTCTTGTGGGGCTCCATGAGAGGATATAGTCACCCTTTATCGGGACGCCCGCGAGAAAAAGCCCCGCCACGTCACTGCCTAAGCCGCTCCCCTCGAGGGTAACGGTCTGGCCCGGAGAGACCGAAGAGGGCGTCACGCGGTCCAGGCGGGCGCCGCTCTGTTTACCCGGCATCACCGTGAGGTTGAGAGGGTGCCACACAAAAACCCACGTGCCCTGCCCCGGTATAAGGGCGGTGCCGGCAGTCCTGATATCCTCGGAGAGGAGACCCTTGTTGAAGCGGTAGACTCTCGCCGAGAGCCAGTAATTCCCCTCGTCACCGGGTAGAGCCGCCACGTCGCCCGCCAGATGCATCGAAGTGCCTATGACGGCACCGAGCATATTCCAGGGAATGTTTTTTTCCTTGGGGCACCCGCAGAGATTCCACCCGCATTCGAAGGAGACGGCACGGATATTCGCATTGTTTGGAATTCCCCTCGCGGTGGCGACTCCCGGGGCATCAGCATAGACCAGGTAGCCCAGTCTCGGGTTCACCTCGGAGGGATTATTCTGGCCGTCCAGCAGATAATAGGAGCCTCCCCCGTAAGACAGCAGCATCCTCTTGAACCCCTTGAGCTCGAGCACCCGGGAAAAAGGGAAAGATACGATATTCCATCCTTTTACCAGCTGGTAGGTCCTGGTGAAGGGCTCGCCTTCCGAAGCCTTCCTTGGAGGCGCCGGGACATGCCCCGACGGGGCCCCGCATGCGGGAGGAGGATCCTTCGGAAAGGAAGGGGGCCTCGTGGGGTCACAGTTTGCGCCTCCCCCCCCGGCCAGTGCTACCCCTGCGACCAGGGTGATCCATGCGAGCAGAATCAGAACCAGTGCCCCTTTTCTCATAACCGATCCTCCCTTTATTCAAGCATGCTCTGCAGCTTGTCATAGTACTTCTCAAAAAACTCATAGGTTTCCTGGAAGAAACCTGAGCTTACCTTTACCTCATTGCCGAATTCCATGTATTCATCATTTTTTGCCCTGTAGGGAGGCCACTCAGGAAAGCCATTCCCGCCGGGCACACCTCCCCCGGCAAAGGCTGCCCACGCGGTGTTCATTGCTCCCGAGAGCTTTTCATCAAAATCGTCAATGCCGAGGCGCCTGTCAAGATTTCCGAAAACGTAGAATATCTCTAGGCCATGAAAGGCGCCGCGGTCAGCCTTATGGGCGGCAGGCGGCACCCGGGTGAAGTAATAAAGATACGATTTCCCCGGCAGGCGCTCCACGTCGGCTGCCATAGCTTTTGCAGGGACAGCCATGGCCCACACGGTAATGAAACGGTTGACCGTCGCCGGGATATTTTTCCTGTCGGGCGGGAAAAGCTTCAGAGCCACGTCGGCATCATTACCGAAGCACTTTTTCATCCAGAGCCGGTAAGCCATTTCGGTCCTGAGGGGGAGCTGGGGGAGAAAAATCGTGCCCTCATCGGCATTGACACCTGTCATGAAAGGCACATTATGCACTCTGCCCTTACGGAACATCCTGCCGGGGTCATCGGGAATGACCCACCCGTCAACAATCCACCCATATTTTACCCCGTCGCCCGCGAAGCCCCCGAAGAGCCCCTGGGCAGGCCGGGAGGCCGCAAGGATCTCATCGGAAGTCTTTGCCCGCATGGCATGGAGGGGGTCCTTCGCCCTGTCGCATTTGAGAGCCTTCGCCACATCAATCCCTATCTCTTCCATAGGTTTCATGTCATACCATTTCTTCCGAAGGTGCCTGTTGCGGCCGTATACCCCGCCGCTCTCGGCGATGGCACGGTGAAAAAGCCCCTTCGCAAGCGGTGATACCATGAGCCTCGAGACGCTCCCCGAGCCCGCCGATTCCCCGAAAATGGTCACACAGCCGGGATCCCCCCCGAGATTCCCGATATTTTTCCTCACCCACTGGAGGGCGGCTATCTGGTCCAGAAGGCCATAGTTCCCCGAGACTCCATGCTCTGACTCCTTTGAGAGGAGCGGGTGGGCCAGGAAGCCGAAGGGGCCCAGACGGTAGTTGATGGTGACAAGGACGATGCCCTGGCGGGCAAAGCGCTTCCCGTCGTAAAGTCTTGCCGCGCCTCCACCCGTGGTGCAGCCTCCCCCATGAATCCATACCATCACGGGGAGCTTCTTCTCCCCCCCCTTTGCGGGAGCCCAAACGTTAAGATAAAGACAGTCCTCGCTCATTCTGCCCTGTTCTGCATGAATAAGCTCCTGCTTTGGCTGAGGGCACCAGGGACCGAATGCGCTGCAGTCCTTTAAGCCATCCCAGGGTTTGACAGGCTGCGGAGGCCTCCACCGCAGGGCACCCACGGGTGGCGCGGCAAAGGGAATGCCCTTCCACACAAGGATGCCATCCTCAAGAGTCCCTTTTACCATCCCTGCCCCGGTCCTGGCAGCAAGGCCGTCACTTCCACTTGCGCCGGAGAAAGCCCCTGTTGAAAAGACTCCCAGGCAGATGAGCACAAGAGCAATCAAAGGTGCAAGACGTTCTATTTTCACTTTTCTCTCTCCATGCGGGGACGTGTTGATTCAATAGTTCTCCCCGCGGCTTTACATTCCTACCGCCAATTCCCCTTCTTCACGGAGCCTTCACTGAGTTTTCATACTCCCTTCACAGAACTGCCCTATAATGATATTCAGAACAGGGCAAGGAAGGTGAATAAAATGATTACCAGAGTGTTTGAAGGCAATGGAATTCCTCTGATCACAGGCTGCTCGCCCAACTGCATCTTCTCGCTTGTGGGCCTGACGATGGGGGCATATGGCGGCCGATAGGCCTATGAAGGCTTCCGGGAGCCGGGCCCCTTGTCAAGGCGGAGGCCGTCGATAATGATGAAGTCATCTTCTTCGGATATCTTCGCTTTTTCACCGGCATCTGCCTGCTCGGCCTGGACATCCTTCACGGCCTCCTGGACCTTTCCTTCTAAGGAGCGGCCGTCAAGGGCCATCATCTTCAGGGTGCCGTATTCCTGGGTGAAGACGGTGGTGCCGTCGGGCGCCACCTGCAGATCGCCAGCCCAGCCAAAGCCGTCGTTTCTTGAAAAAGGCTTTCCCGTTGCGGCATCAAGCCCATAGACTGTTTTTCCCACCTGCACGAAGAGCGCCCCTTTCGGCGAGAGCGCCTGGGGGCCGAGCTTCGCTCCTGCGGGGATATCGAGAGTCCAGAGAGGCGTTCCCTTTTCCATATCGAGAGCCTGGAGCTTGTCGCCGTCTTTCACGGTGAGCATGCCCTCCTCAGGGAACATCCGGACATAGCGCTCATCACCCTGGGCCTTGCTCTCCCAGAGGGTTTTTCCCGTGACGGTGTCAAGGCAGAGGAGCGTTGAGGACTTCTGGCCGTCACCCACGATGAGCTTCCCGCCGTGGGCGCCATGAAGCGTGACGCTTGAGATCCCCAGGTCGGCCGGTGTGCGCTCCCACTCCACGCCGCCCTTTTCCCTGTTCCTGACTTCCAGTTTTTCATTCTTCGGGATATAGACATGATCGCGGTCCTGGGGAAAAAAGCAGCTGTTGCGGCCGTCGGCCCTCCAGAGCTCCTTCCCCTTCGGTGACAGCGCCATGACATCATTACCGCTTGTCACGATGGCGGTGCCGGAGCTGTCTATGCCCACGATGGAAGGCGAGTACTTCCCTACTTTTCGCGAATACTTCTCGTCGCCGTCGGGGGTGAGGGCCACAAGCCGCTCTCCCCGGAAGGTGAAGATGGTCCCGTCAGGGCCTACCTGTGGTGCAGGGTCCCACAGGCCGGTCTTGTTGCATTTATAGCTCCATTTTTCCTTGCCCGTCGAGGGATCAAGGCCATAAAGCCTGTCAAAGCCCAGCATTACAAGGAGGGTACTGTCCTTCCCCGTGGTGAGATAGCTTGCCGAGGGCTCAGAGTCGAACTCCTTCTGCCATGCCACCTGGCCCCTGGCCGTGTCATATTTCGCCAGAGTCTTGTATCCTACCCCGTAAAGAGAGCCGTCTTCCATAAGCTTCATGCCCCCCGAGCTGCCGTGGACGCCAGGGAAGGCTACTTCCCAGAGGGGGCCGCTTTTCTGCTCAAAGAGCGCCGAGAGGGCGTCGAGGCTCACCGGTCCGCCCGATGCGGCATTCCTGAAGGAGGCTGCCATGAAACCTCTTGACGGCAGCTCCGATGAGAGGGAGGGTGATCCCACCGTGACAGAATCCGAGGGAGGAAGGTCCTCCTTCTGATTCCCCTCCCTGTGAAGCTTCATTGAAGGGGGGGTACTTCCCGTGTATCCCGCTTTCTTGATCTCCATTGCCATCACCCTGCTTTCAGAGGTATCGCCTGCTGCCTGCACAAGTAGCGGCCTGCCGCGGCTCTCATAAATGCCGGAAGCCATGCGATTGTATTATATCATGCCTTTGCAGAAAAGTAATGAAACGAAATGTTAATATTCCGGCAGACCGCCCGGTATGGCGAGTGCGGCTCTACCTGAAGAAGGGGAGACCCAGGGTTTTTCTCAGCTTGATGAGGACTCCGGGGTCGCTGGTCTCTATGTAGGTGGAGAGGAGATCGCGCTCATACTCGCCCAGGCGGGCCAGGAAAGTCTCAGGCTCCAATTGCACCTCGCTGGCGAGAGCTATTACCGCAGGGTGATCAGGTCCCCCCTTGGACACCTCTTCCTTCGGCGATTCCGACGATGCCCCCTCTTCATTTTTCTCAAGAAGCGATTCTACGAAGCTCTTTACCGAGGGAAGGTCCTCCTCGGGAAGCTGATCAAGCATTGCTTCGATTTCCTGCCGGACTTCAGGGAGTTCCATGGCGCCTCCTGGAAATTATAAATGGCCTGGTAAACAATCATATTCAAGCCGGGCTTTCATATCCCCTGCTGAACCCGCCGGGAATGACAATCATGCCAGAGGAACTTTTCCTGGTATATCGCCTCGAAAATAAAGGAATAAGCAGCACCCTCTCTCTAATATTATTCAGGGAAGGAAAGGAGATTCACCTTGTCAGGATTGCTGATCCTCATTGCCGAAGACGACAGGACCCACAACACCGTCCTCAAGGATTACCTGGAAAAGATAGGTTACAGGACGGCCTCTGCCTTTGACGGGAAAGAGGCGCTGGAGCTCTTTTCAAGGCTGAAGCCCGATTTCGTCCTTCTGGATGTCATGATGCCCCATATGGACGGTATCGAGGTGTGCCGGACCTTGAGGAAAACCTCAGATACGCCCATCCTGATGCTCACTGCGCTCTCCGAAGAGACCGACAAGCTCATAGGTCTTGAAATCGGCGCCGACGACTACCTCACCAAGCCTTTCAGCCTCAAGGAAGTGGCGGCACGCATAAAGGCAATCATGCGCAGGTTCCGCTCCGGAGGAGAGGCTGGCAGCAACAAGGCAAAGATTGTCTCGGGCGACATGCTCATTGACACGGAAGCCTGCTCGGTGATACTCAGGGGCCTGGAATTGAAGCTTACGGCTACGGAGTTCAAGATACTTGAAGTCTTTGCGAGGCACCCCGGGAAGGTGCTGAGCCGCTCGCATATCGCCGAGCTCGCCTATGGCGACACTTTCGAAGGCTTTGACCGGACAATTGACGCCCATATCAAAAATATAAGGCATAAATGCTCCTCCGTGGTGCCCGAGCACGACTTTATCGAGACCTCAAGAGGACTGGGGTACAAGTTCATCGCCCAGGGCGAGCAGGGCAGATAACTTCTTCCCGGCAGCCTTTCGCCGTTTTTTCACTGTATATTCATTATCCCTTCACATAAAGCCGATATACTATATCCAGTCGGGAAAGCTCCCTGCAGAGGGCCCCCGGCTTCCTGAAGAGGAATGGAAAGATGGGAAGAGGCAATGAAGTCAGTTAAAGAGTTCCTGAAACAGTTCTACGAGTTCTCTCCGAAAAAGATTTTCCTCTACATGGCCTGCACTCTCTCGAGCGCCATCCTGGAAGGTATCTCGCTCCTTCTGCTCGTGCCCTTCCTCAGCGCCGCAGGGATGGGTCCCTCCGCCGCGGCGGGAAAGCCCGCCTTTGACGAAAAGCTTCTCGTGGTGATACTGCTTCTCTTTCTCCTTATCACCATAATAGAGGAATTTATCAAGCGGAGCACCTCCATCCTGATGATCGCCCTCAAGGCGGGATTTTACAGGGCGCTGAGCGACCGCTTCTACGAGGCCTTTGCCTGCTCGCGGTGGCAGGTAATCCTGAAACAGAGGAGATCCGACATCGCCAATGCCCTCACCAACGAGCTCAAGACCATCGACATAGGGACCCAGATATCGCTCCAGACTTTCAGCACCATTCCCTCGGTGCTCATCCAGATAGTGGTCGCTTTTGTCTTATCCTGGCAGGTGACTCTCGCAGCCATCGCCTGCGGCATTCTTTTCTTCCATGTCATGAAGCCGGTGAACAGAAAGCTCGGTGACATAGCTGAATCTCTTAACAACGTGCTCAGGGACAGCCTTTCCGACGTGAATGAGCACCTGGGCGGCATCAAGGAGATAAAAGGGTACAGCGCGGAAAAGGTCCACTCAGAGCGCTATCAGAAAAAGACCCGCAGGACGGAAGAGCAATACGTGCAGTTCATCAGGACCTTCTCCACTTCCAATTTCATCTACAATACCGCAACAATCATCATGCTGGCCATCTTCATATATGGCGCCGTGGCCCTCTTTCACGAGAGCGTCGTGAAGCTCATCGTCCTCTCAATAGTATTCTTCAGGATATGGCCCCTCTTTGCCACCTACCAGACATCCCTCCAGTTTTTCATCATGATGATCCCGGCATGGGAGAGCTTCTCGAACAGGATGAGGGAGCTTGAGGAAGCCCGGGAGGAATCCATGGAAAAGCCCGGCACAGAGCCGATGGTATTACAGCAGGGCATAGAAGTGAAGGATGTCACCTTCTCCTATAATCAGGAAGAAATACCTACCCTCCGGCACGTGAGCCTCTCCATCCCCGCCCACTCCTTTGTGGCCGTCACGGGGCTCTCCGGCTCGGGAAAGAGCACCTTTGTCGATATACTGCTGGGCCTGCTTGAGCCCTCGTCAGGCGAGGTCACCATTGACGGGGAGACGCTGAATCCCGCGATGGCTCACCTCTGGCGAAGCGCCATAGGCTTCGTGCCGCAGGACACCTTTCTTTTCAACGGCACCGTGAGGGAGAACCTGCTGTGGTCCCGGCCTTCCGCCACTGACGAAGAGATCATGGAGGCACTGAAGCTTGCCGCCGCCGATGATTTCGTCAAGGCCCTTCCCCAGAGCCTTGACACCGAATGCGGCGACAGGGGCACGCGCTTTTCGGGAGGCGAGCGCCAGAGGATCGCCCTGGCGAGGGCCCTCCTCAGGAGCCCGTCGCTTCTCGTGCTGGATGAGGCCACGAGCTCCCTGGACACGGAAAATGAAAAGAGGATCATTGACGCCATAAAAAGCCTTCACGGGAAGATGACCATCCTGATAGTGGCCCACCGCCTCTCAACCATAAGGGAGGCTGACGAGATCGTGCTTTTCGAGAACGGCTCGGCGATAGAAAAAGGAACCTTCGGGATGCTGATGGAGCGGGAAAACGGGAGATTCCATGATCTGGCCCGTGAATATGCGATGAAATAAAAGGAGGCGAGAGCATGCTTCTGACATTCCAGTCATTCACCAACAATCCCTATGTCTATGATCCCCGGTCCAACGAGATCTTCAGGGTTGACGAGCATGTCTTCGAAGAGCTCACCACAGCCGGCGGGAACATCTCGGAAATCCGTGATGAAAAAGTGAGACAGGGCTTCCGGGACGCCGGTGTGAGCGACGAGGTGCTGCCGCTCGAGGACCATGATCTGTTCAAGAAAGAGATAGATGCCATGCAGATCGGCATGCGGAAGCTCATTATCGGCCTTGCCCACACCTGCAACCTCCGCTGCAAGTACTGCATATACTCGGGAAACTATGCCGACGAGCGATCCCACGAGGGAAAACAGATGACAGAAGAGACAGCAGACAGGCTCATCGACGTCTTCTATGTCAAAAGAGGCGATGATTACCCGAAAATGTGCATCTTTTACGGCGGTGAGCCCTTCACCAACTTCCCCATCCTGAAGAGGATAGTGGAAAAAATCACGGCCCTCAGGGATGACGTGGGCTTCAGCGCCACGACAAACGGCCTGATGCTGAAAAACGAGGAGATCCTGGATTTCATCAAAAGCTATGACTTTGTCATCAACATAAGCTTTGACGGCCCCTCGCAGGAAGCCATGCGCATCGACCAGAACGGCCGGGGAACCTTTAATGACCTCATGGGCCTCATAGAGCACATAGCCGAAAAATACCCTGATTTTTACAGGGAAAAAGTGGGCTTCAACGTGACGGTGACGCCGGCATCGGACCTCCACGAGACCGTGGAGTTCTTCAACACGAATCCCCTCTTCAGTGGCAAGACGCTGAACGTCATCAGGCACTATGACCCCGACAACGTCTTCTGCAGGAAGTACGATCTGATGGACCATGAAAAGACGCTCCGCGATGAATTCGACAAGCTCAGGAGAGAGTACCCCGCGGTCTTCAAGGAGCACAGGCCCTTCCACGACGGCTGCTACCTCTCTCCCCTCGCGCGCCTCGACCAGAGGCCCATGGGCGACGTGACAAGACTCCCCCTCAACTCATGCTGCTACCCCGGCCTCAATGCCGTATTCGTGGATATAGACGGCACCTGCTCGCCCTGCGAGCGCACAGAGCACATCAAGCTCGGGAGCATCTATGACGACGAGCCCGTTAACCTGAAAACCGCCGAGGAGCTCGTGAAGAAATACCAGGAAATTGCAGGCAGGCACTGCCCCCGGTGCTGGGCCGCACGCCTCTGCGCCAAGTGCTTCTCCCACGTGAGGAGAGGCACTGTCACCGAGGAGAACTTTGTAGCCAACTGTGACGACTTCAGGGAATCCTTCCGAAAGTCGATGGAGCTCTTCACGACCATCAAGGAAATTGACGAGAATGCCTTTGCCGACGTGAAGGTGATCACGGAGCTCCCGGTGAAGGAGAAGCAGAAGGCATAGGGAGCAAATATGCTGCTTGACTATAAAAGCATTTTCACGGAATTGAACCGGCTCGCCATCGACTACGTGGTAGTCGGAGGAATGGCCGTCAACTTTCACGGCATTCCAAGGATGACCTACGACATAGATCTCATGATCCTGCTGGAAAAGGACAATATTGAAAAGACCGTGAGGCTGCTCATACAATGGGGCTACAGGGTAAGGATTCCCGTTGATCCCATGGAGCTGGCGGATGAGGAGAAGAGGAATTCCTGGAGATCGGAAAAGAATATGAAAGCGATGAATTTTTATTCTGATACGCTGGCAATCGGAGAAATAGACATACTCTTTGATTCACCGGTTTCCTATGAGGTTATGAAAGCCCATGCCGCGATCATGGAAATCGGAAAAGAGAAGATACCCTTTGCCTCCATCCAGGATCTTATCGCAATGAAAGAGCATGCGGGGCGAAGGCAGGACCTCAGTGATATTGAGCATCTGCGCCTGATTATGGAGAGATGATGGAAGAGCAGAAAAAGGGCTTCAGCTACACGGTGAGCCCCTCTCAGATTGACGAGTACAAGAGCTGGCCCGTTGAACGCCGGCTCGAATGGCTGCTCTACGGCAACATGCTGAGAAGAGAGCTCCCCGAGAAAACCAGGGAGCTCCACGATGCCTTCCGTGAAGGCCGGCAGTAATAGCCCTCGGAAGTTGCCCTTTCCTGCTCCTCTGTGTATAACAGAAAAAAGAAAGGTGGGTGTTCCATGGAAGAAAGACAGGTTCTTGATACCTCCATCGACACCGTGACGGTGTTCCACAAGGCGGCGCTGGTGCAGAGGCTCGGAAGGCTCCCTGATCTTACGGGAAAGATCACTGCGCAGTTCCTGGTGAAGGGGCTCCCCCTCGCCATGGACAGCGCCTCCCTGAGGGTCGGCGTCATCGACCGGAGCGGGTGGAAAGAGACTGACGGGAAGGAAGAGCAGGCAGGGAAAAGGATCAAGTTCATCCACCGGTCGGGATGGACCGTGCGGAATATCATCGTGGAAGTGGACCGGATTGACGACGAGCAGAAGGCTGCTGAAGAGAGCCCCGCCACCCTTGAGCCCCTGGAAGATGAGATAATAAGGCTTGGCGGCGAGATGAAAGGTCTTCAGAGCCAGATAGACGAGGTGAAAAAATGGATGGCGATGCCGCCATCACTTCCCGCCGGTGAAGAGAATGTGGCCATGAAGCCCTTTCCCTTCCATGCATGGGAAGGCTTCGTAAAAACCTGCGAAAAGCACCTTGAGAGGCTCAGCGTCAGGAAGCGGGAGATTCAACGGAAGCTCAGCGAAGCGGTCCAGAGAGAGCAGCAGGCAAGGGCGCTTCTTGAGAGAGGGCGCCTCGCACGGTGCGCCACCGCCCCCGTCCGCTACTGCAGAAACCTCGTCATCACGCTTGCAAGGATAAGCGAATCCGGTGAGGCCCCTGAGAGCCTCGAGCTGTCGTACATTGTGCCCGGCGCCTGCTGGAAGCCCGTCTACTCCCTTCATATAGACAAGGAGTATAAGAACGTGCGCCTGGTCATGGGAGCCCAGGTGGCCCAGCGAAGCGGCGAGGACTGGCCCCAGGCGAAGCTCCGCTTCTCCGGTGCGTCACTTCAGAGGGTCCTTGCTCTTCCGGATCTCCCCTCGAAAAGGATAGGAAGAGCGCAGAAGCTCAAGCCTCCCTCTTACCGCGTCAAGGCACCGCCGCCCCAGGATCTGTTTGCTGCCTTTGACAGGTGGCTCCAGCAGGAAAAAGTTGCCGAGAAGCCTCTTTTCACCACTGTGGACTTTCTTTTTGACAGCTACGAGAAAACCGCGGGGCAGATCATTGCCGAATCCACAGGGGCTTATCCCCCTTCCAGCGCTGCCTCAGTGGAAAGGACTCTCCAGAAGGCAGGGAAAGCCTCCGCCCCCCGCGCCAAGGAAAGCCCGTCCGCCCGCGGCACCTCTCCCCACGAGACGGTAAAGCAGCTTCTTAAAAGAGCTTTTCAGGCCCCGAGCGAAGAACAGGCCGTACAGCTCTATGAGGAAGTGCTGACCCTTGACCCGACAAATCCCACGGCATGCAGGGAGCTCACCAGGCTGGCGTCTTCTCTTTTCGATGATGAGCAGGTTTTCGGCTCGGCAGATCATGACGCTTCTTTATGGGAAGTCCCTCTCGGCGGGGCTTCTTCATTTGATCTTTCTCAGGGTGCAATACCGGAAATGGCGCCGATGCCGGAAGCATCTTATGCTGAACAATCCGAGACCCTCTTCGAGGGCGCCCCCCCCGAGATGCCGTCGTTCTCAGGGCCGATGAGCCGCGATATCATGCCCACTCCGAAACAGGACTTGTTAATGGCCAGAAGGAGCAGCATCCCCGCAGCCCCGCCCCCTCCCTCTCCCGCGCCGCAGATACAGGCGAAAATCCTTCCCACCTCTGCGCCCGGCAAGAAAAGGATGCAGAAGCAGGAAGCTTTCAGGGAAAAGGCGCTGACGGGCACCCTGATGCCTGACCTGGAGCTTGATAGTGAGGAGGTCCTCTGGTCCGGCGAGCCTCTCGCAGGTCCCGGTAACGCCCCTGACTTCAGCAACTTCGAGCTTGACGGCATAGAAGACCGCCAGCGGGGCCGCCTCAGGATGGTGAGATCCCTCTCACTTTCGGAGCGCGTAGAAGAGAGCGAAACTGCCGTGATGCAGAGAATCGCCCGGGCGGTAAAGGCAGCTCAGGTCACGCTCCCGGGCCTGGAAGACATGCCTTCATTCCAATGCGTCTACGAGGCTGAGACAAGAGCCCACATCCCCGGCGACGGCTATCCGTACCGCATCGATCTCTTTGAGGGAAAGAGCGGGGCAAAAGTTCATTTCCGCTCGGTGCCCATGACAGATCCCCAGGTCTTCAGGCGGCTCATCGCGCAGAATCCCTTTCCCCTCCCTCTGCTGGGCGGCGCCGTGCAGGTCTTTCTGGAAAAAGCCTATCTTTTCTCGACAACCCTCAGCGATGTGGGCAGGGAAGGCGCCCTCACCTTTTCCCTTGGCGTCGAGCCCAGGCTCCGCGTCGCGAGGAACACCTCCTTTTCCCAGGATGAGAAGGGCCTCGTGGCCGAGAGCTCCCTGGCGAACCACCGCGTCACCATCCAGGTGCGCTCGCGGCTCCCCGAGCCTGCAGAGGTGGAAGTGATAGAGAGAATCCCCGTCAAGGAGGAGAGCGAGAAAAAAATTGACATCAAGATCATCACCTGTGAGCCGAAAGCCGATCTGCCTGAGTTCATCGGTGAGACAAGGCTCAGGGGCGCGCACCGCTGGAACCTTGCCGTGGCGCCTGGAGAAGAGGCTTCCATAAGGCTTGAATACCGCATTGCCATCCCTTCAAAGATGGAGCTGGCAGGCGGGAACAGGAGGATATAGCCATGACAATGGAACTCGCAAAGTTGCCCAGAGCCGGGCTCCCTGAAAACCGCACTGCCGTCGATGCTCCTGTAACGGACGTCACCATCACGGAAGACCAGGCTGACGTGGCAAGGAAGATCCCCGTCACATGGGAAAAGGGAATGCATCACTTTTTCATCACGCCCGTCACTCCTTACCTCGTGGACTCTACGCTCTGGGCCGAGGTGCTCCCCTCTGCCGATATGCCCTCTCCCCACATAGGGAGCGCCCGTGTGGTGAGGTGGTCCCTGGCAGACATCCCCCTCACAGGGGAGGACGAAACGACATTCCGGGGGCTCCTGGCAACCCTGGGAGAAAAAATTAATGAGCTCTCCGAGAGAAAAGCCCGCCTTGCCCTCCTCAGGGGAAGCCTCGCCAGGGGGCTCCCGCCGGCGGCGCAGAGCGTCATAGAAGAGGTAGTGGCATCGGGCGCGGAGCCGGAAAGCTATCAGGAGCTCCTGGGCCGCGTCCTTGCAACCCTGGAATCTCTCTCCCGCGAGGAGCAGGCAATAGTAAGCCTGGGGATGGGCTATGAAAAAGAGCTCATCAGCCTCAGGAGGGACTGGCTGGAAAAGACCTCACAGGAGCTCCACGTGACGTGGCTGGCGGGAATCCTTGTCACCATAGAGGCGAAAGAAGGCGGCCAGGGAACACTGCGCTGCGGTTACCAGGTGCCCTGCGCCCAGTGGAGGCCCCAGCATGAAGCCCATCTCATCAGCGAGAGCAGGGTCCTCCTGGTCACCAATGCAGTGGTATGGCAGAACACCGGCGAAGACTGGAACGGCGTCACCCTTACCCTCTCGACGGCAAAGCCCAGCGCGGGAATGGATGCCCTCCTCCCCCGGGAGGATATCGTGAAGCTCAGGGAAAAAACAAAAGAGGAGCGCTCCAGGATAAAGGTCGAGACCAGGGACCAGGCTATACAGACCACTGGCGTGGGCGCCGCAGAGGCCGAGGAGCCGCCCCTTCCCGCCGACGGCGGTGAAACGCAGCTTTACCGCATCGGGGAAAAAGTCACGGTCCCTGCCACGGGGCGCCCTTGTTATATAAGAATAAGCGGGCAGGAGATGGATGGCCAGGCAGCTCTCATGGCCACGCCGGAACTGGACAGCCATGTGTTTCTGGTCTCACAGGTCAAAAACGCCTCAGAGCGGCCTCTTCTCGCGGGGCCTGTGACGCTCCACAGGATGGGAGCTTACGTAGGGACAGGGCAGCTCGAGTTCACCGGCTCCAATGAAATGTTCCACCTCTGGTGGGGTTCAGAGGACCTCATCAGGATTGAGCGCTTCGCTGACAGGAAAGAGGAGGAGGCCACCCTCATCGCGCCCAGGAAAATCACCACGACAATCACGCTGCTCGTGAGAAATCTTTCGGGGGACCCGCAGGAGTTCACGATCAGGGAGCGGGTGCCGGTAAGCGAGCTGGAGCAGATCAGGGTAAAAATCAGGGAAATGCCCCCGGAGGCCACGGCGCCCGACAGTAACGGCTTCCTGGCCATTCACGCGTCGGTGGGGCCGCGGGAAGAGAAAAAATACCGTGTAAGCTTCTTGATGGAGGTAGACAAGGAAGTGGACTTTGCCGGCCTATGAAAACCGGCAGGGAAAATTCACGGCTCCTTCACGGAACCTTCATCATTCCTTCACAAGGCCGTGGTATCATGAAGCTGTCGAGGAGAAGGGGGTGGTGAGAAGAGGAGCACTGAGAACGAAGAGCGGTCACAGGAAAATGGAGGTTCCCCCCTCCTTTTTCTGCTTTTCGGGAATGGTATCTCCTCCTTTGAAAGGCTTTATCTGTGAAGGCTTCCTGACGGAGGTTCCGAAAAATCCTCCGCATGAGGCCTTTTGCGAGCACTCCCCGCATTCAGGGAGGAACATCTTCTTCCAGTCCGAGATGCTGTCACGGGCGAAGGGACGGACCTTTTCGGAAATGAGGCAGAGGGGGAGATTGTAAAGGGAGACCCTCATCATGCGCTGATTCAAAAAGACTACGGCCTTTTCGAGCGCGCCGCGGTAGTCTGAAGGCTCAACCCATACCTCATCGAGATTGGCACAGGCCACACCGGAAGTCTCCATTGCCATGAAAGCTATGTGGACGGCGAAAGGGAAGTTCCAGAAGATGAAATGGGCCAGGTCGGCGAGGCGCTCTGCATTCTGCCGCACGATAACCACCCGGATCTCGATGGGGCGGCCGTACCTCACCAGGTTGTGGATGCCGGCGACAGTCTCGCGAAATGATCCCTTTGCACCGGTGATTGCATCGTGCTCGACATCATTGTCGGCAAAGACGGGGATACAGAAAACAAGTCCCCGCGGGGCGCTTTCAGCAACCCTCGTGGCCACCTGGAAGTCAGCAAGCCTCCTGCCGTTCGTGAGAAGCTGCACCGGTGACGAGGGAAAGCGCTCCCTCAAAAGGTCCAGAACCTCGACAAGGCCGTCGAGCACAAGGGTGGGCTCGCCGCCAGTGATGCCGAAGGAGGGAGGCTCCGGGACCGCGAGAAGCCGGAGCATTCTTTTTGCCGTTTCATCGTGATGGCAGGGATGGGCCTCGGGGGTCTGGGGGCACATGATGCAGCGGGAATTGCAGTAATCGGTGAGATAGAGAGGGTTCTGGCGGGAGCCGGTATCCCAGACAAGGCTGATACGCCCGTCGGGGTCCACCTTTACGATATCCCCTTCCCTCAGTCGGGTCAGAAAACCGCCGGGGACACTGCAAAGCCCCGTCATCTTTTCATCTCCCGGCGACGAAGTGATGCAGAAGTCCTCCCTTCCCTGGCTTTCGCCGCATACAAGCGCCGTATCGGCCCTCTCCTTCCGGTGAGCTTTCGGGGTGGTGGTGATCCGGCGCACCTGTGATGCATCGATGCGGCGGGGAATTCCTTTACTTTCCTTCATCGGGCACGCACCTGAAGCCTTCCCTCTGAATCCATGACCAGAACACCTCCATGACCCTCTCATCATTCTCGATGAGCTTTCCGAAGAGGTAATCCAGGATCCCCATATTCTTCGTGCAGAACTCGCTCCCCGGCCTTCTTCCCCTGATATCGCCGCGCTCCACGTAGTAGCGGACTGGATCGGCGCCGCAGTAAGGCTGATACACACACTGGGCGCACATGGGGAGCATCTCGACGCAGCTTTCACGGACAAGCTCGCGGAGCAGCGGTCCCCCGAAGATCTCGCCGTGGCTCTGGTGAAGCACATTCCCCATAAGGAAGCGCTTGTCGCCCATGCGGGCGAGCATCCGCCCCTCGTCGGCGGGATAGACCTCGCCGTTGTAGTCATAGACGGCGCCACTTATCCCTGCGCCCGCCGGCGACTGGAGGTCCACGAAGCCCGTCGAGAAGGGAGTGAGGATCCGCAGGAGCAGGAACTCCGCATAGAGCTCTGAAAAGTAGGTCCCCTTCATGTTCAGCTCGATGAGGTACTCCAGCGCATCCCTGTAAGCCTCGACGAACTCCCGGGCCGGATAGCCCAGGTGGTCCCGGTTTTTTACGGCAAACCCGTAAGGGTTGAGGCCTCTCAGGAATATGCTCCGGAATCCCATGCCAAGGTAATGATCTATGATCTCCCTGAGGCGGGTAATGTTATCTCTCGTGATGGTGAGAAGGGCGCTGCAGGACTGGGGATTAATGCTCCTGCGGTAAAAAGCGAGATTCCTGACGAAACGGTCATAGCTGCTGCCGTTGTCGCGGCTCCTGCGGTGGAGATCATGGAGCTCCTTCGGACCGTCGAGCGACGTGGAAAACGCCATCCTGTGCTCCCGGCAGAACTTCGCCCACTTCTCTTCGGCATGGAGCAGGTTCGAGCACACCACGAAATCCAGATACTTCTTCTTTTTCCTGTTGAGCTTCTCAGCCTTTTTCACGATAAGCTCAATAATGGGCCAGTTGAGCGTGGGCTCGCCGCCCTGGAACTCTATTTTCACTCCCGGAGAGGGTGAATCAAAAATGACCTCGACCACTTTCTCTGCCACCTCAGGGGTCATATCAAAGCCCTTCGAGGCGGGATCGGTGCTTGATGCCTGGCAATAATCGCACATGCAGCTGCAGCGCGCAGTGATTACTACCATGTGAAGAGCGGTGAAATCGCGCATGTAAGCTCTTTTTGAGCGCATCTTCACCGCCATGAGCTCAATGGCGAGATCGAGATCGTCATCGGCGATAAAATGCCTGCCCTTGAGGGGAAAATAGAGGCTCCCGAGGTCTCCGGGCCTGCGGGCTTCCAGAAGCTGCGAGAACTGCCCCTCATCAATGAGGGTGAACTCTCCGTTCAGGTTCACAAGAAGGACCCGGTCGCCGCCGAGCTTCTTGAAATGAAAGGGAAGAAGAGTGAGGGTGCCGGCTGCGCTCATTGCTTCTTCTCTTCAACTTCGATGGGGAGAAATGCGTGGCGGTAAAGTATCTCCCGCAGCGCCCCCGTGCGCTTCATCAGGTCAAGGCGCACCTGCTCTTCAATGATGTCGTTGAGAAGCTCACCGGCGGCTTTCTCGCCCTCTCTGCCATTATTGCCGCCCTTGCATTGAAGGAGCACCGCGTAAGACTGTTCTCCACAGGGCTCCACTTTCACATAGAAGAGCTCATTAAGCTTCTGTGCGGCCGTAAAAACTGCTTCGCGCTCATAGAGCAGAGATGAGACTTCAACGCGGTAAAGATCGGGAGAGAGCTTTTCCACTATGTGTTCCATAGGTCCTCCAAAGGCCCCTGCCCCCCGGAGAGGGGCAGGGGCTCTGTGCCGTTACCAGCCGCTCCAGTGAGAGCCATGAGAGCCATGGCCTCCGCCGGACCAGTGATCGCCGGAGTAATGATTCCCATGGGAAAAGTGGTTCCAATGAAGGGGAGAGATTTTGCCATTGGAAGCCTTTTCTCCATCGACAGTGAGGGTATAGTCACTGACGCTGTGCTGCAGGTACACAGGGCTCGAGGGATCTACCTTCTGCTTGACTGGCTCTTTCTTCTCATCGGGCATGGCCTTGGCCTGGCTTGTGCCGACGAGGGAGGCGAGCCACCCGAGAAGCATCAGGGAGCCTCCCAGGTACTTCAGAAACTTGGACATCGTGTATTCCTCCTTTTCACAAGGATATCTGCCGGATGCTTACTTGCCTGTCAGTTTGCCGTTTTCAAAGGTTCCCGTTTCTTTCTTCCCCCCGGGGAGCGTTTTTGTTCCCTTGCCGTTGGGAAGCCCATGCTTGAACTCGCCTTCATATTTCTTGCCATCTTTCGAGGTGATGACGCCTTTCCCCGTGATGACTCCGAAGACAAAGTCGCCTTCATAGCGGGTTCCGTCTTTCCACGTGAAGACCCCCTTGCCATGCTCCTTGCCATCCTTGAGCGCGCCTTCATATTTCCGGCCGTCGCTCCATTTCATGACGCCTTTCCCGTTGGGAGCGCCACCCTTGAACTCGGCTTCCCCTGAGAGGATCACCTTGCCTTTCGAGTCATAGACCTCGTAGGTGCACTTCCCCTCGGCCTTGCCCTTTACATAGGTCCCCTCGAATTTCTCGTTGAGCACGCCGTTTTCGAACCATTTCATGACGCCTTTCCCGTCGGCATACCCATCCTTTTTTCCTCCGGCCCACTCTGCAGTGATGGTAGGACTTGCATTCCACACCTTCACCTTTGCCTTGCTGTCAGTGATATAATCGCCTGCGAAGACAACCCCGGCCAGCGCGATAATGAGACAGCAGCAAAGAAGTCCGGGCCACAGAGCTCTTTTTCCCAGAACCATAAGCATATCCTCCTTTCATTTTTTTTATTTTCACGGGAGCACCAGAGCCTTCACCGTAAAAACCATCGTGAAAAAAACTGCATAATCAATGCCTGTGAGACTTTGAGAGAGATTTTGAAATCAGGGAGCACGTCGTAATCTTTTCTCTACATGGCACTTACATATAACACTTCTCGTTCATAGAGAGAAATCCTATGGTAAAAGAGTCCAATTTCTCCCCGGTCATTCCCCTGATGGCTTCTCCTTATTTTCAAGCCGCATCAGGCTCTCGCGGGCCTCCCGGTAATCCGGCCTGAGCTCCAGGGCCTTCCTGTAGTCAGAAATGGCGCCCTGCAGGTCTCCCAGTTTCTCTCTCGTCACAGCCCTGTTAAACCAGCCCAGGGTATAGTCTCCCCGAAGGGAGAGAAAACGGGTAAAATCCTCTTCCGAAGCCTTGTACTCGCCGAGCCTGAACCTGTCAAGAGCCCTGTTGTAAAAAGCCTCTGCAAAATCTTCGATGTGCTTCAGCGCTCCGGTATAATCGGCGGCGGCAGCGACATAGTCACCCAGGGCGTCTCTTGCAACGCCGCGGTTATAATATGCTTTTCCGTTGGAGGGCTGAAGGCCCAGCACCACGGAGTAATCTTCTACGGCCTTCCCGTACTCCTTCAGATCCACCCGTGCCAGGGCGCGCCGGTAGTAAGCATCGGCATAGTCAGCACGCATCGCTATAGCCTTGGAAAACTCCGCTTCGGCTCCCTGGTGATCGCCTGCCTGGCTCTTCTCAATGCCTTTTTGGAAGAAAGCCCCGGCATTGCCGCGGTCCGCTCCGGTGGAAGGCACCTGGGAAGTCGGGACGGCGCCCTGGGGGAGCTTCCACCAGGGAGTGCCGGTATATGACGAACGCTCCGGCCTGGGAAGGGGACTGCCCGGGACAAGAGTGAGCGCCTCGCCGCACGAAGCCTTCACTTCCTCGCCTGTGGCAGTTTTCTTGACGGTGACCGTGCCTTCAACAACCCTCACTGAAGTCTCCTTCCCCTTCCCCGCATCGATGACAAAACTGGTGCCCGAAGGGGTGACGGTAGCCTCTCCATCGGCTGAAACGGCGCCGGCATTCACGAACTGAGCTTTCCCGAACTCCACCTGCACGTAGTTATAATTTTCAGAGATCTTGATGCGGTGAGCCCCCGGTCCCAGGGATACCCATTTCTTCTCGCCGTTCTTGAAATAGCCGTCCTTGAATCCCTGGAAAGCCACGGTGACTCCTTCAGGGACCTCGATGATGTCATCTTTTTTAAGCTCCATCGAGGAATTGAAACTCACAGGCCTTCCATTTCTTGTGACTTTTACTGACTTCATGGCATCAGGGCTCGCTGCCAGGCCTTCCCATACGTTGGATGCCTTTATTCTATACTGTGAGGCAAGCTCGGAAAGGTCGCCGTCATACCTGATGCCCGGCTTTTTGCTGTTCAGCTTCACGTCAAGGAACTCCTCGATGCTTCTCGCCGGGGTGATGGAAGTCCAGAAGGCCTCATGCTCCCTGATGGTCTTTGCAAAGTCCCTGTACACCTTCTGGGGGTCATCGAGATCCTCCCTGTAATAAGCCGAAAGGAAGCTCGCAATGTTCCCCTCGATGACATTGCCGTCTGCCACGTATTTCGATGCCGCCTCGCCCGACATCTTTGCATTGTCAAAGTTTATATCATATTCCCCTTTCTGGGATTTATAGAAGAGCTGGGCAAAAAACTCGGCCGAACCCTCCTCGAAGGCGAGCTCCTTTGACTCGTCCTGGGCAGGAACCCACGTGTTATGCCCCCCCCCTACATATTTCCCCATGAGGGGGTAGCCTTTCACATAATAACCTGAGGGATCCACAAGGGTGTCCATAATGAGATGGCCTGTCTCGTGGGCCATGACCCTCCTTATGCTCTCCAGCTCCTTTACATACTTCACTGAAGAGCCGTTTATCTGGATCTCCTTGTTCATCGGGTCATAGGCCGGTGTCGATACCGCCGCGTTGAAATTGATCTTCGCCTTGAGCACCGCCTCCGCTTCTTGTGAGGAGAAGCCTCCCTTTTTCAGGAAATCGGCCATATCCTTCTTGAGCTTCTGCACATAACTCTCCAGGGAAGTGCAGAGGACCTTCACCTCGGCGGGCACCGTGGCCTGCCGGGTAAAGATGAGGAAGTCGGGATCCCTGAATATCACGTTCACCTTCCGCCCTGCCGGGAATGGCACAAAGGCCGTGCCGTCCTCGCCGCTTGTGACGGTTTTGTCGGCGTCTTTTCCATTCATTGCATAGGTGAGCTTTATCTTCTTCCCCGCCATGGGAGCTTCATTTTCATCGCATACGAGAAGCTTCAGCCCCACAGTGGTCGTGAGCCTGAGGGTCGCCGAGCCTTCGGCCGTTTTCCCGCTCGAAGCATCACTGGCCTTGCAGGTAAACACCAGGGGCACCTCGGGTTTTGAGGCGAATTCCTCCACCTCTTCTGCCTTTGGCGCCGTCACGGAAAAAGAAAGGCTCCCGGAGCCGTCGGTTTTCCCGCTTAACGGCAAAAGACCGGGAGCCTTCAGGGAGGGGCTCACCGTTACAGGGATCGATGCCGCGGCCTTTCCTTGAGGATCGGTCACTTTGATTGTGAGCGTCGCCTTCGAGCGGCCATCGGCGGGGACGGTATCGGGAGCGACAGCGGCCTTGAGAGTGAGGGCCCGCGGTGCCTCCCCGCCCGGCAGGCCCAGCAGGTACCGGTAGAGCCCGTCAACGTAGGCTTTTGTAGGAGTCTGGACAGAGGTGAAGCTTCCCTGGTCCTGGGCAAAGACATGGACCACCAGGGTGCCCTTGAGCAGCATCGCGTAGTGTGCCTGGATATGGGGCGAGCGGGAGGGCTGGGGCGCCAGGAATATCTGCACCGTACCCTTCGCATCCCTGCCAAGCTCCACAGGCTCTGTCCTCACGTTGTCTCGCGGGTCTTCCCAGCCGTGGAGGTAATCGGTGACATATTTATACTTGTCCTGATATTCGCTGAGAGCCTTTTCCTTGGACTTGTTCACCGTTATCTGCACGATGACCTCGCTGAACCCGTCATTGAGTTCCTGGCTTTTCGGATGAGTCATGAGATGGTATTTTATGCCGAACTCTCCTGGCTCATAGTCATACTCCCAGCACTCAATCTCCTTCACCGTGTTGAAATTTCCCATTCTGAAGAAATAGGGCGCGAAGCGCTTCGGTATCTTTGATATCTCTGTTCCCCTGTATTCCTCTCCGCAGGCGATGGCCTGGAGCAGGATAGAGAAAAGGGCGCCAAACAGCAGAGCTTTACCGTGCTTTTTCATAGGGATTGACCTCCCGGGAAGATTATTGCCTCAAGGGGAATTCTCCCCCGCGGTGCAGCGCCCCTCTTCTCCTGCCTCCTGACTCCTTCTTGAAAAAGGAAAGCATCACGATGAGAGAGAATTCTTTGACCACATCCCCTTATTACCACACGGGAGGCGCCCATGCTCACCCTCTCGGCGGAGCTGAGCCGCAGGCTCATTGCCCGCGGCTCTCCAGGCAGGATATTTGTCCTTTTCAGGATAACGGCACCCTCCGTGGAAGTCTCCCGGAAGCCCCTCAACATCGCCGTGGCTCTAGACCGGAGCGGTTCCATGAAGGGAGGAAAGCTCGACTATGTCAAGCATGCGACGGCGTTCCTCTTCTCGCAGCTTCTCAACACCGATATCTTCTCCCTTGTGACCTTTAACCACCTGGTGCAGGTACCTTTCCCTGCAGGGGAGGCCAGGGAGAGGGATGCCATAAGGAGAGCCATCAGCTCCATAGAGCCCCAGGGGATGACCAACCTTTCCGGGGGGTGGCTCGCGGCACTCCAGGAGGTCCTCAAGCATTCAGGCCCCGAGAGGCTCAACAGGATCATACTTCTCACCGACGGCATCGCCAACGAGGGCATCACCGATCCCAGTCGCCTTTTCAATATAGGAGCGCACACGGCAGAAAAGGGCGCCGTCACGACAGCCATGGGAGTCGGCTCCGACTTCGCCGAGGACCTCCTGAAAGGGATCGCCGAAGCCGGGCACGGGAACTATTATTTCATAGACAACCCGGAGAAGGCACCGCGCACCTTCTCTGAAGAACTCATGGGCCTCCTCGCCCTCTATGCCCAGAACCTCACCATTGAGTTCACCCCGTCGGAGAACGTGCAATTCGTCGACCTCCATCATGACTTTCCCCTCACCATGAGAGGAAAGGGCTGCGAGATCAGCCTCGGAGACCTATACGGAGGCGATGAGCGCACCGTGCTTATTGAGTGCCTTGTGACGGAATCCCCGGCAGACGGCATCATGGAGCTTGGTAAGGCGAAGCTCGCTTATCACCGGATACATGAGGAAATCTCGAGAGGAGAGGTCTCCCTTGCCCTGCAGGTCACCTGCACTGATGCACGGGCTGCGGCAGCGGAAGCCATCAACCCTGCCGTGGAGAGGGAAATCGTGATCTGTGATGCCATCAATGCGAGGAGAAAAGCGGTCCGCGAGGCAGATCAGGGCTCTTTTTCCGGTGCCAGGAAAAAGCTTTCTGACTCCATATCGGGCCTCCAGAGCAGCGTTTATTCCCATGACGAGACGGTAAGCCGCGAGATTGAGAAGCTTGAAGGGCTGCTGGGCAGCTTTTCTGACAGCGGCTCCTACCAGTCCATCGGGAGAAAGGAAGCTCTTTACCAGAGCTTCTACATCTCCAGGAAAAAGGGCCACTCGTCGGTGAACCGCACCAGAATCATCGGCTGGAATGCCGTGGAGGCCCTCAAGAATGCCCGTTCCGTCACCGTCATCACAGGAGCGGGCCTCCCGATGGAGTGCTCCATCCCCGGCGTCCGCGGCGTTACCGAGCTCATAGAGGGGGAAGAGCTGATGATCTTCAATGCAGAGACATTCAGCGCCCACCCTGATGCAGTATGGAAGCGGATCAGGACAGTGCAGGAGGAGGTCATCAGGCTCCCCGTGCCGGAATGCTACCGGATCATCGCCGAGATGGAAGAGTTCTGGAAAGACTTCCGCCTCATCACCGAAAATGTGGACGGGATGCATTCCATTGCCGGCAACACCGGAATAACGGAGCTCTTCGGCAATATCTTCAAAAGCTGGTGCCCCGCTGAAAAAAAGGCCCGGGAGGCAAGAGCTGACAGGAAATGCGCCTGCGGCGCCACCCTCAGGCCGGCAGTCCGCTGGCTCGGAGAAGAGCTGGAAGATCAGGTTCTTGAACAGATGAGAGGGGCTCTCACGGGGAGAGGCATCATATTCCTCATAGGCACGCACTTCCGGAGGAACACGGAGCTCATTGTAGATGCAGCCCGCAGCGGCGCCACTCTCGTGGAGATCAATGCCGCGGAGACGGCTTTTTCCTCCCTTGCGGCGGAGCATATAAGGAGAGATATAAGGAGCGCCCTCCCGGAGCTCTGGACTGAGGTGAAGCGCTGAGGGAGCGGGACCTGCCATGGAGGAAACAAGACCCCGGGAAAGAAGCATGGAGAGAGTATGTGAAGAGATCACGAAAGGATGTGAATCCATGCAGAGAGTGACCTGGAGTATTTTCACCGCCCTGGTGTTCTGTTTTCTTCCGGCCGGGTGGTGCCTTGCCGCAGACTATGACATCTATATCAAGAATCACCAGTATACAGGAAAAGTGATAAGGCAGAACAAGGAGATCTTCATAGAGCTGGAGAGCCTTGCGAAATTCGCCGCCCTCACCCTTGAGCAGAAAGGGAAGGCCTGGCAGCTCTCAGTCTCCTCGCCGGGAGCTCCGAAGGAGGCCCTGCCTGAAGCCAGTGAGGGGTTCTGGATCAATGGCGCGAAATCTGACATCACTGTCATATCTGACAGCGGAAAGCCTTATGTGCCCCTGAAGAGAACTGCCGACGCACTGGGCGCCCTCTATTCAGAAAACAGCCAGACCGGCATCATTGATGTCACTTTCCCCAAAAAGGGTATGACCGCAAAGGATTACCAGAAAGCTTCCGAAAAAAAACCTTTCAGCTTCGTCTTTTTCTACATGGGATCAAACGAGAATCCCACAATGAAATCTTCACTGGCGGCGGTGCAGCACCTGCAGGCAAAATTCAGCGACCAGTTCACTTTCAATCTTGTAAACATGGAAGACCGCGACAAACCGGAATATTCTCACTTCTTCAAGTCGGGGCCCCTGGGAATCCCCCCTTTGATAAGGATCTATGACAAGAACAACAAAGTAGTATACACAAAAAACGGCGCTTTCACCGCCGATGAAATCGGAAGGATCCTTACCTCCTTCACCACGCTTGAAAAGCCCAAGGAAAAAGAGCGCTGAGCATTACCGCTCACATTCAAGAATGAGCGGCGTCTCATCAAGGGGGACTGACGAAGAGGTGATGGATTCAACAAGCGCGTCCTTGTCAGTCTCACCTCTCCTGGTGATGATATGGGTGGCTTTGAGCTTTCCCGCCTTGGTGACTGACGAGAAATCAAAAGTCCTGGCCCGCCCGGTGCTCCAGGCCACCCAGAGAGGCTCCCTCCCGGCAAAGCTGAAACAGACGGCCCTGGCCCCCGCGGGGGGATTGATTTCCTTTACTGAGCTGAAGCCCTTCAGCTCCCTTATCATCTGCCGGTACGCGTAATAGTGAGGCTTCTTCCTGCCGTCGGTATCTATCAGGCTCATCATTCCGAAGTACCAGTCCATGGGCTTTTCCTGGTCCTTCATCCACGCGGCGTAAAACTGTGAAACGCCATGGGCCAGGGAGAGGACAAGGCGCTTCACCAGTCCCTGGGCCTGGTACTTCTCAAGCATGGGCCCGGCATTCGGGTCTCTCTTCAGGAAAATACCGAAATTCGAGTATTCCGAGGGGGAAACCCCTCCCTTCATGATACGCGAAAGCTCGCTCTTCACCGAAGGAATGGCGAGGAGGCCGGCCACCACGGGGACAGGCTTCTCGGGGCGTGACATGTGGACCCTGAAGAGGCGCAGGTCTATATCGCCCGCCTCGGTGGTGATGAGCTCTTTGTGGCAACCGAATCTTTCCATGGTGCTCTTGAGGAGGGCAAGCTCCTTCACCACCGACTCGGGCTCATAATACTGGTGAAAATCAAGGGCATCACAAAAGGGGCCGCCCCTCTCAATGAGATATTCAAAGAACTCCTTGACCTTCCCCTTGTCAGCCTTGATGAAAAATGGGTAATCTTCATTCTGCAGCACGAACAGCTCATGGGCGAATCCCGCCTGCACCACCTTCGCCGACGGATCGGCGGCATGAATCACCTTGTGGGCATGGCGCAGAAGGTTCACATATTCCTCCTTTGAGCCGTCCCAGAAGATCGAGGGGCCGTAACGCTTGTCAAAGACCTCGTTTTCTATCTGCCAGTATTTCACGCTTTCCTTATAACGCGCCACCATGGTCCTTACAAAGTTCTCGTAGTCAGCCATATCCTTCGGGGGGCTCGCGAGAAAAGTCAGATGATTCCCTGCCTTCCTGGTGGCCCATGGGGAAACCGAGTGGAGGGTGATGAGCATTTCAATCCCCGCCTCCCGGTGCATGGCAATCATGCGATCGGCAATCGCGAAATTCCACTTTCCTTTGCGCGGCTCCACGAGGGCCCAGTGGATCACCAGGCGCGTCCTCTCCACGCCCAGCTCCTCGGCAGATTTCAGAGTGACGACACCTTTTCTCTCAAGCTCCATATCGTTGAAAACGCCGAAAGGGCGCTCCTGCCGATTCGGGACCGCCGCCCCGGTGCCGCCAAGCGCCAAGAACAGACAAAAAAGAATCAGGGTATTTCTCATAGCTCTCCCCCCTTTCCTGAAAATCATTCCCCGGAGCCTCTCAATGATCCTCTTGCATGCGGCAAGGAAGGATTTCAAGGCCCGGGGAGATAATAGACAATGGCAGCGCAAAGCCCTGGGGCGCGCGGAAAGGGGTGGGTCAGATGAAGGTTGTCCTTGCAATCGAAGAAGGTCCGGGCGGTACTGAGCGCTTCGAGTTTGACGGCCATGACACTTTCATCGTGGGGCGCTCCAGGAAAAACACCCATTCACAGCTTCGCGGCGATCCTTACATCTCACGCCATCACTTCATCCTGGAGCTCTCCCCTCCCCGGTGCTTCCTGAAAGACCTGGGGAGCACCAACGGCACCAAGGTGAACGGCAGGCTCATCGAGAAGGGGGAGCTTAGGGAGCTCTCCCCCGGCGACACCATCAACGTGGGGAGGACAATGCTCAGGCTCACCCTTGAAGGCGATGCCCCCGGTGGAATGAGCCTCCAGGGGGAGAGGGCTGCAGAAGCTCATCTTCCCGAAGCACCGGACGATGATCGGGAGGAATCTGCCACCTTGCTCCAGGCCGAGCCTGCCGCCTTCACCGGAGCTGAAGCCCCCGCTCCTTCGGCGCTTCACTGCAGCCGCTGCGGCAGGGAGATTGAGCCCCCGGTGAAACCGGAAAACCTCCCCGATTCCATTTTTCTCTGCGAGCACTGCATCCCGCCCGGCGAGCCTGCGAAAAGCGGCAGAAGCGAGGGAGACTATGAGCTCTACTCACTCCTCGGGAGAGGAGGCATGGGAGAAGTCTTCAAGGCCCGCAACAGCAGGACCGGCATGCTTGTGGCGTTCAAGAGGCTCACCTCGTTTTCCAGCATCAATGATGAGACTCTGCGGCGCTTCACCAGGGAGATGCATGTCATGAGGGAGCTTGTCCATCCTAATATTGTGAGGTTTATCGGCCATGGCCAGGGAAAAGAGGGCCACTACCTGGTGATGGAGTATGCGAGCAGGGGGAATATCTCCGATCTCATCGAGAAAGAGCTTCTCGGCCCCCTCCCCTACCCCCGGGCATGCAGGCTCATCTGCCAGGCCCTGGAAGGACTTCAGTTCGCCCACTGCAAAGGATTCATCCACAGGGACATAAAGCCCCAGAATCTCCTTCTCCACGGGAGCGGCAGCGACACCGCAGCCAAGATAAGCGATTTCGGGCTTGCCAAGAATTTCCAGGAGGCCGGCGGCTCCATGATGACCAAAGAAGGGGAAGTGGCAGGAACCATCCTCTTCATGGCACCGGAACAGCTCACTAATTACCGCTTTGTGAAGCCCCCCGCCGATGTGTACTCAATGGGGATGAGCCTCTACTATCTCCTCTCGGGCAAATATCCCTTCGCTTTCCCCTCACCGCTGGACCTCATCAGGAACACGCCTCCTGAGGGGCCCCGGACCGATCCCATCCTGCTGGTGCTGAGTGAAGAGCCTGCACCCATAGAAAAACACTGCCCCGCCCTTCCCCCGGCCCTTGCAGCCGTCGTGAACAAGTCCATCTGCAAGGACGAGATGAAGCGCTTCGCTTCGGCGGAAGAGCTTCGGACAGCTCTCCTGATGGTGTTTTAGGAGACCTCACTTCAGCTTATCCCGGGCGGCCTTTATCTCTCCCCTCACGAACTCTCCCGGCTTTCTGATCCTCCAGCCGCAGTAAGGCTTCATCTGCGGCAGGGGCTTGCTGTGGCAGGCAAGGCAGTCGATATTTCTCTGGGGGCCCTGAGGCTCGGCATCTGCCGGCTCAGCAGCCTCGGCCTTTGCAAGATCCGGGGCGGCATCCTTTATACCGATGCTGCCGAGAAGTGTCGCCGCCTTGCCCCGCACCGCGGTGTCCGGCGCGGCGAGAAGGCTCACGAGGGCTTTCTTTGACTTCTTCCTTGCATACTCCTTGAAGGTGGGCCTGTTGTCAAGCATCATCTCGAGGGTCCGAAGGCTCATCAGCTTCCGCGTCCCTTCACCGGCTGTCAGGGCATCATCGAGGAGGGCATCAACAGCAGCCTCGTTCATGGAGAAGAGGATGTCGGTCCCCTTTTCATAACTCTTTATGCCATAAGGATCCAGGTAATATGCATACATCCTGTCAATGCATTGCCGGGCTTTGCCGTGGCGGTACTCATTGTAGCAGGAGGGTATCCTGATAAGAGTGAAAAGCAGCAGCAGCAAGGCGCCGATTGCAGCTCCCTGAAGCCACTTCCCCGTGGCGCTCCTCTGCTCCCGCTCGTCCTGGAAGGCTTCCGTATCTGGAATATACTCCTCCCTTTTCTCGATGACCACTCCAGTGCCTGCCGACACGGGTGCGGAACCCTGCGGGGGCGCGGGAACGGAAAAATCCCACTCCCAGTCTATCTCCCACAGGAAAAGGGTCCCCTGGGAATCACCGGTGAGAAGCAGCCTGCCGCCGGGAGAGAATGATATCCACGTCACAGGAGCTCCATGCTTTTCCAGGACCCTGAGGATCTCTCCATTCCTGCGGTCCCATAGCCTTATCGTATGATCGGCACTCCCCGATGCCAGAAAACGCCCGCAGGGGGAGAAGGAAAGTGACGTGACATCCTTGCGGTGCCCCTCAAGGGTGGCAAGACAGCTGAAACTGCCAAGGTCCCAGAGCCTGACCGTGCCGTCCATACTCCCCGAGGCGGCAGTCTTCCCGTCTTCCGTGAGGGCACAGGCCAGCACAGGGAGCCTGTGGCCGGTCATGGTACCGAGAAGCACTCCTGCCGCGGTATCCCAGGACTTCAATGACTTATCGGAGCTTGCCGAGATCAGCACCTTTCCGTCATGGGATACCGCCATAGCCTCAATGCCGCTGGAATGCCCCATGAGCGTCACAAGGCACTCTCCGCTTTCGGCACTTCTTATCTTCACCGTGCTGTCTGCGACGGTTGCCCCGCCCGTGGCGAAATAGCGCCCTCCGGGGAGAATCACAAGGGACTTGAAATCCTGGAGCTTCTCAAAGGTTTTCAGCAGCACCTTGCTGTCCAGATCCCACTGCCTCAGGCGGCCATCAGCATAACCCGCCAGCAGCACTGTCCCTTCAGGCGGGAAGGCTAAAGCGACAGCCTGAAATCCACCTTCATCGATGGTCTTTTGCATCGGGGAGCCTAGACGGCTCACAATAAGCTGATCCTCTCTGCCGCAATAGACAGAGAGTGAATCGTTAAGCGCCACGGCCCTCCCCCCGGAGAAATCAGGATATGACCGGGCGATCCAGAGGTTTCTCACGCCGGTCCTCACGGCCCCCGAGGTTGATGATGCAATAGCGTCCATGGCTTCCCTGTCCTTTTCATGGCCCTTCACCTCAAGGGCTTTTCTGAACAGGCCGTAAGCCTCTTCACCGCGCCCGCCGGCGAGAAGCTTTCTCCCCTCGCCGACAAGCGACTGAAAGAGGGTGGTGTCCCTGAGGCTCTCTTCGGCGGTCCTGGGCTTCTCGAGGATAAACTCCCTCTTCCACGTGGCGCTGAAAGGCCTGTCTCCCGAAAAGGGGAGCGGTACGAGGCAGATTGTCCTGTCCCTGCTTCCCGTCACCAGGAGGCGTCCAGCCTCATCGAAGGCCAGGGCTGCCACCGGGCCTTTATGGATCATCAGGGTTCGAAGCTGAGCCCCTGTCGAAGGCTCCCACAGGCGGACAGCCCCGTCACCGCAACCTGCTGCGAAATAGGAGCCGTAGGGAGAGAAGCACACCGACTCCACCGGGGCTCCACAGTCGAAGCTCCTTATGCAGGCTCCAGCCTTGAGATCCCAGAGCTTCGCCGTTCTGTCGTCACTTCCCGAGAGCAGGGTGCGCCCATCGGGACTGAGGGCAAGGGAGAGGACCGCCCCGCCATGGGCTTTGATCTGCCCGCCACGGGTCAATTGTCTCATAGTCCAGAGCTGGATCTCCCCCTCATGGGTCCCGCAGGCCAGGTGCTCCCCGCCTTGGAGGAACTGCAGCGAGAATACGCCTGACGATCCCGTTCTTAATACACCGCGCGCGGTAAAGGCCTGGCAGTCCCACAGGATAACGGCGCCGTCTGCGCCGCCGGAAGCAAGCTGGAGGCCGTCAGGGGAGAAAGTGAGGCAGCGCACCATGTTCTCATGGCCCGAGAGCCTTGCCAACGCCCGTGATGCATCGATGCTCCAGAGCCTCACAAAACGGTCACCATGGCCAGTGGCAACAATGCTCCTGCTTCGGGAATAGGCCACACTGAGGGTTTCACCTTTCAGGTAAGACTCTTCTTCACTGAGGGAGGACTGCGGCGCCTCTTCGTCGAGGCTCCAGACCTGCATCAGTGAGTCGCTGTTCACCGAGACATAGCGCTCACCGGGAAGCATTGCAATGCCGGTGATTTTTCCCCCTTCGCCGCTCCGTATCCTGATTCTACCCGGCTCCGGTACAATCAAGGAAGCCTCTCCAGCACTGAAGGAGGCGCTCTGGGGAGCATCGGAAGGGACGCCGGGGGCTGCATCGGGGGAGAGCTTTTCCCTGCAGAGCTTCAGGCTGTCAAAAATCCTCGGGACACGGGGCGCGGCACTGAGAGCTCTTTCCAGGAGGCCGCGCCCGTCGCTGATATTGTCCGGCGGTGCCGCGTAAGCGAAGGTGGGGACGAAGCGGGAGACCCCTGCGAGAAGCTCGCCGAGAGTCACAAGGGTCCTCACGTGCCGGGGATTTCTTTTATATTCCTCAATGAGAAGCACCGATGCTTCCTTGAACTTCCCCATTCCCGTGAAGGCTATGGCGAGATCGATCCTGAGCTCCGGCTCTCCCGGCCAGGTGCGGACAAGATCGGCAAAAGCCCTGCAGCACTCCTCATAACGCCCCAGGCGGTAAAGCATGAGGGCATAGTTTCTCCGGTACTCCATTACGAGGGTGTCGGCTGAAAGGGCGTTCCCAAAAGCATCAAGGGCTTCACGATCCCTTCCATGGAAGGCGAGCATGGCTCCCCTGAGGTTATGGGAAGGCCCATGGGAAGGGGAAAGGGCAAGGGCCTCATCAAGAAGGGTGAGAGCCCTCGAGGGATCCCCCCCCTCTCCTTCGACCATGGCCTCATAATAGAAGGGGAGTGAGCTTCCAGGGTTTCCTTCCCTGAGTATCTTGAACTGCTTCAGGCTCTCCCCGTACGAGAGGCTCCCCGCCTCGATGCCGAGAAGCATAAGGTTCACCGAGACCGGGACCGAGAGAGGATCAAGCTTCAGCGCCTCTTCAAAAAGGCTCCGTGCTTCCCTGCCTCTCCCAAGGTCAAGATAAGAGAGGGCCCTGTTGTTGAGATCATCGGCATGGAGCGCCGCCTCGCCGGGAAGGCTGCGCCCGTATGGCATTCCCGTCACGTCAAGGTAAAGGCTGACAAGCAGGTCCCTGATCTCCCTGAAGCTCCCGAAGCGCTTTGCGGGGTCCTTCTCCAGGCACATGAGCATAAGGCTCCTCAAAGCTCCGGGGAGATCACCCCGGAACGCCGCAGGATCGGGAGGCGCCTGGAACCGGTGCTGCATCTGCCAGGCAAGAAGGCCCGGAAGAGAGCTTTCCTTGTCCTTTTCAAAAGGGCGGCGCCGGCAGACCATCTCATAGAGCATCACGCCGAAGGAGTAAATATCTGAGCGCTCATCGGCATGACCCGCATCGGTCCACTGCTCGGGCGGCATATAGGCCGGGGTTCCCATTGCAGCTCCCGAGGTCATGGTCTGCCAGGCTTCAGGGCTCACGGCAGGGGGCCGGGCGGCAGGGACGGCCTTCTCTTCCCCCAGGGTCTTCACAAGGCCGAAATCGGTGATCTTGACGATTCCCTCCCTGGTGAGGAGCACATTGTCAGGCTTTATATCTCTGTGAATGAGGCCTCTCCGGTGGGCATAAAGAATTCCGTCGCAGAACTGGATTGAGCGGTCCATGACAAGGGAGAGGTCCGAACCTTGAGAGGTTTTCAGCCAGTCAGAGAGGGAGCCGCCATCGATGTACTCGATGAATATCCTTGGAAAGGCGCGGCACTCCCTCACATAATACGCGGTGGCGATGTGGGGGTGCTTTCCCAGGCCCACCCAGGCCTCCGCTTCGCGTATAAATCGCTGGGACTGGGCGGAGTGACGATCTTCGTCAATGGGCGACTTGATGACGAGCCTTATGCCCCATTTGAGATGCTCAACGACATAAAGAACGCCCATTCCGCCTCTCATTGAGCGCTCGACACGGTAGAGTCCATCGACGATCCCGCCGGGCTCCCAGGCCTTTTCAGAGGCAGCCTGTGCCGGGCGGGGGGAGGCAGAAGATGGGGAAGCGGCCTGCACCTTTTCTGCAGCCATGGTGGCAGCTTCGCTTGCCTCAGGAGAGCCCTCTCCGGAGAGAGAGCCATAGGCAGCCGCTCCAGGGGGCACCTTTTTTTGGGGGGCTCCCCCTTCAGAAAGAGTTGCCGCCTCGTCTTCGCCTTGAATTCTAGGATCTCTCTCCGGCTCCATCTCCACCACCCCCTGAAAATTCTCTCTCACTCTTCTTCCCCCCGGGGGAGTGGTCCTTCAAAAAGAAGCTCCGCGTTGAAAAGCCGAAAGAGAGGAAGGAGCGGAGCATGGGGAGAATCAAGTCAGGAAAGCTCTCCTTGAAAAGAAGGTGATTTCCATGAAAAGAGTCTTCGCGGCTATTTTTCTTCTTCTATTCGCTGCAGCCCTGGGCGGGTGCATGGATATCGGGACAGTCGTGAAGGTGAAGCCTGACGGGAGCGGCACCATAGAGGAGAAAGCCATGTTCTCGAAAGATGCCGTAGACATGATTACCTCGATGGAAAAGAACATGAAAGAGAGCGTGGATAAGAGCTTGAAGGCCGCCAAGGACAAGGCGCCCCCCTCTGACGGGCCGGAGGGGACTGCCGGGGAGATAAAGAAAGCCCTTTCCCTTTATGATGAAGGGAAGCTCAAAGCGAAAGCTGAAGACTTCGGCAAAGGGGTCACTTACCTCGGCAGCAGAAAGCTCCTCCTCGAAGGAGGAGAGGGTTTCGAGGTCCAGTACGGTTTCCCTGACGTGAACGCCCTCATCATTGCCCACCGCTCAGTCGATGACCTCGGAGGAGGAGGGAGCGGTGAGGCACTCAGGACTTACGCGATGACCTTCCAGAAAGGCGCACCGTCAAAGCTCATCATCAAGGTGCCTGAGCTCAGCATGGGCAGGAAGCTCTTTCCCCGCAGCGATGCTCCCGAAACCGTCAGCCTGGAAAAACAGCGGGAGGCCTTCGGAGTGTTCAAAACCCTCTTCAAGGGAATGAAGCTCTTTCTGGCCGTCCAGGCAGAGGGCACCATCGTGGAGACCAACGCCTCCTTCTCGGAGGGAAACCGCGTGGTCCTCATCGACATTGACGTGGATAAAATGGACTTTTCCGATGAGCAGCTCGAGAAGATGAACGAGAAAAAGGATGAGAGCTACAGCGGGCTGATGGCCGCACTCGGGAATACGGCAGGATTCAGGATTGAGGCAAAGAACGAGGTCTGGATCACCATCCGCTGAGGCTGGCCGGGGCTCACTCCACGAGGCCGCCCTGTCCACAGGAAGGCCCGGCGGAGATTCATTTTCAGGTCTTGCAGTCCTTTGTCTGCGTGGATTCCGAAGACGTGGCCGAGAGGACCGTAATATTCCCGTCCTGGTCTTTTTTCACGCTGATCCCGGCAATGCTGTAAATATCATAGAACTTCCCTCCGCTCCTGATCACACCGTCATTGGTGGCAACCTCAATAAAGTCGCCGCCTTTCAGCGTTTTCCGGGACGGGGAGACAAGCCCATGCACATCATACCGCTCATAGAGAAGGCTGAAAGCCAGCACGCCGATACAGAGAAGCAGAAAGAGCGCTCTGAAAAATGCAGGTTTCTTCATGGGACCCTCCTTCATCGATTTTAGCATCTGGAGGCGCTCCTGTCAAAGGGGGACTCCCTGCAGGAAATCGGGCAGAGGGGGAGAATTCGCATGATCTTTGGGAGAGACAAGGAGTGAAGATGGGCACCAGGAAAAAAGGCCTTTTCAAGATGCGGACTCTCACCGCACTCTTTTCCACGGCAGCCCTGTACCTGGGAGCTCTGGGCATAAAGTTCAGAAAGATCTGCTCACCGGGTTTTACCTGTCATGGGTGCCCCTGGGCTACTTTTGCCTGCCCGGTGGGCGTCACTTCATTCACCCTTGCCCTGGGAAGGTTCCCCTTTCTCGCCCTGGGCTCGGTCTTTCTCGTGGGAGCCTTTGTCGGGCGCCATGTCTGCGGCTTCATATGCCCCTTCGGCCTCCTCCAGGACCTTATCGCGAAAATCCCCGTGAAAAAGCTCAGGCTCCCGAAAGCGCTCCGCCTCGTCAAATATGGAGCTCTGGCTCTTCTTGTCTTTTTATTCCCCCTCCTCCTTGGTTTCAAACCCTCAGGGTACCTGCAGATTGAAAAGGCGGCAATCCAGCAAAAAGATGACGGCACCCTCCAGGCAGCAGTAACGGTGAAAAACCTTGGCAAAGCGCCCGTGGAGAACCCGTCCCTCACCTTCACCTTCATGGAGAAGGGAAACACCAAGGTGCAGCAGATATTCTCCAGGTCCTTTGACGGAGTTTCGGTCGCCCCGGGTGAAACCCGGGACCTCCCTGCTCCAGTGCTTCCCGACAGGCTTGCCGAGGCGGATATCACCATAGAGTCTCCCCAGAGCATTGCAGGCCAGTCGCCACTTGTTCCTCTCCTCTATTACTGCAAAATCTGCCCGAACGGCACCCTCACGGCCACTCTTCCCTCCTATTCCGTAAAGGGAGGGATCCAGAATTCGATGTACCGCGGCCATGTCACGCGGTTCCTCATCCTTGGGCTGTTCCTGGTTCTGATGGTATTTATCTCCCGCCCTTTCTGCAGGACTTTCTGCCCCCTGGGAGCCCTCTATGCCCTCACAAGCAGGCTGGCCTTGATCCGCCTGACATTCGACCAGGATGCCTGCGTCAACTGCGGGATCTGCGACAAGGCCTGCCCCGTTGAGCTTGATGTGCGCAAGGAAATAGGAGGTGCGGAGTGCATTGCCTGCGGGGACTGCATCGCTGCCTGCCCGAAATCGGCCCTCAGGCGCAAGGCAGGCCTCTGAAAAGACGCCGCCACCAATCCTGACGAGAATTCCTTTGAAGAGAGGGCAAAAACCATGGTCATCGAATGAGGGCATGACTTTAAGGGATACGCGAGGAGATTTTTTACCGGCATAGAATATACAGGGAGAACTCTATGCCCATGCCAGCCGGGGGGGTGATGCCTGTGGATGCAAATATTGTCGGGGAAATACCCCTTGTCGCGAAAGAGAGCGATTATTTCCAGTTTATCGTGGCAAAAACGCACTTTTTTCTAGTCCCCCTCGTCAGGGTCACCAACTTCGTGCTTCTTGTCGTTCCCTTTGCCCTCCTGGGGGGATTCATCTTCTCCTATATAGGCGGCATGATCCTTGGAAACGCTGGCGCATCAATAATGGGCGGAGTCGGCGGTGTGCTCGGGGGGCTCGTGGCCTTCAAAGTGCTGGACGTGCTCCTTGTAAAAAAGAAGAGCGTCGATATCTCCCGGGCCGACCTCAAGGATATCTACATTAAAAAGGACATTGAGAAGGTCCCTCTCAAGGAGCTCACTTATATCAACCTGAACGGGAAGCTCCTCACCTTTTCCCAGGGAAACAGGATGTTCACCCTCATCATCAATGAGCCCAAGTACCAGGTCACCTGTGATTCAATGCTGGTCACCCTTGCAAAGCAGCACCTCGTGATTTACAAGGCAGGGGGACAGAGAGACCAGATCAAGCAAATGGAAAAACAGCTCCGCGAAAGAAAGAAAAAGTGATCACTTGAGAGGAAAGAGTCCGCCGGCGCTGGTGTAATAAGGCTCGTCGGCCTTGTAACCGTACTCTATGTGGTAGGAACCCTTGCAGTTTACCGTGAATGCCTTGCAGTCCTCCCGGATCTCGTATCCTTCCGAATAAGTGTCCAGGCCTGCCGCGGGGCAGCGGGGCAGCAATTTCATGTAATGGGGAGTCACATAGTTGAGCGATGAGGGGTAAAATCCGTCACTGTCATTGTAATACATCTGGAGCGACATGGCTATGTTCCTGAGGTTGGACTTGCAGGCCACGGCCCTTGTTTTGATGATGGCGATCTTGAAGTTGGTCATCAGGACCGATGCAAGAACCCCAAGGATAAAGCACATGATAAGAAGCTCTATCAAGGTAAAGCCTCTGGCTTTTCTTCTTCTGTCCCACCCCATGGCAAGTGTCCCTCCCTGGTGAAACTCATGGCACAGCCTGGAGAAAAAAGTCCCACTTATCTCTCAATTCCATACTGGAGCAAATCATCCTCCTCGTTTTTCCCTTGACTTCCCTCCCCCGGTGTGGCATAATTCTATCCCAGGGAGGAAACCCTGATAATGGCCCGCTACCTGATAAGACCATCTCCGGTGCTTGAAAAGATGCGCTCTCGGATTGAGCGTGTTCTGCCTGGCATTTACCATGCCCTCCTTGAGAGGCAGGTGCGCAAGGAGGACAGGAAATACCGTAAGGCCATCAGGGACAAGATAGATTCCATCCTTGCCGTGGAGCCCTTTCCCCTCTTTGACAGCGTGGAACTGGAGACACTGAACCGCTGCAACAACACCTGCTCATTCTGCCCGGTGAACGCCCGCGATGACCGCAGGGAATACCGCCTGATGGACGAAGGCCTTTTCAGGGGGATTATCGGCCAGCTGCAAGGGCTGGATTACCGCGGAGCTCTCGCGCTCTATTCAAATAATGAGCCTCTCCTTGACAAGAGAATCCTGGAGTTCCACCGCGCCGCAAGGGCTGCCCTTCCCAAGGCCCGCATCAACCTCTGCACCAACGGCATTCTCCTCACCAGGGACAGCTTCCTGGAGCTTGCAGAGCTTCTGGACGAGCTGATAATCGACAATTACGATGACCGCCTTTCCCTCATCAGACCGCTTGTGGAAATACAGCAGCTCATCGAGGGAACTCCTGAGCTCCAGCAAAAAGTGAAGATATTCATCAGGAGAAAAAATGCCATAAGGAAGACCAGGGGCGGGGAAGCCAGGAACAGGCGCAGGCTCACCTCGGCTCTCAGGTCATCATGCGCCCTCCCTTTCACGCAGCTCGTGATAAGGCCCGACGGCAAGGTGAGCCTCTGCTGCCAGGATGCCCTGGGAAAGGTGACGCTTGGCGATGCCTCAAAGGACGCCCTTGAGGCCATCTGGAGAGGGGAAGCCTACCGCGTGGCCCGTACGGCGCTGCTGGAGGGGCGCTCCGCGCTGGAGCTCTGCAGCCAGTGCGATCACTTCGTCTGCTGAAAGGATGTGGCATGGGAAGCGCGGGAAGCAATGTGAAGAGCCGGATCACTTTCATTGCCTATTCCGCGGTATGGATTGCCTGCGGCGTTCTCCTTCCCCTTCTTTTCCACTGTTTCGGGCTTGGCAAAGCCTTTCTCCCCATGCATCTTCCCGTGATAGCGGGGGGGATGCTCATGGGGTGGCAGTACGGCCTCGTCATAGGAATGCTGACTCCCCTCATCTCCTCCTTTCTTACCGGTATGCCTCCCCTTGCCCCTCCCGTCGCTCCCGCAATGATGGTGGAGCTCTCGCTTGCAGGCGCTCTTGCCGGGGCCTGCTACCGCCCCCTGGGGAACCATGTCTATGCCGCACTGATTATCACCCTCATTTCCGCCAGGCTCATCTGGGGCCTCATGGGGTACTTCATGCTGCCCCTGCTGGGATTGAAAGGCATCGGTATCCTCTATCCCCTCACGGCCGGCCTGCTCTCGTCCCTTCCGGGCATAGCCCTGCAGATTATCCTGATACCTCCTCTCGTGTACGGGCTGGAGAGAACAGGTGTTAACAAATTCTCACAAAATTCTGCTTGACTGTTTACATGGGATCATGAGAAAATGTTTCTGTAAAGAGAAATGCCGCAGGCAGAAGAATAAAGCTCTTTTTCAAGGGCATGGGAGTGAACATTATGACAATAGGTAATTTCAGCTCTGTGGGTCAGGGACCGCAGGGGTATTACAGGACGGGCGCCTCGAAAGCCGATGAGCCGTCGCAGCCCCCCCAGGACCCTCAGCCGCCGCCGCCTCAGCCGCCGCCTCAGCCGCCGCCCGTAAAAACGGAATTCTCCCCGCTGGGCCTCGGGTACAGTATTCCTGCGTACAGCGCTGCAGCGGCCAATGCAATCGTCGGCGGCATAAGCTCACATCAGGCTGCCGCCCAGGTCGCCGCGCCTGCCACTCCCGGAGCGGCAGTACCGCCAGGAGCCGCAGGAGTCGCGCCTGAGAGCCTCATGGGCAAGATGGCTCCCTGGATGTCAGGTTTTGCCTCAGGCATGATATTCCTCAAGAGCGGTCATGAGCTTTACCAGGGGATCAAGGAAGGAAACTCGCTCAAGATAATAAGTGGCTCTCTTGATGCCGTGCTTGGCGTCTCCTGCCTCCTCACGGCTATACCGGCACTCAGCGCCTATGGAGCCCTTACCACCGGGGTGGTGCTTGGAACCAAAATCCTCACCGATGCCATCAACAATCCCGGCCACGTGAAATAGGACATTGAGCCTTCAAAAGGAGCCCCTCCCGGAGGGGCTCCTTTTTATATGCGCTGAAAGGTTTTCTCCTCTTATGGAAGAAGTAATGAGAAAACCATGAAAAAGAGAGGACCTGTGAGAAAAGAGCCTTTCACCTTGAAATTTCCCTGCCTGCCAGGCCATTCCCGCAAGGGAAGGTGCCTTCCCATCGCCCTGGCCTTCCTGGTGATTGCCGCCCTCACGCTCTCTGCCGGATGCGACAAGGAGAGAATCACCGCCGGCCTCAATGAATACGAAAAGGGCGGCGGGAAGCTGCAGGATGCCAGGTCACTGGCAGTGCTCGGCCTTGGAGGGCTGAGCGGCGAGACCGGTTCAGCCATTGCGGGATCCCTCACAAAATATCTCCGCTCTCTCGGCTATTTCACCGTAAAAGGCCCCGATGAGGCGCTCAGGGTCGCCGGAGGAACCCTTCCCGACGTGCAGAAGGAAATCGCTCCTGAAAAGGCTGTTGAGCTTGCAGGCGCTCTTGGCGTTGACTTCCTCATCTGCGGAAAAGCGGAAGGTTATTTCTTTTCCGATCTCCGCTTCAACAGGGACCTCGTGAACGCCGATACCACGGGGTACTCGGGCATATTCATAATAAGGGGCTACTGCCCCCGTCGTTTCCTGCCTGTGTGGGCCATACCCAGGCCCTTTCTTCACCGCCAGGGCTCGCTTGCGGTGACGCTCCAGGTCATTGACGGGTACTCCGGCCGCGTGGCTGCCACCGTCCCGCTCTTCATGCCGTACGACTATGACTATATGCCCGAAAGCTTTTACTACAATGAGGGAAGGCGCGACGGCCTCTACTGGTTCGACCGCCTCAAAAAATACCCCATGCCCCGGGGCGACGAGATGCTGGCAATCATGGCAGACCGCCTTTTCGAGGAGATGAGGGACCGTTTCATCCCCTGCTATATCTCAAAAGTCCGGGCCCTCCAGGAGGGGCCGGGCACCGATCTCGCAAGGCAGGGCGCCTGGGAAAAGGCTCTCAATGTCTGGAAGGAGACCCTTTCATCCCATGGCGGCGACTGGAAGCTGCTGACCAACATGGGCATCGCCGCCGAGCATGCCCTCAAGCCTTCGGAAGCTTCGACCTTCTACGAGAAAGCCATTGAGGACAGCAGCTGCTCCCCCGTGGTGAAGGATTATCTCACTGCGGCACGGAAGGCAGAAGAGGCTTCAAGGCCTCTTGAGCCCCTGGGCCTCACCCAGGGCAGCTTCCCCCATAAGATTGCCGAGGTGAAAGAGGACGGGCGCGTTTACCTCGATGCCGGCGAGGAGGCCGACATCAGGCCCGGTGACCGCTACATGATAGCAAGATACCGGACGGACTTCGCCAGGGACCTGGTCACGCCGAAGGGAGGCTACTTTTACCTCATAGGCTACCTCACCATAGAGAAGACCTACCGCGGGGTAAGCAAGGGCACCATGAGCTCCCTGGCGCCGGGAATCCTCCCCCGGAGAGGTGACTCAGCGGCGCTCTGCAGATGAGCTGAAAGAGGACGCCTATGCTCCCTCTCCCGATTGACAGCTTCCTTGGGCAGATCCTTGATTCAGTCAGAGAGAACAGTATCGTGATCGTGGAGGCGGCAGCGGGAAGCGGCAAAACCACAAGGATCCCCCCGGCGCTCATTGAAGCACTTCCCGGTAAGATCCTTATCCTGGAGCCAAGGCGCATAGCGGCCCGCTATGCTGCCAGGCGTGTTGCCTGTGAGCTGGGCGAGGACCCGGGCGCCACGGCAGGATACCAGGTGCGTTTTGAGGGTGCCCATGGCGGGGCCACCAGGCTCCTCTATCTCACTGAGGGCCTCCTTCTCAGGCAGCTTCAGGGAAATCCCACCCTTCAGGGCGTAAGCTGCGTGATCCTGGACGAGTTCCATGAGCGCCATCTCCATACCGATATGGCATTCATGGCGCTCAGGATCCTCCAGGGAAGGCTCAGGCCCGACCTGAAGCTTGTCCTCATGTCAGCCACCATCGACCGTGCAGCCCTCTCCGCGAACCTGCCCCAGGCTCCTGTCATCTCCTGCCCCGTAAAGCCTTTTCCCCTCTCCGTGGAGCACCTTCAGCACGCCGACGATTCCCCCCTTCATCACCAGGTGAGGCATGCCGTCAAAGAGCTTTTCCCGAAAGCCAGCCCGCCGGGAAATATCCTCGTGTTTCTTCCCGGCGCGGCCGAGATAAGGGCTTCAATGGAGGCTCTGAGTGATTATGCAGCGGCCCAGGGGGCCCTTCTCCTTGAGCTGCGCTCGGAGATTCCCCTTGCCGGGCAGGAGAAGGTCTTCACCCCCCAGGGGAAGCGGAAGATCATCCTCTCGACAAATGTGGCCGAGACAGGCGTCACTGTCGAGGGCGTCACGGCCGTCGTTGACTCAGGCCTTGCCCGCATTGCCGGCTTTGCGCACTGGAGCGGTCTTCCCACCCTCACGGTGAGGCCTGTGAGCCAGGCCTCGGCGCTCCAGAGGGCCGGCCGTGCCGCCAGAACGGCGCCGGGAACAGTGAAAAGGCTTTTTACGCTCCATGACTTCACCAGGAGGCCACCTTTTGAGAAGCCCGAGATAGAGCGATGCGACCTCTCGCAGGGATTGCTTGACCTTGCCTCATTCGCTGAAAAGCTCGGCCTCCGGGAGCCCCTGCATGGAAAGCTTCCATGGCTTCAGGCACCTCCCGGTGATCTCATGGACGCGGCACTGAAGCTGCTCTCCATGCTGGGCGCTCTTGACGGCAGGGGAAGCATTACCGAAACAGGACGCCTCATGGCAGAGCTCCCGCTCCATCCAAGGCTCGCACGGGCCGTCGTCGAAGGCCGTAAACTGGGCGCAGCGCCCCAGGTGCTCGCTGCCGCCGCCCTCATTTCCGAGGGGATGCTTCTGCTGAGGGATGAGGATCCGGGCGTCATAGCCGCAGGAGACGTGAGCTTCCAGCGTGATGCCCTGGCGGCATTTGAAGAGAGAAAGCTTCCTCCCTCTATTGCGCGGCTCGTTGACAACCGCAGGGCGACGAGGATAAGGCTCTCTCTCAGGGAGCTCTGCCGCCTTGAGGGATGCTCTTACAGAGAAGCCCTGGCGCCCCTTTCCGATGAGAAGCTTGCCGAGGCTCTCATGGCGGGCTTCCCCGACAGGGTGGCCCAGGCAAGGCGCACGGGGAAAAGGGGTGCTGGGCGCAGGGAGCTCAATTTCTGCCAGGGAGGAGGCGGCATCCTCTCAGGCGAGAGCGTGGTGAAACAGTCCCAGTGGCTTCTGGCCATAGAGGCAGACGAGAAGAGCCGCAATGCCGCTTCGGCCCTCAGGATCAGGACAGCCCAGGAGGTGCCGCCGGAGCTCCTTGTGCTCTCGGGCCCGCCCTTCCTGAGCGAGAAAGAGCATTGCCTCTGGGATGACGGAAACGAGCGGGTCCGCTGCAGCAGGATCCTTTCTTATGGGGAGCTGGTGCTTGAGGAACGGGCGCCTGTGCCGCCGGAAGGCCCTGCCTCCGAAGTGCTCCTGAAGGAGCTCAGGCGGGGCTGGCCCCGCCCCTTTGATAGCGAAAGCGCCCTTGCCTCCTATGACGCGCGAAGGGACCTGGCACAGGCATGGGGAATTTCTCTTGACTTTCCTGACCTCAAGGGAGCCCTTTTTGAGGAGCTGCTGCGCTCCCTGGCCAGGGGGAAAAAGGGCTTTGCCGAGATAAGGTCCAGGCCGCTTGAGGACTATATCGACGAGTTTCTCTCGCCTGAGATGAAAAAGGCCCTCTCATCCCATGCTCCCCTTCATATCTCAATAGGGACAAGAAAGAGCGTCAGGATCTCCTACGAGAAGGGGAAGGCTCCCTCGGTGGCGGCACCCCTCCAGGATTTCTTCGGTATGAAGGCCACGCCTCTCATCGGCTGCGGCGCCACACCCCTCGTGGTGCACCTGCGTGCCCCCAACGGCCGTGACGTGCAGGTCACCTCCGACCTTGCCGGGTTCTGGGAGAAGACCTACCCTTCCGTCAGGAGAGAGCTTTCACGGCGCTATCCCCGCCACTACTGGCCGGAGAATCCCCTTGAAGCAGCGCCGCGGCGGCCTGCTAAGAGGCGCTGAGGCTCCGTCAACAGCACCTGCGGGCTCAGTTCATAGGATAGGGGAAATACATCAAAGATGCTTTGCCGCTGTTGGCATTATCCTTGAAGGCAAGATAAAGCACGCCGCTGTAAATATGGAGAGAGGTGCTTCCTGCCCCTCCAGGAGAAAAGCCTTGCTGGCCGAGATATTTCCATATTCCAAGATCATAGGCCATCACTGAGGCCTTTCCTGAGACCGACCGGTCAGAGAACGCCACGTAAGGGGTCCCACGGTAGACCTGGAGGGAGACCGCGTTTACCTCTGAAGCCGAGAAAGCGATGCCGGGGCCCATGCCCTCCCAGGCCCCTTCACGTAATCTCATCACCAAGGGGCTCCCGCCATTGGCGTTATCCTTGAAGGCTATGTAGGCGACGCCGTCAGGGATGGCAAGGCATATGCACTCGACTTCTCCCGCCGAACAGCCCGGAAGGCCCACGTATTCCCAGGTATTCCCGCTGTATTTCATGACGGTGGCCTTGTTGCCGTACCCCTGGTCAACGAAGGCCACGTAAGGTGTTCCCTCGTAGACCTTCAGCATGAGGTTGCTGGCTGACCCGCCAACAGCGGCATTAATAGTGCCTATCTGCTGCCAGGCTCCCCCTGAATAATACCACACTGAGGGCTTCCTGCCGTTGGCCACATCGACAAAGCCTACGTAGGGGACCCCGTTGTGAATGGCAATGGACGGCGACTCCACGGCGCCGGGGGAGAAACCTGCAGCGCCATAAAGAGCCCAGCCGTTGACATCATATTTCATTACCGTGGCCTTGCCGGCGTTGGCGCCGTCAATAAAAGCCACGTAAGGGACGCTGCTCTGAATGGCAAGCGACGGAGAGGTGCAGGATCCTGCCGAGAAACCTGCCGCCCCCAGGGCTGTCCAGGCGCCTCCCTGGTACTTCATGACCGTCGCCTTGTTGTTATTATTATTATCGGTAAAGGCTACGCAGGGAGCGCTTCCCTGGAAGGCAAGGGAGGTGTGCTCAACAGCGCCCGGCGAGAAACCATAGGAGCCCAGAACTTTCCAGTACATGTCGGAACCGGCGAAATTTAAAGGTACCGAGGAATCTCCTCCTGTCGAGGTGCACCCTCCCGCGAGGAAAAGCGTGAAAACCATCAGAAACAGGGCAATAAAAGCTCTCTGTACAGGCAGCATTGAAAACCTCCTTTGGTATGGTGAGGCCCCCACCCGGCGAAAATCAGGGGCATACCTGCTCTTAATTATATGCCCTTCCGGGAAAATCCTCTCGGGCCTCCCGGGGGAAAATTGGCATGGTTATCCCCGGGTCTCCCCGTCGGGCCTCTCGCCGTAATACTGGTAGTAGTTCACTTTAATTTTGCCGTTAAAAAGCTTTCTCACCCTGTCGGGCCGGGCCCGCTTGAAGTAGTTGGGAAAAAGCTCGTCCGCGGTCAGGATGTAGACGGACCAGCCGTTCTTCTTCTTGAACATCTTGTGAATGGTGATATAAATCTCGTTAATCTCCTTGAAGTCGGCCATTCTCATCCCGTAAGGGGGATTCGATATCATGATGCCGTAATGCTTGTCAATCCAGAGGTCCTTGATATCCTTTCTCTCAAAGGTGATGTCTTTCTCGACGCCGGCGTTCCTGGCATTGATTCTGCATGCCTCTATGCACTTTTCATCGATATCGTACCCGAATATCCTGAGCTCCCCTCCGGTGATTATGGCTTCGCGTGCCGAGCGCCTCGCGTCGCTCCAGGCATTCACGCTGAACTGGGGCCACTCTTCCGAGGCGAACTCCCTTGTAAGTCCCGGCGCGATATTTCTGGCTATCAGAGCCGCCTCCGTCAGGATTGTCCCTGAGCCGCAGAGCGGATCCACAAGGAGCCTCTCCCTGTCATAGTAGCTCAGCTGCACCAGGGCCGCTGCCAGGGTCTCCTTGAGCGGCGCCTCTCCCCATTTCTTACGGTATCCTCTCTTGTGAAGGCCCGTCCCAGATGTGTCAATCGTGAGAAGGGCTATATCGCTGTGCATAGCCACCTGTATGGTGTACTCGGCGCCTGTCTCCTCGAACCATTCTACATGGTATTTGCTTTTCAGCTTCTCGACGACGGCCTTTTTGACGATTGCCTGGCAGGCCCTTATGCTTCCCAGCGTTGACTTTACGGCCTTCCCCTTCACGGTGAATTTCGCTCTTTCCGTGATGTACTGTTCCCAGGGGAGGGCCCGGGTCTCTTCGAAAAGCTCTTCAAAGGTGAGGGCCTTGAACTCCCCCATCTTCAGCAGGAGCCTGTCGCTGCTCCTGAGCCAGAGGTTCAGCTTCGGTATGTCATCAAAGGGTGCCTGAAATTCAACTCTCCCCTCAGCCCCTTTGAGATCGTCATAGCCAAGGGCCTTGAGCTCGTTCTTCACCACTTTCTCCACGCCGAAGGTGGCCGTGGCGATCAGGGTCACTGTGGCCTCTCCTCCCTGGCTCTCTTCGGGAAGCGCGGCATCTGAGTTCTGTTCTGAAGGCGGGCTCACTTGTTCCTCTTTCCTGCGGGGAGGGGCTTTACCTGGCGGTCTTTTTTTCCAGTGCCTCTACACGCTTTTTCGCATCCGCCAGCTCGTGGCACTCGGAATCAGGCGGCTTGAGCTGAATAAACTGCCTGAGGGTCTGAAGCGCATCCTGGAATCTGTCGATCCTCTGCTGCAGGACGCCCTTGCGGTAAAAGGCAAGCTCTGCCCCTGGATCGAGCTCGATAGCCTTATCGAAGGCTTTCAAGGCATCACTGAATTTTGTCATCTTGGCGAGGAGCGTCCCTTTGCGGGTCCAGGTATCGGAGCTCCCGGGATCAAGCTCTATGGCTTTTTCATAGTGGGTAAGGGCTTCATCATCACGCCCCACGCCTTCGAGGCCGTACCCTTTCGACACCCAGGCCCGGGGATCTTCAGGATTGCGCTGCAGGGTCATATCGAAAAAGGCGAGGAAGTCCTCAGGTCCGGCGTGAGCAAGGCGATCAAGCCATGTCTGGGGCTTTTCCTCCTTGTGCTCCGGGGCAGGTTTCCTCTCCGGTGCAGGCTTGCTCTCCGGTGCCGGCTTGCTCTCCGAGGCCGGCTTGCTCTCCGGTGCTGGTTTACTTTCCGGGGCCGGTGGTGCGGCCTCTTTTTTTCTCGTGGAGAGGCGCTCGCGGGCGTGCTCCTTCTGGGGCTCCAGCTCTTCGCCAGGATTCAGGGAGAGGAACTTCTCATAGGATTCCATGGCGTCATGAGTGCGTCCCAGTTTCTCCTCGGACTGCCCCGTCGAGAACCAGGCGACGGCAAAGCCGGCATTGAGGTCCAGGCATCTCCTGAAGCAGCGGATCGCCTCTTCAATCTGGTTCCAGGACTTCGATCCCCTGCTGGAGGGCGGCGTCGCGTTGAGAGCGTCGAGGGCGTTCCCTTTCAGGAACCACAGCTCGGCGCTCTCTCCATGGTGCTCCAGCGCCCGGTCAATGAAGCCGAGACTTTCCTCCCACCGGTCGCTGCCCTGGAGGACCGAGGCCTTCAGAAGCCATGCATCCTGGGAGCGGGGATCTGTCTGCAGCACCTGGTCAAGCACGGCAAGAGCATCGTCGGTCTGGCCCTGGTCCAGCAGTGTCTGGCTCTGAAGGAGCAGCTCATTGGTTCCCTGAGGTGAGGACAGCGCCGCTCCGCAGGAGTGGCATTTCGCCTCTCCGTCTCCATTCACGGTCCCGCAGCCTTTGCAGATTATGGCCATCTGCCCTGCCCCCTTCCATAGGGATACTCTCTTCCTCTTTTACACCACCGGGGATTTTTTCCTGCCTCGGCCTGTACCCTCTTAGTGACATATAAAGGGGAATCGGGCATTCCGCAGAAATGCTTCAATGAAAATCATCGTGTTCAGGAGGAGGGGCCATGAAGATCATCGCTCTGGAAGAGGGCTTTGTCACGGAGAAGGTCACAGGATCACTTACCGATACGGATGTGGTGAAAATGACCATTGATGCGTCTGCGGAGCTCATAGGCACCGATGTGATCAAGGCTTACCTTGACCTGGGAGAGGGGCGCATTGCCGCGATGGACGAGGCGGGTATCACCATGCAGGTCCTCTCATATTCGGGTCCGCATATTTCCGATGCGGAAGAGGCTCTTCGGAGAGCCACTGAGGCAAACAACCTGGCTGCTGAAGCGGTAAAAAGACACCCTGAGCGCTTCGCGGCATTTGCCACCCTGCCCCTTGGGGATCCGAAAGCGGCTGTCGCGGAGTTTGAAAGGACTGTCACCAGGCTTGGCTTTGTGGGCGCCCTCATATCCGGCACGGTGAGCGGCGAGTTTCTGGATGACAGGAAATACTGGCCTGTCTTTGAATGCGCCCAGGCGCTCAATGTGCCGATCTACCTCCATCCGGGCTTCCCCCTCCCCTCGCTGATGGAGACGTATTTTAAGGGGCACGAGGAGCTCGCGGCCCCGGTCTGGGGCTTCATGGTGGATGCAAGCTGCCATTTTCTGAGGATACTTGCCGCCGGGGTATTTGATCATTTCCCGGGGCTCAGGATAATCCTGGGCCACCTGGGAGAGTCAATCCCCTACAATCTCGAGAGAATCGACAACCGCCTCTCTCTGTTCGCGAGGCAGAGGAAGCTGAAGAAATCACCTGCCGAGTATATCAGGGAACACATGCTCGTCACGACGAGCGGGAACTTCTCGCCTCAGTCGGTCCTGTGCGCAATAGGAACCATCGGCGTGGACAACGTGCTCTTCTCGGTGGACTGGCCGAATGAATCGAACAGGGCTGGCGTGGACTTCCTGACGCACCTGCCGGTGAGCAGGCCGGACCTGGAGAAAATAGCGTGGAAAAACGCCCGGAGGGTCCTGGGCCTGAAGTAGCGTTCATTGCATTCAGAACTTTGGATTCAGCCCTGCTTGCTTGCATAATTCATTAAGTGCCCTCCCTGGGGTAACTCCTTACCCATATCCTTGTATGCAAGAACCATCTCTTTCAATGCGTCCTTGAGCATACTCCGGCATTCCTCAATGTCTTTTCCCTCGGTAACAACTTCAGCCCATTCCACAAGCTGCCCCATATATCCTGAACTGATCTTGGTATATTTCGCTGTATAGTTATTCACCATATTGTCCAGTCCTCTCTGGTATTGTAGCAAAATGCTCAGTGAATTTCAAAAGGCGGAGCGGGTGCGTCACGCGCTCTTTCGCTGCTTTGCTTCAAGCAGAGCCTTGAGTTCGCGGTAGTAGGCCCAGGCGTCATCTTCTGAGATATCTCTCAGAGGGTCGCACTCTAATCCCAACGCACGGCACATTCCTAACATTTCTGATACTGAAGGACGGGTTTTTCTTTTTTCATTTTCCATTTCGAGTAAATTTTCTTCACCAGCATCGCCATATCCAACATTTTTATCAAAAAATTCCTTTTCTGCCATTGTGATCTACTCCTCCATTGCTGTATGTATGAGTTTTTATGGTGGAGTATTCCAGTTTTCTCAGCAGCGGTATGGATTTCCGATAATACAGATATGAAAAGCCCTTAGGGAAAGGTCTTGTTTTGTAATCGTCAGGGAGCATCTCTGTAAAGTGCACTTCCCTATTCTTGCGATTAAGGGATCTCTTGATCGTGCCTCCCCCGGTCACCGTTTTACCATTCTTGTCATAGGCCTTGCAAGCCATTCTGGCAAAAATTTGAAGTATGCCCTTAGAATCTATTTCAAACTTGACATAGTTCACTTTTAAGGCTTCTCTTCTATGATTCTTTCCTTCTCCCAGAAGATATTCATTTATAATTTGAGGTTTCACTGTTTTTCGGAAATACCTCTGAATTCTCTGGTAAGCCCTATCCCTGGCATAATCATCGTCCAGCCAGTCGTCAGGCACTTCAATCCAAGGAGAAGGCATTGAGGGTGATGCTCCTGCAGTGAAAGATGGCTCTCCATCGATCATACAGGAACAATATTGCCCGGGTATTACCCCGATATTTCATCTCTTCGGAATTGTGTAAACTTTTCGTATTCAACCCTCCTTCGTCTTCAGCCTCTCGAACCACTTGGGTGAAGCCATGGAGTGCACCGACGGAGATATCTATGAGAAGTGCCAGATCGGGGACGAAGATGACGATGACGAGCTTTATCAAGAAATTCATTCGGAACTAAAAAAGCCCCGGGCCGGGCTTCGTCAAGTCATTACCTTTTCTTACGCGCTCTTTCGCTGCTTTGCTTCTATCATGGCCTTCAGTTCATGGTAATATGCCCAGGCGTCATCTTCTTTGATGGTCCTGAGGTTATCTTCTTTAATGCCTAAATCATAGCACATACCAGTTATTTCCATGCTGTCGGGATAACTCGCATATTTTCTTTCTATCAGTTCAATTTCACTGTGATCTGCATAGTCAGCCATAGAATCACCTCAATTTTATTATAGCGTATCATTGACAATAAGTCAATTCTGCTTGATTCTATCAAGAAGATGGTCTATCAATTCTGACATCTCATCAGTGCTTTCGTCGTTGATATCCTGGTGTGTCCCGCTCCACCATACAGGGCGTATAGGTTTATCATGGGCATCCATGCCCATAAGGAACTTCTTCCCTGTCTTTTCGCCATTGGGGAGCTTGTTTTTTGCCAACTTGCACATTCTTGTAATGCTCATGATTTTATTTTCCCGATCTGGAGTAAGCTTAATTCCTCTTACTTTCTTGAGGTAATCAGCATACTGATTCAGTGTCTCTTTCATATCATCGTTGGAATAACCATAGAAGCTCCATACATATGCCCCGATTAAATTGTATTCTTCCTTTGAGCGCTCTGCTGTCGTCGTGGGGTCAGTTTTTATTGTCTCTATTCCTAGTTTTCTCAATAACGGGATTACTCTGCGATAATACTCTACGCCGAAACCTTCGATTCGCACTCTGCTTGCGTCCATTAAATCAAACTTGCATATCTTGTTATCAATCGTTCTGTGAATCCTTATTTTGTCAGTTCCTGTACCGCCAAGCTTCAAGGGCCCTGTGACTTTCATTGTGCTTTTGATCTTCAATCTGCCGGATATTTCCTTCGCGCTGAATCTTTCTACCTCAATCTGCGCTGAATTGCAAATACCTGAGCCAAGAAGATATTCGTTGATAACTCCAGGCCTGGCTCTTAATCCGAAATACTCTTGAAAAACTCTGTATCCCGAATGATTCGAGTATTCATCGTCCAGCCAGTCATCTGGCACTTCAATCCAAGGGGAAGGCATTGAGGGTGATGCTCCTGCAGTGAATGATGGCTCTCCATCGATCATACAGGAACAATATTGCCCGGGTATTACCCCGATATTTCATCTCTTCGGAATTGTGTAAACTTTTCGTATTCAATCCTTCTTCGCAGCACTCCTGGAGGAGACTCTCTGCCTGCAAAGAATTCCTACTGGCAGAGGACTCTATTTCCCTTTTGGGAGAAGAATGACGTGGACTTCAATCTTGTGATGCGACTTCTCAGCGCGCTTGACGGGCACAGAGTGGAATATGTTCTCGTGGGCGCTGCGCTCCATCTGGAATGATCCCGAGATCGAAAATTCCGTGACCTCACCTCGGCTAGGCGCGCTTTGTGGCTGAACTCCGAGGATCCCACTCTCGCTCGGCGTATCTCATCTCTCTGGGAATACAGCTGGAAGGTGTCGGGCTATACCCCGCTGCGAGGAGTTCAGAAGTTCCGCTCCATAGAGGAAGCGAACCAGGAACGAAGGGAGCGGACACGGCAAAGAATGGTGGAGCGCGCAATAGAGCTCGGCATCATCGAAAAATCCTGAAATGCGCTCTGTGGTGTAGAGTGAGGCCAGGGGCATTCTCCCGGCAAACAGGATTTGCCTGTGCTACGAATGCCAGTATAGCGACAAATCCAATTGTTTGCTGAAGAGGAGAATGGCCCCTGTCCTCTATAAATCAACTTTTCCACTCTTTGCCTTGGTGGACACTGACACCCATGTGACACTGTAGAGAAGTATTATAAGCTCAATGGAGAGTATAAAGTGAAGGAATGAGATAGCATGGGAAGAATTTCAGAGAAGGTGCTTTAATACAGCATTCCATTTTCATCGTTCCCGAAATCGTCCCAGCTGCAAAGTTGAAGTCGGATTCCTGCAGACAAAAGCATGGAGACAAATAAGATAATCCCGATATTCAGATCAAAGCCCCTTGCCCGGGGAGGAAGCGATCCTTTCCTGGAACATCTGCGTCCGCTCTTTGCCAAAGCTCGGGCAGTTGACCTCGTCGTCTCCTTTGTAAGAAGCTCTGGACTCACAGCCATAAAAGGTCCTCTCCTTGATGCCCGTGACAGGGGAGTTCCCATACGAGTGCTCACAGGTGATTATCTGGATATAACAGAAGTAGAAGCCCTGAACCTCCTTATGGACTGGGCTTTGGACGGCCGTATCAGGACTTATATCTATGAATCCGGATGCGACAGCTTTCATCCCAAGGCATATATTTTTCACTACAATCAAGGAGGATCTGCATTCGTAGGCTCAAGCAACCTAAGCCATTCAGCCCTGGGAAGCGGCATTGAGTGGAATTACAGAATTGACGCAGAGAAAGATCCTGAAGGATTCCTTTTTATCAACAAGGCTTTTGAAGAACTTCTTTCAAACCAATGCGTGAAACCCCTCGATTTCCAGTGGCTTAAGGAATACAGAGAACGCTGCACCAGAACTTCAGAAAAGAAGATATTCAGACCACCTGAACTCATAGAGCCAGAATCACCAGCAGATTTACCTCAACCTCATTTTATTCAGGAACAGGCTCTCTCTGCTTTAAGAGAAACACGTAAAGAAGGTTATCAAGCGGGACTTGTAGTGCTCGCCACAGGCCTGGGAAAGACATACCTCGCGGCTTTTGATTCAATGGAGTTCAAGAGAGTTCTCTTTGTGGCACACCGTGAAGAAATTCTCCATCAATCACAGTCAGTCTTCCGTAAAATGCGTCCTGGCAGCTTCCTCGGTATTTTCATGGGCAAAGAGAAAAACAGCGCAGCAGATGTGCTTTTTGCTTCAATACAGACTCTCTCAAAAAAGCAAAACCTTTCTCTATTTGAGCCTGGTTATTTCGATTATATAATAATCGACGAGTTTCACCATGCTTGCGCTAACACTTACAGGAAGCTCATAGCCCACTTCAGCCCTTCCTTTCTTCTAGGGATTACGGCAACTCCTGAAAGAACTGATCAGAGCGATCTTTTGGTTCTGTGTGAAAACAATCTTGTATATGAAAAAAGTCTTGTCGCTGGAATCACCGCAGGCCTTCTTGTTCCTTTTTCCTATTATGGCATTAAAGATCCGGTTGACTATCAGAACATTCCCTGGAGAAACGGAAAATTTGATCCAGAGATGCTTGAAAATGCAGTAGAAACACAGGTAAGAGCTGAGAAGGCTCTCAGTAGCTGGAAAAAACTCAAAGGGACGCGAACAATTGCATTCTGTTGCTCGAGGCATCATTCGGATTTCATGGCGCGATATTTCAAAGAAAAGGGAGGATATAAAACAGCATCGGTGCATTCTGGTGCGGGCTCGGATCCAAGAGCAGAATCACTTCTTAAACTTGAAACAGGTGAGCTCGATGTAATATTTGCCGTGGACATATTCAATGAGGGCCTTGATGTACCTGATGTAGATACAGTCCTTATGCTCCGGCCTACAGAATCTTCGATATTATTTCTGCAGCAAATGGGAAGAGGCCTCAGAACTGCAAAAGATAAAGAGAGGCTCACCATAATTGATTTTATTGGAAACCATCGTTCTTTCCTTCTGAAGCCAAGGACATTACTATCGCTTGGCGGTGGCACTATGACCTTGGCAAGATCTCTTGAATCTGTGAAGAAAAATACCATTGAGCTTCCACCTGGCTGTTCCGTCACTTATGAGATGGGCCTTATTGATATGATGAAGGAGTTCCTAAAGATATCAGGCTTAGAAGCTATAGAGACAATCTATGATGAATACAGGCTCATTCACGGTAGGCGAATTCTGGCCGCTGAGCTCATACAGGCAGGACTTTCTTTCAATGCTATCAGGACAAGATATGGGGGATGGTTCTCTTTTGTGGGAAGCCGTGGTGATCTCATGGAGAAAGAAAGATATTGCCTGGAAAAGGAGCCCTCATGGTTTAGAGAGCTTGAAATGATGGTAATGAAAAATTGTTTCTTTTTCATTACCATCAAGGCGCTTATTGAAGAAGACGCTTTTTTCGTCAAAATACCTTTGGACAGTCTTGCCCTCAGGGCTCATAATATATTGGCAAGAAATCCTTTACTCCAGAAAGATATCGATCCCGAACTCTTCCCCAATCCTCTCATTCCAGAGCCTCAGAAGTGGCTTACTTACTGGGAAGGAAATCTTGTCCACATATCCTCAGGAATGCAAGAAAATAAATTGGGCCGTTTATTCAATTACAGGGATAATCTTTTCTCTCTGAACCTTAATGTACCTGAAGAATTTCGAGATGAATTCACTGCAATGACACAGGAACTTATTGATTACAGGCTTTCCACATATGAGAAAAAAAGAGTAATTTCAATGCCTACTGATGTTGAAATTACTAAAGAAATCATTGCCAAAGTGATCACATCGGGAGGCAAAACTATCAAACCTATCATAATGCTTGGTAATCTCAAGAAACGTGATATCCTTCCTTTTGGAGATACTGATCTGCTTGCAGATGGAGTTGTGTATCGGGCAAGATTTGTGAAAAAAGCAATCAACGTAATGGGTGTTACAGGTAAGGAGGGTAATGTTCTCCCGGAAGTTTTGAGGAAATGGTTTGGTCCTTATGCGGGCTCACCCGGCACATCTTTCCATGTCCGTTTCAGAAATGAGGCCGGCCAGTGGGTTATGGAGCCTGTCAAGATGGATCCCGAGTCGAATGTAATATATTTCCCTGGAAGATTCAGAGTGCCCTTTTTCAGAGACTTTCGAGTGGCATGCGGTGCCTTTGTCAACGGCTATTATAATGAAGCGTGCAAGAATGCAGATATCTTGGAAATTGAGTCAAAAAGAAAATCTATCGATACTGCCAAATATTTTGTCATCATCGCAGAGGGCACTTCGATGGACGGCGGAGCAAATCCTATTTCTGATGGTGACAGAGTGCTCATGGAATGGATAACGGCAATCAGCTCATCAGATGTGGAAGGCAGAATCTGCTTGGTGGAAAAAACTTCAAATGACGAAACATCCTCCTTTGCTTTAAAACGAATTGTGAGAAAAGGAAATCACTGGTTCCTCCGTTCAGAGGAAGAGGGGAACAGAAGAGATGAACCTGTCGTATTTAAAAATATCGCACCAATCGCTAGATTTGTGGAGCTAATCGATAATAAGGAATAGGCTTTGCTCCGGCTGCAAGACTTCATGAAATAGTTCAGCGATTGTTTGGGTGTCGAAATCCTCTGAATCACTTAGAGGACAGGGGGCATTCTCCTTTTCAGCAAACAATTGGATTTGTCGCTATACTGGCGTTCGTATCACAGGCAAATCCTGTTTGCCGGGAGAATGGCCCCTGGCCTCACTCTGCAAGGCTTACAGCTTCTCTATTTCCTCTTCGCCGAGGCCCGTGTATTCGGTAATGGTTTTCGCGTCGAGGCCTTTTTCCTTCATCTTCAGGCCTATTTCCCTAAGGCTGTCTGCCCGGCCCTTCTCCATGCCCTTCTCCAGGGCCCTTTTCTCTGCCTGGAATAACTGCGACGCAAGGTCACGGCGGCCCTTCTCGCTTTTCTTCCTATCAGGCTTCCCCTTCAAGAAAAGTATAAAGGAGTCGCATTGACAGGATATGACGAAAATGTTATCAGAACCGGCAGAATTGTAAAAAGAGTGTGAACTCACCGTGACCCTTCCATTGACCGCAGTGACTATCTCTGCTACAATTGACCCTGAAGAAAGCACTGGATTTTCTTGAGTTCCCGAAGGAAAGGCGGTCCATTCTATGCTCCTGGAAAAGCGGATCCTGGTAATTCTTGCCCTGGGGGCCCTCCTGGCAGTTTCAGCGCCTGCTCCTGCAAAACAGGTTATCATCGAGGGGAAAGGCTCTCAGCAGAGAGGCACACCCACAAGCGGGGCAAAGCTCTCCGCTTCGCCCTTCACTCTCCCCTCGACGGGGACGCTCATCAATTTCTCCGGAACGGCTGAAAGCTTCTGGATAACCAATGCCGGGGGGAAGACCGTTTTCACCTCAGCGCCCGGGAAAAATCCCGTGGGCTTCACTCTGGCGGCCGGCGCCTATTATGTCTATCCCAACCTTGGGGCGGGTATGAATTATGCCGACGTCATCGTGCAGTTCCAATGTGAAACAGGAGGGCCCGTTCCCTCGCCTTCACCGACTTCCCCGCTAGGGAAGACGACCGTTCTTTTCGATGACTTCGAGCGAGGAACCCTGGACAGCTCCCTGTGGGAATTGAGAAGCGCCACGGGGAAAGGCAGCTCTTTCGGGAGCGGGAGCGGGGTGTCAGTTCACATCCACAGGAGCGGCCAGGACGGGAGCGTTTTATCCCAGCTCGACGGCCAGCGGGAGAGCATCCTTGTGATTACACAGGAAGCGGCTGACAGGGGTGGGGCAGTGGTGACAAAGCCGATAACGCCTGTTCCGGGAAAGCTCCTGAAGATCACAAAACGCACCATGGTCCACTATGGAGGGAATCATTTCACAGGGATCACCGCCATACTGTCGGAGGACCTCTCGAGGGTTTTCGGGCAGGTGACCTATGCACACTACGAGGCGATGAACTGCTTCTATGCAGGGTTCCTGAAATCACCGGCCACGCTTCCCTCCATCTGGAATACATGGTTCAGCGAGTATCTCATCTTTGACCCGACGACAGGGGATATTACCTTGCAGGTGAACGGCGCATCGGCCACTCTCAAGGGAGGCGGCAAGCAGGGCGGGGTTCCTGTAAAAGGACCATTCAGGGTAGGCATGCATGCCTATGGCTGGGGAACAGGGCACAGCCACTCAATCGACAGCATCCGGATTGAATGGATCAATAAAATATGATCTCATGAACCGTGTGATGACCACGGGTATTGACGATGAATGGCCACTGGCTTCACGGTTCAATTCTTACAGTTTCTCTATTTCCTCTTCGCCAATGCCCGTGTATTCGGCAATGGTTTTCGCGTCATGGCTTTTTTACGGACTAGAGGGAGAGCAGTATGCGGAGGCGATCTTCAACTGCGTTGAGGGTTCCCTCCGGCACCAGCACGACAGACTCTGCCGGCCCATGATTGAACTGATCAACGGATATGATAAGGCCCGGTCTCACTCCCGCCTGCTCCCGGCCATTTGCAGGGACTGAAGCCTTCATATCGAAGGAAACGGCAACGGCACTCACCGAAAGGTTATTCCTGGAGAAATAATGCTGAAGACGCTCTTCGAAGCCATAAGACCTGCAGACTATGATCTCATGAACCGCGTGATGACCCTGGGCCTTGATGAGGGCTGGCGATGCAAAGCGGCGAGGAGCCTCCTCGCTCGCGAACCCCGGCAGGTGCTCGATCTCTGCTGCGGCACCGGTGATCTGGCCTGCGCCCTGGCAAGGGAATCCCTCAGAAATAAATCTGCATGCACCATCACCGGGCTTGATTTCTGCGGCCCCTTCCTGGACCATGGCAGAAAGAAATCAAGGTGTGAGGGGCTTGCCGTTTCCTGGGTGAAGGGTGACTCGGCCTTTCTCCCCTTCCAGGACAGCTCTTTCGACGGCATAGGCATCACCTTTGCCTTCAGGAACCTTACGCATCATAATCCACAGAGTGCCGCGTTCCTTGCCGAGATGCTGAGAGTGCTCAGGAAAGAGGGGAGCCTCGTCTTCTTTGAGACTGCCCAGCCTCCTCACCCTGCAGTAAAATGGCTTTTCCGCACATATCTCAGGCGGGTTATTCCACTCCTCGGAGGCATCATCACGCGAAACAGGAAGGCATATTCCTACCTTGCAGGCTCCACATCTGAGTTCATGGACTCACGCCAGGTCACTGAGCTGCTCAGGGATGCAGGGTTCAATGAAATAAAGGCAGAGCCATTCTTCTTCGGCGCGGTCTGCCTCTATTCATGCCGAAAGCCCTGAAACCTTAAATCCTTTATCCCGGAGAAGCTCTCCCCGGGATCCTAGTGAGAAGGCCCCGCTGCCGGGTGGGGCACCAGAGGAGGCCTGGCATATTTCCCGGAAGGCCTGTTAAGATCGACCTCTGAAAAAAGCAGTGACGGGGTGATGACGGTTGCAAAAGTACCGCCGGCGGGATCGGTCCTGTCGGGAAAGATGTAGTCAACGGGTGCCTTGTACCTGCTGATAGGGTAATTGTAAACCACAGGATCATTGCCAAGGGCAAGGATGTCCTTGAAAAGCCTCACGCTCATCCTTCCAAACTCCGCCCCCCTGATGAGCTCTTCCTTTCCGTCTGGATACACCCTGTACACCAGGACAGGAGAGGCAAGCTCAAACTCCGAGGGAAGGGCTCCTGACTGGCTCCCCTTGTCACCGGTTGAAAGATTGGGAGGCAGGATGGATTTGACCAGGTAGCCATATTTCAGGTTATCCTCCTTGAGCTGTGCCATCAGCCTTTTTTTCAGGTCACCGGCCGGGACTGCCTTGTCAGACGAGACGCTCACCACCGCAGGCGCCGCCGAGATCCCCCTGAAATGGCCGTTGGAGCCGCTAAAGCCCTCGACGGGTGAGCGGGACATCAGGAGATTCTTCATTATACCCTTCTCCACAAGCACCATGTTCTTCGCCTTTATACCCTCTTCATCCACGAGATAGGAGCCGAGGAGGGGGATGCCCTTCCAGGCATTTTTTGTCACTTCATCGACAATGGTAGCCGATCCGCCTATCACGCGGGCGCCCACTTTGGACTGCAGGGGATTCTCCCTGCCTGCCGCTTCGCCTTCATCGGAGTCGGCGGATTCGGAGACTCTCTTGGCCGCGAGGGCTTTGATGAAACCCCTCGCCATCATCTCCGCCGCTGCCTGCCCCTCGAAGAGTACGGGGCCGCTGAAATTTTCCGCCAGCGGAGCCGTTCTCAGGGCCATCAGGTCCCTGAGCATAGCCGCCACGTCTTCCTTTATCCTTTCCCTGCCGGGGAGACCGGAAAGATCAGCCGCCTTGTACTGCACGAAGTTCTTCAGCGGCATCCCGTCATCGGCCCGGGTCTCGGCACATATGGTGAGCCAGCAGGATTTCCTGGGCTCCACGCTCTCGGCTCCGTCACTGTTGACATAATAGACGTTTTCGCGCCGCTCCCCGAAATACACCGATGATTTCCTGAGCTTTCCGTTTCCCGTGAGCTGCTGCGCAACGGTCCTGACCAGTTCCCGGCCCTGTTCCCTGTCGGTGATGGCAAGGTCCATGGGTGCCTTCACCTCTGTGAAAGCTTCTCCTTTCGTGAAGTCCGGAACCGTTTTCGCATGGATCATGTTCCTGAGCCAGGCCCTTTTCTTTGTGAGCTGCTCAAGGGCTGCCTTGTACAGCCTGTCGGTCTCCATCCAGAGCTGCCTTCTGAGCACACCGTAATTGTCGTCGATGACGACCTCGCTCTGTGGATTCGTGCGCCCGTATGACATCCCGGCATCAAAATGGGTGTTATCGACCTGGCAGTCCCCCACCCTCAGATCGGTCTTCAGCATTCGCCATCGCATCCCGTCATCTTCAGTGATCGCCCCTGAGTCGGCCGCGACGGAGAGAAGGCTCCAATCCTTCACCAGGTAGGAGAGGAAATAGGGGCTGGCCTCCTTGTCGAGCTGCAGTTGTTCCATGGACCTTCTGAGCTCGTCACGCATGGCTTTCAGCAGTACCTGCTCCTCCCCGTGGCAGGGCCGGGAGAAGAGGGAGAGGCAGAGGAGAAGAAGAGCGCTCCATATCGCTATCCTTTTCATCTTGAGGACCCCCTTTCCTCAATCTGTGAAGGTGGCGGCGGAAGGATGGGGAGCTTGTCCTGGGACTTCCCTTTCTTCTGCACCTCGATCTGCCTGACAAGCAGGGAAGGCGAGACAGCCGAGACCGGCACGTCGCCGCTCTCGGCGCCGCACATGCCGTTGAAGACCTCGGGCGTGTCGCCGGTGGCGATAATCTTGTCAAAGGTGGTGAGAGGAGTCCCGATGAAGTTGACGCCCCGCACCAGCTCGTCGGGCCGCCCGTCCACGAAGATTTTGTACACCACGAGGGGATTCACGGTGAAGGCGTTGGGGAGCGACCTTGTCGTCAGCGTGAAGCCGCCCTGGATCTCCTTGAAATAGAGGCCGAAGGGCTTGCCCTGCTTTTTGAGCTCGCTGATGAGCATTTCTTTCAGCTCTTTCTCAGGGTAGTGCTTACGGGAAGTCACGATGAGATTTGACTGGCGCGACACGGGAACCTGCCCCGGCTGGCAGCGGGCGTGGCCGTTCGACCGCGGGAAGCCCTCTATGGGGGAGCGGGTCATCAGGAAATCCCGGAGCACCCCGTCCTTGACGGCCACCACCTTCTCCGCTTTCGTGCCCTGGTCATCATACTCATAGAAGCCCGAGAGCTTCAGTGCTCCAAGCTCCTTTACGGTGGGATCGAAAATGACCGAGATAAACTCGGGGAGAATTTTTTCGTGGACCTTCTTCTTGAAGGTCTGGCTCTCAGACTCGCTTTTCTGGCGGTGCCCCTCGAGGCGGTGGCCCAGGATCTCGTGGAAAAAGACGCCGCTCGATTTTCCCGAGAGGATTGCCGGGCCTTCATAGGCTTCCACAAGCGGCGCCATCCTGAGAAGACCCAGGGTCTTCACCATCGCGGTGATGTGGGCCTCGATCTGCTTTTCACCGGGAAAATCGGACTCCCGGAAGCCGAAATAGCTCAGCATCAGGGGCAGCTCCATGCCGTCGTCGGCTTTCGCCGTGGCGGATATGAAGAGGCGCATGTAATTGACGGTGGTCTCCACCCTGGAGCCTTCCGTGTTGACGAAATACTTGGTGCGGACCTCGCTCGAGAAGGAGGCGTCGCCCTTGAGGACATAGGGCAGCTTCCTGAAGGGCTCCGAATAGGCGCGGACCTTCTGCGCCCAGGCATCAAGGTCCACTTTTACCCCAGCAGGCTCCGCGACGGAGACAGAGGGACTCTGGAGGGTAAAATCGCTGGATTCATCTTCCTCCTTGACTTTGAGTGCCTTGTCGGTCTTCACCTTCGCCAGGTTCTCAACGGCTTCCCTGTAGGCATCATCGGTTTCCTGCCAGAGCAGCTCCTTCAGGCCCTGGGGATTCTCGTCGAGGGGGGCCTTGTTCGGCTCATGGAGGCCTATCATCCTTCTTCCCCCCCGAATCTCATGGGTATTGTCCACTTTCGGCGAGCCCACCCTCACGTCAATGGTCAGGTAGGCCCGCGATGTCTCGAGTTTCTTCGCAAGGGCGCCGAAGGAGGCATAGGCGGACTGCCTCTTTATCGAGTCAATGGTATAGCTCATATAGTAGGGAGGCGTTTCCTGGCGGCCCAGGGCCTGGAAATTCCTCTTAAGTTCGCCTTCCATCACAGCAAGCTTTGCTGAGCCAGCCTCGGTGCCCGATATCGCCTGTGATCGCATGAACAGTACCAAGAGGATAACTATTGGGAGAAAGCGTGAACAGGTCTTCAGCATCGGCACCTCCATGGAAAGGTTATGGGTCTTCGGGACTTCGGGAGCTCTCCCTTACCCTATACTAACATAACGGTGAATGGTGTGCAAACTCACCGCGAGAAGGATAAATCTGATATTACCACGTAAGGCCCTTCTTTTTCTGGTACTCCAGGATGTAGGCGGCATTCTTCTTTTCCACGTCAGTGAGAAGGGCTTCACGGTAATTTTCGTCAGGCACGTACCAGTCCATGGAGTCGAAATACTTTTTGAGCTCCTGGTCCTTGAAAGGGCGGCCGTGGCGGGCATAGATCTCGTTCCTGATGAGGGTGAGCTCCCTGGCTGTCTTCCCCTTCAGGTCAAACTCCGTGAGGAGCCTTCTTGACGAGTCGGGGATCATCCCCGCAATCGGCGCCCTCGGCATGAAAGAGGGATTGAGCCATGCAGACGGTGCCGCGAGGGGCATGGGTGCATAACCGCTGTATACCGCGATGAAGAGCTCCTTCGAGGGTGCAAAATTCTTCAGGTCAAGGCGGAGCTTTCCCTCTTCATCCTTAAAGCCTACCATATTAATGCCGTATATGTCGGAATTCCTCAGGGGAGCGACAGGGATCACCGTGAGGGTAAACTCACCGATGGTGCCGCCCTTCCAGTTCCTTGCCGTCGTGAGGATATATTCCAGGAAGCTCACCGCCCTGAAAGTGCTGGTGCTTGAAAGGCTGCTTCCCATGTAAGCCCGGTAGCGGTGCCACACGGTGCGCTCCTGGCCTTCTCCGAATGAAAGCTTCCAGGTTTTCCAGGACGTGCTTTTAAAAGACGAGTCTTTCCCTTGCAGAATATTGGGTCCTTTTTTCCGGGTGACTGCCACGGCCCTGCCGTCGGCTTTGCATTGAAAGTCCTTGACATCGAGGGCATAGTCGCCTGAATCCCTGTTTACGAGATCTTCCTCTGAAAAGTAAGGGAAGCCCATGGTCACATCGCTTTGAGTGCCCTCGTTCTTCATGGTGTAAGTCACTTCCACCGTGGCATCCCCTTCGCTGAGCTCCACGACGAGAACCTCTTTCAGGAGCCTCACCGCGCGGTTCTCAAGCGGATAGGCGCTGCCTCCCGTGAACCCGATGGTGGTGTCGTTAGAAAATGACGGCCCTGTGCCGTGGAATAGTGCCATCTGCAGAAAGCAGAAGACCATCACGGTCAGTGCGAAGAGGGAGCTTTTTGCTTCTCTTTTCATGGCATTCCTCCTGGAATTATTCACGTCGATTATACCATAAACAGGAAAGCAGTAAAGGCTTCCACTGCAGGGGGCTCCTCAGCTGACCGTGAGGAACAGGTCAGTAAGGTATTTTTGAAGAAGCTCTTCCTGAGCCTCGTTGAGATCATCGAGGGAGACGCCGGCAAACCATTTCTTGAGGGAGCGGGCATGGCGGGTGTGGATGATCGTTGCCCTGCACGTGAGGGGAGGGATCTTTTTATAAGGGCCTATTAAAAGCCTTATGTTCTGCCTGGCCTCGATGTTCCTGTCCGCTTCAATCAGCACACCCTCAAGACTGATATCAACGACTTTGCCCTGGTAGTCCTTCTCGCCGCCCAGAAGCCTCCAGGTGACTGGAATATCTGCAGTCATCCTGATGGTTTTCCTCCTGTAGCGCCCTCCCTCCTTGCGCAGGTCATACTTCTGAAGCAGCAGGCCCAGCCAGGATTTGGCGATTTTCTGCTCCAGGTCATTATACTGAAGCCCCGCGATGCAGCTCTCATCGGACTTCCTGCACCATGATACTGTCATGTAGATGTCATTGACCTCATAACGGGATTTCTCAAAATGCGGGGAGTCTCCTCTTGCGGAGACAAGCAGGTTGCTTCCAGGCGTGAGCTTGCCCCCTGAATGGACCAGCATTCCATAGAGGCTTATGTCCTTGATCACAAGAGGAATGGTGCTCTGCTGCTGATAGGTGAATATCCCGGGTATATCACATGGCTTTCGCGGGTAATTCCGCCTCTCCCGCAGCAGGTGCTCCAGGCGCTTCCCCCAGATCCTGTTGAAAAGGCTTCTCATCTCATCGATGATCTTCATTATCCCGGCCTCGATTCAGCGGGCAGTCATGGACCCTTTGATTTCACCGGCCGCCAGGAGTGATTTCGTCCGGTTTCAGGCCCAGGGCCTCGATATCCGCCAGATCCCTATGGCGCGAAAGGGCCTTTTTATTGATCACAAGCTGGGTTTTTCCGATGAAAAATACCGGCACACCGCCATAGGCTCCATTGGCCCGGTGAAGCCAGGCATCGTTCCAGGAAACTCCGGTGAGGGAAGTGAGAATATCTATGCGAACTGGAGGGAGACCAAGCTGCACCACCCGCTCCGGCTCAATGAAATCATCGGCGGTGAGCCCAAGCGAGCCGAATCCGAAACACTCGAGGGCGCGGAGGATTCTTCCCGCATTTTCCCTGTCCGGCCTCACATAAAGGTCAAGGTCTCCCGTGAAGCGCGGAGCGCCATGAAAAGCCAGGGCATATCCACCCACTATGAGATAGTCAACTTTTTCGCTGTTGAATAACTCGAGCAACTCTCTGAAGTCCTGCGGTATCTCCACTGTACTGCCTTCTCAAAAGCTCCACAGCCTCGAGCCTCTCCTCGGAAGTGCGGCTTTCCCAGTAAGCAAGGCTGCTGTCGCTGTCCGGCTCTGTGAGCTTTTTCCTTTTCACGGTTTTCTCAATCATACCAGGTCCTGTCATGATATTCCACAATTCTGGGAAATTGATATTTCATTGAAAGTATAGCACATCAGGGGGGTATACTCAAGAGCATGCATGGCACGGAGGCAGTTAAAATATCACAGGGACCTGGCTGCGGATTTCCTCAATTACTTCACTGGCTGTCCGGATAAGATCAGCTCCCTGCTCTCCCCATGCCTCGGCCAGGCTGCAATGGGAGATATCGCCCGTGCACAGGGCTTCCTCAAGCTCACTGTAAGCGGCAAGATAGTGCTCATAGCCGGACCGGACATCCTCAATCAAGGCAAGATGAATCCTTTTGACGCTCTCGGGAATCCCGCCACAGTCACAGGCCCGGGTTGCAGCTTCTTCCACAAGGCTGCGGTAGTGAAGGGCCTCATGACCAACCGCGCAGCAAATCTCCTCTGGCAGAAGGCTGAATCCATCGCCTCCTTTTGCTCCGGGAGACCCCTCTGCATCAGCGCAGGTAAAAAGTGAAATTATCCGGGATGAAAGGGAGCGAAGCCTCTCAAGAGGCTCCTGGGCAGGGATGCTCTCCCTGCTGGCCATATCCTGCATTAATTTTTCAAAGGTTCTGAGCTTGTAGAGCATCTTTCCGCCTCCCCCGTATTGAGGCCCCCTTCCGCAGGGGGCCTCATTGTCACTGCCTAGTTGTGCTTGTCGGCATATATAAGGCCGCTTACCTTGTCAAGCTGGTGATTGAGGAGCATGCGCTCCTTTGGTCCCACCTTGCCGTCATTGGCTTTAAAATCCTGAAGCATTGCCTCGTACCTGTTCTCGCCGGCCCTTACCTTCTGGAGCTCCTCTTCGCTGAGGGAGCCTTCGCTGATTCCATCCTGGACGCGGGCGTTCTGGTTCTCCATTCTCTGCTCGAGGCCGGGCGCGTTCACCCTGCCATAGCCCCCCGAGGGGATCAGACCGTTGTCTACTCTGCCTACGTGATACATTGCTCGTTCCTCCTTTTCCTTTTCCTTTTTCTACAGGGTTAGACCCTCTCAGATCGCTGCTGTTTCCTCATTTTCGTTAATATTATGTAACAGTATTGTTATCATATTGTTAACGGGTATATTGAGAAGGTCTTTCACCGGCTTTCTTGAATACCTGACATAATTTTGCCGCAGGCGGTGGACCATGAGCTTTTTTTCCCTTCTACTGGGGTTTCTGCCCTGGATTGTTTTTTTGATTATCGCCGGCCACCACAGCCTGGCGCAGCTGAAAATTGCCATCCTGGTCTCCTTTGTGCTCAATATCATCGGGGGTATCACAAAATATCAGCGTGGAGTCATAATGTGGGCGGGCCTCGCTTTTTTTGCCTTTGACACCGTGGCAGTGGTGATATTTGAGAACATGTGGGTTGTCAGCCACATGGCCGTCCTTGCGAGCGGCACCCTTTTTGTCGCTGCTTTTGTCACCATGCTGGCCGGACACCCCTTTGTGTTTGCCTATGCGCGGGATGGCGTCGATAAAAAATACTGGAACTCGCCCCGCTTCCTGCGGACCTGTTATCTCATCACCTCGGTATGGTGCGCCGTTTTCCTCCTCAACACCCTGACTAACTTTTTCAGAATCTACCACAGGGAGATTCCATCCTGGATTTACGAGGCGGCAGAAAACACTTTTCTTGTATCAGGCGCGCTTTTTACCACTCTTTATGTGAAGCATGTGAAGAAGAAGAGCGCTGCCATGCATAAGGAGGATGAGACTCCCCCGGAAGCCTCTCATTCCTGAAGTGCATGCGCCATTGATAAATCGTAATACAATGAGGCGCTCATCCATTTCGCAGACAGGAGAGCCACAGGGTATTCCGTTTCATTCTGAGAGGAATCTCCCCCCCAATCAAGAAGAATTTCATGAAATAATTTTATGGAGGTGGGCATGAAATTTTCTCAACGGTGCTTTCTTTTTCTTGTGTTCTCCGCATTCCTTTCACTTGTCGTTCTTTCAGGATGCGGCGGCAGCGGAGGAGACAGCGGGGGGGGAGGATGGTATGGAGGGGGCACCTCGGCTGCGACAGCTCCGCAAGTGACCTCGGTGACCTTCCCCAACAATATCGTCACCTCAGGCTCACCATGCACTATTTCAGGCACCGGCTTCGGATCGAGCAGGGATGGAGGGAGCAGCTATGTGAGCTTCTACGACACACAATCCAGCACAGCTCCGCTCTATGGATCAAGTTACCCTGCCTGGAGCGATACGTCGATCATCTGCTATGCTCCCGGTTTTACGACCGGCCGTACCTACACGGTCGTAGTCAATGTGGTCTCTAACGGCGTCACTGTGAGCTCATCAACAAGCCCGGAGAGCTCAAACCAGGTGACAACCTCCACTGTCACCCCGCCTTCAATCACTTCAATATCCCCATCCACGGTGAATACAGGCAGCAACATAACCATCACGGGATCTAATTTCGGAGAATGGCAGACCAGCAATTACGTGGTAGCAGGCACTGTCCCCGTGACGGTGATCAGCTGGGTTTCAAATTCAATCGTATGCACCATCCCTTCCACCACTTCATCAGGCACCGTGCAGGTTTACGTGCACACTGACGCCGGCGGCAACAGCAGCACGTTCCCTGTCACCGTCTCAGGCTCCTCATCGGCCCTTCCAGGAAAGTATCTCCTTACCTTTCATGTGCGCGATATATCCGGCGGGGTAAACACCTCTGACAATACAAAGTGCATGGTGCAATTTGCTTACTCCGATGACAGTATCACATGGACACCGGTGCCCAATTTCACTCCTTTCAAGGGAAGTGCCCCTGATCTTCTCAAACGGGGCAATACCGTTTATTTCTATACTCCCGACCCTGATATTGTGACACGGTACAATGCCTCGACAGGCACAATGACCAGCGGCGTTCCAGTGGTGATAAAACAGTCTGACGGCACGAATGATGACTACGGCGACATATCCCCCTACCTCGATCCCTCGACCAACAAGATTGTGATCTTCTACAAGTCCACCAAGGGATATTCAGGCGACCCGCAGTACGGCACCCTTCCGGTATGCTCTGCCACAGAAGTGGAGGGAAGCGACGGCACCCAGTTCACAAAAGACGACGGGAACAGGATAGCCCCCCTCAAGCATGCGGACGCAAGCATTTTCTTCGACGGCACCCAGTATATCCTGTACGTGGGATATAATCCCCAGAGCGTGGGAGAAAAGCCCAAAACATACGTCTATACCTGCTCAACCCTGAGAGGAACCTATAATCCCATTTCCACCCTTCCCGGCGGGCTCCTCACCGAGTCAGGAAGCGTTCCCTGCGGCTACTATGATCCGGTTACGGCGAAATACTGGACCTATATCACCCTGCTCAGCCCCACCTCGGCGGCGGTAATCAAGAGAGCTTCCCACAGCGACTTCTCAAGGCAGCTCACAGACTCCGATTTCACCACGGTGGTCTCCAACACCCTGTATCCTGGCCTTAAGACCACCGATTCCACCGAGAGCCCGGGATTCAAGCCGAACAACTGATCAGGCTCATCACCATGGAAAGGTGAAGAAAGAGGGCCCTCACGGACCCTCTTATTCTTTTTGACGCAGATGTCCGTAATTTCCCTGTAAAGCGAAGTTCACCGGATGAGCACCGCCTTAACCCCGCCATGGTAACATTCCCTGCGAAATTATGGCTTTTCAGCTTTTTATGGTATAATACAAAAAGGTATAGCTTGGATTTGTATTCCTTTGTCCCAAAAGACTTCCCCCGGATAATACACTTCCAAGGGCTCCTGATGCCTGAAAAATGTTCGGAGGTGAAACGTGGGAAGCTTATTCAACCGGGTACCCTTTGAGGCAGTGCACGAAGCGGTCAGGAAAAACCAGCTCGCAAAGGTGAGGGAATTTTGCCTCAAAAACAAAGACCTTGTCAATGTGAGAGATAAATTCAACAATGCGCCGATTCATCTGGCAGTACAGGGAGGCCAGATGGAAATGCTGAAATTTCTGCTGTCAAAAGGCGCTGACATCAATGCACAAAACAGCAACGGATATACTGCCCTCCACATTGCAGTGGAGAAAGTCTATCAGGACATTGTGAGATTTCTCCTGTCACAGTCTGCCGATACCAGCATAAAGAACAGTGAGAACTGCACACCGCTCGAGCTGGCAGTAAAGCTTAACTACAGCACCATGGCTGATTATCTCCGCTCTCAGAATTCTCAGCACTGAGTGCACTGTTACAGGCGGAAATAAGCCCTGGAAGCTGAGAGCGCGGCCAGGCCTGGGCCATAAGATATTCAGGCTTTCAGCGGCTCCTTCTTGTCAACGGCCCTGCACTTCATGCAGCTTCCCGCCCTGAAGCCCTGCTTTGTGCAGGTTCCGGGCACTATGTGGTCACAGCCCACGTTTCCGCATCTCTTGCAGTGGTAAAGAGCGCCTGTGCAGCTCTGTGAGTTTTTCTTGGCAGGGAATTGAGTCATTTTCGCACCTTCCTTACAAGCTTTCCTTATTACCATTATAAGGGGACATAGTTGCAAAATCTGCGAATATCACGTAGTATAATAAAAATGCCCCGAGGCAGATAAAGGCGCAGGATTCACAGGGAGAGGACCATTCCATGAAGGAGAACGAGCACACCAAGGCCCAGATTTTCCTGAAGATGTTCATGCTGATCGCGTCAAATCCCCTTCTTTCCCCGCAGGAGGTGCAGAAAAGCCTGGCAATCGGCAAGGACCGCTACCACCGCTATTTCAATGAATTGAGCTCCATTGTGCCTGTCACATACTCGAGGGACGAGAAGCGTTACCGCTTCGAGTCTGAGAAGGAGAGCACCCAGCTGGTGGTCAATGAGAAGGAGTTCTATACCTTCCTGTCCATGCTCCACGGGGTGAGCAAAAGCCGCGGCAGCGACTGCGCCGAGGCCCTCGACACCCTCAAGAAGCTCCGGTGGACCGATCCCAGCGTGGAGCACATGAAAAACTACTGCGTCTTTCTTGATGAGAGCGACATGTGCGAGGACCTGCCCCTCAACCTTTTCCAGCTCAACAAGGCTATTCTCGCGAGAAGGAGAATTGCCTTCGCCTACCAGGCCGAAAAAAAGTTCGTGCCGCGCATCAGGGCCGAGCCTCTCCGGCTCCTGCATGACAGCTGGTGGTATCTGCTGGGCAACCCCGTGGACAACGGCTACGAAAGAGGATTCCGCTTCTATAAGATCTCACGGATGAGAGAGATAGAGATCCTGGAAGAGCAGTTTGTCATGCCCGACCCCTCGAGGATCAAGGTAAAGCGCATGAGTATCCCCTGGGATTTCACTCCCTCGGGAGAGAGCGAGCCTGAAGAGGTGGTGGTAGAGTTCAGCGGCTCTGCCACAAGGTACATCAGGGAGATCCATTACCACCACACGCAGAAGGTAAGCGATCTTCCAGGCGGGAGGCTCCGCTTCAGCGTTGAGGTCATGGCGCCGCAGCTGATGGTCAACTGGATCCTCTCCTTCGGCGGGCTTGCAGTGGTGATAGAGCCCGGGAGCCTCCGGGAGGCCGTGGCCGGGGAAGCCCGCAGGATTTACGGGCTCTATGGAAAAGAATGACAGGAAAGCAAAGTCCTGGAGGCACACCTGATGAAACTCATCCATACGGCTGACTGGCACCTGGGGCGCATATTTCATGGAGTCCATCTCACGAAAGATCAGGAATACCTGCTCGAGGGCCTCATTGCCCTGGTGAGGGAAGAAAAGCCCGACGCGGTAATCATATCAGGGGACGTGTACGACAGGGCAGTACCCCCGCCTGATGCGGTGAACCTCCTCGATCACGTGCTCTCGGAGCTTGTTCTCTCCCTGGGGAGCACCGTCCTCGTCATCCCCGGCAACCATGACAGCCCCGAAAGGCTCGCCTTCGCCTCGCGCCTCCTGGCCGGAAGAAACCTTCATGTCTGCAGGCTGCCAGGCCCCTCCTTGGAGCCTGTGATTCTCGAGGATTCCCATGGGCCAGTGGATTTTCATCTTCTCCCCTACTCTGAGCCTCCAGCGGTAAAGGAGCAGCTCCAGGACGAAACCATCCACGATCATGACAGTGCCATGGCAGCCGCAACGTCGAGAATTAAGAAGGCGATGAGGCCCGGGGGGCGCTCGGTCCTCGTGGCCCATGCCTTTGTCAGCGGCGGTCTCACAAGTGAATCGGAGCGGCCCCTCTTCATAGGGGCTGCCGGTGCCGTGAGCTCATCACATTTTGAGGGCTTCAGCTACGTGGCTCTCGGCCACCTTCATCGCTGCCAGCACACCGGTCCCGGGCCTGTCCATTACCCGGGCTCTCTTTACAAGTATTCGTTTTCAGAAGCCTCCCACGCAAAATCGGTGAACGTCGTCGAGCTTGACGGGAAAGGCGCTGTCACCGTGAGGCCTGCTCCTCTCAGGCCCCGGCATGATGTCAGGGTGGTGAGGGGGTACCTGAAAGATCTTCTGAAAGGCCCTGCTTCGGGGGAAGACCGCGAAGATTATCTCATGGTGCTTCTGGAGGATAGAGAGCCGATCCTTGATGTCAAGCGGAAACTCCAGGAGGTTTACCCTCACGTGCTCCCTGTCGAGCGGGTCTCCCTGGACATTGAAGGAGAAAGAACAGGGAGCTCGAGAGAAAACCTCTCACTTACCGCGGAGCAGCTCTTCGGCTCCTTCTTCCTTGAAGTGACCGGTGAAGACCTCACCGGTGACCATGTCCGCTTATTCTGCGAGGCGGTAAAGAACGTGGACCGCCTTGAAAGGGAGGGAGCCCGGTGAGACCGTTAAAGCTGATCATAAGGGCTTTCGGGCCTTACGCAAAAGAGCAGGGCCTGGATTTCAGGGAGCTCAGGAACAACGGGCTCTTCCTGATCCACGGCCCCACGGGGGCAGGAAAGACCTCGATAATTGACGCCATGTGCTTTGCCCTTTATGGCGAGGCCTCAGGCAAAGAGAGGGACTGCCGTCATTTGAGGAGCCACCACGCAGATGCCCACACCCCCTCGGAAGTGGTCTTTGATTTCTCCCTGGGCAGCAGGTCTTACAGGGTGGCAAGAACGCTGGAGTTCGAGCGCCCGAAGAAACGTGCCGGCGGCACCACCAGAGAGATTGCGAAGGCATGCCTCTGGGACCGCACAGAATCATGCGGCGATGCGGAAGATGGCCATGTCCTTGCAAGCCAGCCCACCAGGGTGACCGAAAAGGTGGAAGAACTCCTGGGATTCAAAAGCGACCAGTTCCGCTCTGTGGTAGTCCTCCCCCAGGGGCAGTTCCGGCGCCTCCTGCTTGCAGCCTCCAAGGAGAGAGAACAGATTCTTGAGACGCTTTTCAGCACGGGGTATTACCGCCTCATCGAGGAGGAGCTGAAAGAGCGCTCCAAAACAATCGAGAGCGAGCTCAAGGAGCTTATGAAGGAGCGGGATTATGCCCTTAAACATGCTGCAGTGGATAGAGAGGAAGGGGCTGAAAAGAAACTCGAGGAGCTTGCCCTTGAGACAAACCGGCTCCGGGCGGCTCTTGACATTTTAAAGGCCGCCGAGGAAGCCTCACAAAAAAGGCTCCAGGAAGGGCGCGAGAACAACAGGAAAATCGATGAGCTCGCCGCGGCGGGAGAAGCTCACGGGAAGCTCCTGGCACAAAAGGTAGCCATGGCCGTGAAAAGCGTGGAGCTTGACCGTGCGACGAGAGCCCTGTCTCTTGAAGGCCTTGAGAAGAACCTGAAAGACAGGGAGAGAGAGCACGAAGATTCGCTGCAGCAGAAACAGAGAGCCGGACAGGCGCTTGAAGCGGCGCACAGAGCCCTGGTGGCGGCACAGGAGGCGCTCAGGAAAGAGGAGCTCACCAGGGGCCGGCGCGATGCGCTGCAGGTCGCCATGGCAGAGCTCGAAAAGAAGAGAGCCCAGGTGGAGGAGATAGATGAGGAGAGAGGGCGCCTTGAGGGGATAATAAAACTGATCGGCGCCATGGAATCCGATCACCGCCTGGCCGCCCTGGTGCTGCAGAATACGAGGAAAGAGCTTGACTCCCTTCATGGCGAGCTTCTGATGGCACAGAAAGAGGCCACCTCAGTTCCCCTCCTCAAAGAGAGCCGGGACGGTGCACGGAAAGAATACGCTCTCGCCCTGGAGCTGAAAGACCTCCTTCCCCAGATTGAAAAGGCAGCGAAGGACCATAAAGCCCTCGAGGCGGGGCTCGCAGGCATTGAACAGGAGCTGGAAGCGTCGAAAAAAGAGCGGGATCGCCTGGAGAGAGACTGGCTCAAGGGGCAGGCTGCACACCTTGCGGAAAAACTCGCCAGCGGGGAGCCCTGCCCGGTCTGCGGCTCGAGGGAGCACCCCTCTCCCGCGAGGACGGCTGAAAAGATACCTGGGGAAGATAAGCTCCGGCAGGCCAGAGGGAAGGTTGAGGCCCTGGAATCAAAGTGCAGAGATGCTGTGCTGAAGCTGAGCTCTTCAGCACAGCGCCTTGGTATCATGAACGCCCAGAAGGAGGAAAAGGAAAAAAGCCTTGGAGGCTCCCATGACGGCATCGTGAGAGCCAGCAAAGAAAAGCTCGATGCCTCGGAAAACAATCTCCAGAGAGGAGAGAAGGCGGCCTCGCTGGTCAGCGCCCTCCAGGGGAGACAGAAGAGCCTCGTTGATACCCTCAGAAGCAGTGAAGAGCGCTCCGCAGGCCTCAGTGGCGAGCTTCAGGAGCTCACCCGCAGCAGGGGCGCAAGCGAGGGAATCCTCAAGGGACTTGAAAAGGATGTGCCGGAGTGCCTCAGGAGCATAGAAGCGCTGGAGTCTGCCCTCAGGGAGAAAAATGCCGAGCTTCTCCGCCTTGAGCAGGCTTTTGAGACGGCAAGAAAGGCTCATGAAGTCGCCTCTGCCGACAGGGCACGGCGCGAGGAATCACTGAGGAAATCTGCGGAGAAGGCCGCCGAGGCTGCAGGCATACTGGTGAAGGCCGGCGGCGAATTCGAAGGGAATCTGAAAAAGGCCGGCTTCTCTGATGCCGGCGAGTACCGGCAGTCCAGGAAAACCAGGGAAGCCATGGAGCTCCTGGACAGGGAGATCAAGAAATATGACAGAGAGCTTCATGCCGCAGAGGAAAGCCACCAGAAGGCGAAAGAGGCGGCGGAAGGCCTCAGGAAATGCGATCTTTCCGCGCTCGGTGATGACCTTGCGGGGACCAAGAAGGAGCTGGGAGAGGCGAACCAGAGATGGGGGGAGCTGGGCGGCAAAAAGGAGCAGCTTCAGATCTGCCTTGAAAAGCTCGCGCGAAACAAAAGGCAAAGGGAGGCAAAGGAGGAGGAGTACAAAGTGGCGGGGCGGCTCGCCGAGGTGGCAGGCGGGGAAAATCCCAAAAAAATGACTTTTCAGCGCTATGTTCTCGCATTTCTCCTTGACGACATCCTGGTGGCCGCCACCAGGCGCCTCAGCCTCATGAGCCTCGGGAGATACAGCCTCCGGCGCGAGACAGAAAAAGGCGATCTGCGCAGGTCAGGGGGGCTCGACCTGATGGCATACGATGATTACACGGGAACGGAGAGGGCAGTGGCCACATTGTCGGGAGGCGAGAGCTTCCTTGCCTCACTTGCCCTCGCCCTGGGCCTTGCTGATGTGGTGCAGGCTTATTCCGGGGGGATAAGGCTCGACACGATCATGGTCGATGAAGGCTTCGGGAGCCTTGATCCCGAAGCCCTGGAACTCTCATTCAAAGCCCTCGAAGGCCTCCAGCAGGGGGGGCGCCTCGTGGGCATCATCTCCCACGTGCCGGAGCTCCGGGAGTGGATCACCGCAAGGCTGGAAGTCACTGCGGGAAAGAAAGGCAGCACCGCCAGGTTCGTCGTGTAGGGGGAGTTCTGCTGAAAACCTCGAGAGAAGTTACCGCATGTGGCCTCTGCCGCCTATTTCACCTGTATCGCAAGTGAAGCCGCCCCGACACGTGATGTGGCGATGCGAACGGTAAGAGCTGCACCTTCCGTATCATAGAAATACCCTTCCTTTGCCGCCTTGAGGCCCTGGGGAGAATCGGCCGGCGAAAGGACGGCAGCGCCGCAGGATACTGAACGGGGCTTTTTCATGCCGCAAAGGGTAAAGGCATAGAAGGCAACAGGGCTCTTGTAAGCTGAGACAGGCCGCGAGATAGTGAGGGTTCCCTTTCCGTTTATTTTGATGGCCGTAGTGCTGAAGATGCCATCCTTATAGCGGCGGGTCACCCCGTCATCCTCATAGAGCTCCCATGATGACTCCCCGCCGGGGAACACTTTGAACTCAAGCTCCCTGGAGACCTTCTCGCCGGTAAACTGCATCGGCTCTCCCAGCGGCACCACGGCGCCCTCGCGCAGATACAGGGGAACCCTGTGCAGGGGCGCATCGGAGGTAATCCACTGCTTTCCCTCGCATATGGTTCCTTTCCACCAATCAAGCCATTTCCCCGCCGGGAGATAGAGCTTTTTGGCCGTCTCATGCTCTGAGAGCACAGGCGCCACGAGGAATGAATCTCCTACCATGAACTGCTCCTGGGCCTCGGGCTTGTAGCATTCATCGTCATGCTGGAAATTCAGGAACATGGGCCTCATGAGAGGGATACCGGTCTTTGAGGCCCTGGAGAACTCGCTGTAAAGGAAAGGAAGAAGCCTGTAGCGCAGTGTGATGATGTCGCGGGTGAGATCCCGCGCCGTCTCGCCAAGGGCCCATGGCTCCTTGTCCGGCATCCCGGTGCAGGAATGGCCCCTGAAGAAGGGGGTGAAGGCGCCAAGCTGCATCCACCTGATATAGAGGCTGGGCGAGGGGCACCCGTCAAAGCCGCCCACGTCACTCCCCACAAAGGGCAGTCCCGAGATGCCCATCGAGAGCGGCATGAAGCAGGCAAGCTTCAGGTGATCCTCGCTGGCCACGTTGTCGCCTGTCCACATGGCGGCGTAGCGCTGCGTACCGGAAAATCCTGCCCTGGTGAGAATGAAGGGGCGCTTGTCAGAGTACTTGTTGAGCGCATCGAATGTGGCGTGGGCCATCTCAAGGCCATAGACATTGTGAGCTTTCCTGTGGTCGGCGCCATGGCCATTGTCGTCAAACCTCACGATGTCGATGAAGTTGCCTCCCCAGAGGGCCGGCTCGTTCATATCATTCCAGAATCCTGCGATGCCCTGGGCCATCAGGGCCGAAAGCTTCTCACCCCACCAGGCCCTTGTCTCCTTCTTGGTGAAATCAGGGAAATATGCCCACGAGGGCCAGACCTGGCCCTGAAAGGGCACGCCGTCGGGGTACTTTGCAAAGAGATCACGGGCGAGACCCTCCTGCGCGGCGAAATAATTGCTGTCGGCCTTCACGCCGGGATCTATGATGGTGACGATCTTGAAGCCGTCGCGGCCCAGGTCGGCAATCATTCCTGCCGGGTCGGGGAAGCGCGTCTTATCCCAGGTGAAGACGCGGTAACCATCCATGTAGTCTATGTCCAGGTAGATCACGTCGCAGGGGATCTTATGCTTCCTGAAGCTCCTGGCCACTTCGCGGACCTTCTCCTCGGGGAAGTAGCTCCAGCGGCTCTGCTGGTAACCCAGGGCCCAGAGGGGGGGAAGCTCCATCCTGCCGGTGAGCTCCGTGTATGACGAGATGACTTTCTTCATCGAAGGCCCCCAGATGAAGTAATAGTCCAGGTCGCCCTTCTCGGCGCCGAACCAGTAAAGACGGTTGTTGCTCGCTCCCATGTTGAAATAGGACTTATAGGTGTTGTCCATGAAGATGCCGTACGCCTGGTGATCTCTTTCAGCGATGAAGAAAGGGATCGAGGAATAGAGAGGGTCCTGCTTCTTCGTGTACGAGGGGAAATCAGAGTTCCACATGGTGTACTGGGAGCCCCGGCGGTCCAGGGTTCCTGTCTTTTCGCCAAGGCCGAAAAAGCGCTCGTCGGGGAAAAGACGCTTGAAGCAGCGCACCTCGCCTCCATCGAAGGCCATGCCGAAGCTTTTCTCATCTTCGCAGAGCAGCGTTCCCCCGGCAGTATGGATGGCGACCCTGCATGGTTTTTTTGTGATCCTCACCGTAAGGGTGCCGGTTGCAAGCTCATAATACTCCGGTTTCTCGGAGAGCGAGAACTGCACGGGAGCGGCCTTGTTTTCCCGCACGGCATAAGAGGGCGCCTCCGAGAATTTCCCGCCTGCATTGAAGCGGAACCTTATTATGTCAGGCTTTATGACATGGACCTGGAAAGCGGCGTTGGAAAGCTTGAAGTCCGCGTATGTATCGTGCTTTGTGCAAGAGGCTGCATCGCCGGCGAAAGTAAAGTCGGCCCATGACGGGACGGTGAGCGTAATGAGCAGCGCCGCAAGGGCAAAGATGGTTCTCATGGAAATGTCCTCCCTGTGAAGTGAAATCAGACACTCCATGACTGATTGTTTTTCCCTGCCCCCTTTTCCTTCCGGGCGGTGGGATTGCATCGGCCGCGCTGTTCCGGAGGCGGATATCGGCAGAGAGCTTACTCCCTGGCGCCGTATTTCCTGAGGATCTCCGCCGCATCCTTTTTCCTGCTCCGCAGCGCGCAGCCCAGCGGTGTCCTGCCCTCCCTGTCCCTTATGGCACTGTCGGCTCCCTTCGAGAGAAGGACCTCCACCACCTCGGCAGCTCCCCTGCTGGCTGCCCAGTGAAGGGGGGTTTTGCCAGACTTGGTATCCTTTTGATTCACCTTCGCACCTTTGGAGATGAGGAGCAGCACGAGGCCCTTCTGCCCGTATGACGCGGCGTAGTGAAGGGCTGTCCATCCCCGGGAATCGGCAGCCTTCACATCGGCGCCTTTCGCGATGAGAAGCTCCGCCGCTTTCTGGTTCCCCTGCACCGAGGCGCTCTGCAGGAGGGTCTTCCCGTTCCGGTCCTTCTCGTTCACCATCTCAGGGTTGAAGGTGAGGAGCTCCTTGAGCTTCGAGAGATTATTTTCTCTCACGGCAGAGACGAAGTCATCAATCTCCTCATAGCCTCTTATGGTCACCTTCTGGTGGCGGTAATCCCAGGGCGCCTCGGCATCGGCCATGGCCCAGAGCCCCAGCTTTTTTGCCCTGGCATCCTCCTCTGCCCTGGCAAGCTCCGGATCCTTGGAATAGTGCCTGTAATGCCAGGCGAGTCCTGCCTTGACCAGCTCGAGCGAGAGATCCTTCCCCTTCACAATAACTCGCGCGACAGTCCTTTTATATCTGTCATGGGTGACTATGTTTACCGTGACATTCTGGCTGAGCACCATGCCGGCGGTGAACTTCTTTGCCCTGGTGCCGAAGGGCTGCCCTTTCTCGGGGCAGTCCACTCCTTCCAGGCGCACTTCCACGTCACCGCTCTGGCCCTGGCAAAAGACCAGTATGGTGTCGCCGTCGATCACTTCATCACAGCGGCCGGTAAAAGATTCCGAAAAAGCCGGCTCGCAGGTGAACCACAGAAGCATCAGGGAGAGAATCAGTAGAATTCGGGTGAAGACCTTTCCGCCCGGCCCCACTTGGAATGCCATTCCTTGCCGCTCCATACCGCTGACCTCTCTTTCACCCTCTATAAAAGCACACAAGGCAAAAAGTGACAGCGGCCCTTTCAGGCATGCCAGGCTCGGGCGGGGTCCCCCCCACGCTATTCGTAGATACCTTCCTTCGGAGTGTACATCATAGGCCCCCGGTTGCCTCTCACTCTTGAAGGAAGGTTGCAGTAAAGAGTGTATGTGGAGAGATCGCGGCTTGTCTCATAGGCGAATTCAAGCTTAAAGCCATACCTGCTCTCGTAGAATCTCTTTTCATTCTCGCTGAGCGGGCTTCCGGCGGGTGAAGGATACTCTTTCATATAGCGGGGCAAGAGCTCTCCCAGGCGGGATGGAAATTTCCCCTCATGGTCAAGGGAATAGCGCTCGAGGGCCATTCCGACGTCCTTCATCCTGGACTTCAAGGCGGTTACATGGTAAGAGAGAAAAGGCCTTATGGAGAGCACGGTGCTCCATGAGAGAAGCAGCAGCACCAGGATGGCGGCAAGAACGGCCTTTCTCGCAGAGGGGAGAGGAGCGCCCTGGAAAAGCCTCCTGAAATCCTCTCTGAAGATGACTCTCAGGGTGGCGAAAAGAAGCACCGTAATGAACAGGTAGAGCATTCTCACGGTGATGTTATAAGGGACATTTATCATGAACAGCATCACGAGGAGCAGGTCCAGAAAATAGTAAGTCTTGTTTGAGAGCAGATAATAGTTTGCCGCGTAAAGAGCCACGATTGCGCTGTAAATCCACACGGGATTCAATGATGAATAGACGCTGAGTCAGGCCTCGCAGGCAAAGCATGGGGCAGAGAGCAGCACTGTGCCCGTCATGAACGCGGCAAAAGCCAATGTCACCTTCTTCATTTTTTCACCTCCTTGGATCACGGTCCTGTTCCCTGCTGCCTTCTCCTGATCATGAAGTAAAGCGCGGCGCCGCAGAGAGCGGCGATGGAAAGCGAAGCCACTGCCTTGACCAGCATGGTGTTTCCCAGGGTGAGATAGGAGAGGGGAAACACCAGGACGGCAACGGCGATGAGAATTAACGGCGACACGTCTCTCCCCTCCTGGAGCTCATCGGCGGCAAGGAGCTCCTGGACTTTTGCGAGCTCCTGCCCGAGAGGCAGAAGACTCTGGTACCTCTCATCAGGATTTCTCCTGAGGCATTTCATGACGACCCCCTCGAGCTCCGGGGAGACTTTCCGGTTGAATTTTCTTAAGGCGGGAAAACTGAAATGAAAGCTCTGGAGGTCCTGGAGAGAGAGAAGATAATAGAGGGTGGCGCCGAGCGCATAGATATCGGACCGCCCGTCTGTCTGCCCCGCTCCGTACTGCTCGGGAGGCGAAAAGCCGGGAGTCCCGTAAATATGGGTGTCCCTCTCCTTTTCAGGATCGTAGAGCCGCGCTATCCCGAAATCGATGAGGCGGGGCTTCCCCCTCTCGGTGAGTATGATATTGGAAGGCTTCAGGTCCCTGAAAATCAGGGGACGGGGCTCTCTGCCATGAAGATATTCCAGGATCTGCACGATCTCCATGGCAAGGTCCACCGCCCGCCTGGCATCATATGGGGCCCCTGCCCCGGCGACCAGGCTCTCCAGGTTTTCGCCCCGCACGGCTTCCATGACAAGAAAGAGCGATTCCCGCTCCGTGAAATACTCTATCACCTTGGGGATGGCAGGATGATTGAGGGCCGAGAGGATGGCGCATTCCCTCTCAAAGAGCTTGACTGTCTCTTCGCGCTCTTCGATGCCGGCAGCAGCGGTGCTGACCTCCTTCATCACCCATTCCACGCCGCCGGCAGGGTGCTGAAGGTCATGCACGAGATAGACGGACCCCGTCGCGCCGCAGCCTATACCCCTCACGATCCTGTAACGCTCTTTCACCGTGTCGCCGGGCTTCCTTTCAAAGAGGGGAGTGCCGCTCTCCTTCGCGGTGTCCTGCCCGCCGCGCTGCTGCGGCGCCTTTCCTTCCTCATCGGCAGGCCGATGGGTGGCGAAGAGGCTGACAAGGGCAGCCAGCGACAGCAGCAGCGAAAACAGCGGCAGGGGAGTATGCCAGATCGAGTCCATGAACAGCGCGAACAGAATCAGCACCGAGATGAAATGAAGGGCTGCGCACCCTTTCGCCCACGGGAGGCTCCTGTAGCTTCTCCAGGCAGTGAGAAGTCCTGTGATCCCGGGGAGAATCGTGAAGGCAAATTTATAGGAATCATTCCATCCCATGCGGATTTGATCAGCGAGCATGGGAAAGAGCAGCACGAAAACAAGGGTGTACACCACGCCGTTGGTTCCCGCCGTGAGCGTGGGAAGCATCACCGGGAAAAAGGGAAGAGCTTTTCGCGCCCTGCGCTTTGCTCCTTCTGTGCGGTGCTCCATGGTACCCCCCGGGAGAAAGGCCATTCTCCCCCCTGGAAATTGTAACCAATAAGGGGATGCAAAGTCAAGCGCTCTTCTTTATTTGTCATTTTTTTAGGATTCCGGGAGGGCATCTCTGTTTTTTCTGGAAGATCCATAGTGAGTCGGCTGTCAGAAGGCAAAGGACGGAGGTGAGCTGTCATGAGCAGTTTTATGGAGGATGTCGAGAAAGGCATCTATCACTTCAACAGGTACATAGATTTTTCCGCAGAGAGCCTTGAGTTCATCGCCTACAATGTCCTGGGGCCCGTCATAATCGGGACATCGAGAGCAAGCCAGAGCAACAGGGGCAAGTTTCTCACCACCCTCGCCGTGAGGGACTTTCTTTCCGAAGGCTTCAGCGACGACGGAGTCAATCTGAGAAACCTCCACAGGATCTTTCATTACTGCCCTGACAATGCGCCTCCCGAAGGATGCGTGATGGCCGAGGCTGACGATTACAAGACAGCCCTCAAGAACCACAGGAAAACCATCAGCGACTATATCAGCGAGCTCGAGGACGAGGAGTATATCGGGCTCTTCGAAGAATACGAGCACTACGGCGAGTTTGAAGGGGAAGATGACGAAGAGACCCCTGAATGCCCATAAGCCGCCTCCAGGGAAAGAATATGAAAAAACATCTGAAGACTGCCTGCCTGGTAATCGGCATTGTCATGTTTGTCGGAGCGGCGCTCTTCGCCGGGATGATCTGGTATTTCTACTCTCAAATCTCCACCCCTGAGCTCACGAAGCTCACCGAGGCTTATCGGCTTATGGGCGAGAATCAGCACGAGAAGGCACTTGCTGTCTGCGAGGAGCTGCTGAAGAGCAAGCCGGACTATTACCCGGCGCAGCAGTGCAAGGGAGACATTCTTGTGCAGATGAAGCGCTATGATGATGCTCTCCTGTATTTTGACGGGATCGCGAAAAAGGATCCCCAGAACGCCTATGCCCTTGTGAGGAAAGCCGACGTGCAGGCAATGACGAAGCACTCCAGCGAGGCCCTCGCCACCTATGAGAGCGCCCTTGCGATCTCTCCGGGCTCATGCGATGCCTGGCAGGGGAAAGGTGATCTGCTCACCTCCATGGGAAGACTGGAAGAAGCGTTGAAAGCCTATGACACGGGCCTCTCCAAGACAGAGGGGATGACCTGAGGAAAAACCCGCGCGGCAAGTGGGCTCCTTGCCGGCAAAGGTGAAGCACTCTGCAGGATGGGCAGAAAAGAAGAGGCCGCCCGGTGCCTTGACGAGGCGCTGAAACTCGACGGTAAGAATAACCGGGCAATCAATTGGAAAGCCATCGTGGAGAAAAACCTGGAGCCTCCGCCGGGAGAAGCGGAAGCCCCTGAGCCTTCACGGGAGCAGGTAAAAAAGACCCCTGGAAAGGCAAAGACGCAGAACCCCTGAGTAAACCGGCCTGCCGGGAGCGCCCGCACAGCGACCGAAGCTCCCGCGCAGGGAAAGCTTCTCAGCCACCGAAAAGTGTCAGGTGCGGCAGTGATCCCACGAAACTTTATTAGCAGTTACTTCTTTTTCCCCAAGAAAAATGTATATCCAATGAACAGCAGAAGAATGATGAATACAAAGGAATACCCTATCACAAGGTAGCTTTCTGACGGGACGCTGGTATCGAGAACCGCCTGCGCGGGATTGTTCGGGTTCACATAACAGGTGGTTTCAGAGTCTCTGGGAAAGCGCCTCATCAAATTCACCCCTCTGCCGCTCAGGCTATAGGTGCTTGATTGATGTTCTCTACCCATGTAACGATAACGGTAAGTAATCCCGTCAACCGTCGATGCATCAACGGTGCACGTTGCCCTTATCCAGTTTTTTGCTGAAATCTCTGTGAGAGCCCCGGGGAGAAGGAGCAGGCAGCACAGCAGAGAAGTGATGCCCGTCAATGCCATGAGTATCCTGCCTATAAGGCAGCCCGCGGTTTTCCTGTTTTCGCAGTATTCCTCATAGGACTTGTTTGCCTCTTCTATTGAGCTTCCTATATTATCTATCATGTCATCTGCGCCCATAGCTCCAACCTCCGGAGAATTATTTTTTCAAGACATGGTTCATTATGGGACACGACGAATCCTTTTGTAGAGGTGATCAGCCTGTTTTCATTCTTTTCAGGAGAGCACCCTATGACAGGCAGTCTTTTATGATAAGAGCACAACATTCCCGGGGATAAGGAAAAGGAATTGATGAGGGAAATACCGTAATAATTTCTTGCTGATTCGCGGGTATGGCAGAAAGTAAATTAATTTGCGTACAGAGGGAGGGGAAACCGCTATGATGAGAGGTGACTGGAAGCTCATCATGATTGTTGCGACACTTATCACCCTTGGGTTAACGGCACTTTTCTATGGAAATGCGGGCGATCAGAGAGGGTGTCTCTTTTTTCTCCCCACTATTGTGGTGGTATGGTTACTCTACATCGTTGTATTCAAAAACCGCTTTGGCAACCTCAAGTAACGCGGAAAATTTTCCGGGAAAGAAAAAACCTGCGCCATAAAGGACAGGACCGCATGCGGCGCCCTCTTTACTTATAATCCCCCAGCTTTCCCCTGGGCACCTGGCAGCCGGGAAGGGCGAAATCCACAAGCTCATAGAGAGGCTTGGCGCCGAAGGATTCGAGATATTCTCCGCGCATGAGCTCTGCGAACCTCTCATAACAGCCCTCATGCCTCAGCATTTCGGCAGTCTCCCTTTCCAGGCCCCCTGCGAGTGCAAGGGCGATGGTGAAGGACCCGTCTATGGTCTTCACGTCCGCGACAGAGGTGCCGTCGTTGGTCCCCCCCTCGCCGGCGCCGAGGGGGCCCTGCATCCTGTCGGCCTGCAGCATGTTCAGAAGCCACGCAAGGCCGTAATCTCCTTTTATCTCACTGCGCGTCGCCACGCACTCAAGCACGAGGGGGAAGGCGCCGTAAAGGGCAAAGGTGTGGTTGTTCCTGAGAGGCAGGCTTGTGATGTCCTCGATGCCTGCCTTGTCGATATAGGCATCGCGGCTCAGAAGGCACGAGGTGGCAAAGCCCGGGTATCCCCTCTCGCGGGCATTCTGTGTGCGTATCTGCTCCCTGATGCGGAAAAGGCTCCTGTACTCGTGGAGATCACGGAGGGGAAGCACAAGGTATGCCCACTCTTCATGGGATGATCCATACCACCCCTCCCACGTGGTGCCGTACTTATTCTCAATGCGCTTCATCCTTATGTCGCTCCAGATCCGCTCCGCGGCGCCGGCAGGGAGTCCCTTCCCGAAGAGGCATACATACATGATCAGCATCATTCCCTCGTGCACGCCATGCTCTCCGGTGAGGTAGAGCAGTTTTCCGGGAGCATGCCCATAAGCGTACCCGCCTCCCGGAAGAGCGGTGAACCTGATGTCTGCTCTTACCTTTCCTGCCTTTGCGTCATAGAAAATCGGCACCACATTCTCCCTTATCCTGGCATTGTAAGCGTGGTATCTTTTGGCAAGAGCGCTGTAGCTATTGCGGGCCAGGACCCGCTCGGCCACGAGGAGTGTCCAGAGCCACTCCCCGTTGTCCAGGCCCGGGAACTCGTTCCGCCAGTCCCTGGTGGGTTTCACCTCGTCCTCGCAGATGTACCACGGGAGATAACCGGCATAGCCCGGGTTCTTCTTCAGGAACTGCTCGTAGCCGTCCATCTTTCTCTCCAGTATCTTTAACGCTTCCTGCGGTGCCCCTGAAGGATCTTTCGGCGATACCACCAGTGCGGCCCTGGAATCTCCCGTGAGGGCCTTCACGCAGAGCGCCACGTCGAGGCATTCCTTGGAAGGGGCAGAGAAGAGGCGCTGGCTCCCGGGCTTCCCCGTGATTTTGTCAAGGTTGAAGCCGTCATAGGAAAACCCTGTCCCGGGATGCCGGACAATGGAGAAGAATTCGCCCTCGTGGACAAGGTAGTTCTTTATGAAGTCCTCGGCCTTTTTCTGGTCGCTGAATACCTCATCAACAGTATAGTCCCTGGCAAAGCGCCAGGAGTGGCGGCTTCCCGCGTTCTCGGCACTGCAGGCGGCCTGGAGCGGGAAAATCAGGAATCCGAAGAAAAGGCATAAAAACGCGAAAAACACAGGGTTGCGGGCCCTCCGTGCTTCAGGTAATTCTCTTCTATGGTGACGATAGTGCATTGCTGCCGCTCCTCTCTGTGATGGTTTTTAGAAAGCGGGGCCCATGAAGGCTGCCCGCCTGAAAACGCCGCCGTCTGAATAATTATATACTCTGAGCTAAGGCTCCTGTAAAATGGGGACAGACTCTGATATTTACGATTTGTTCACACAAGGAGAACCCTGAAGGGCAAGCATGAAGGTTCAGGGCCTTTCTACTCTCGAATTATCATGCCATGCACATACTTGCTCTCTGCGGAAGCCCTCGAAAGAACGGGGTCACCTCCCGGCTCGCACAGGAGCCTCTGGCGTCCTGCTCGGAAAAAGGCCATCAGTGCGACACGCTGCACCTGGCGAAGAGATTATAGGGAAAGATGAGGAAAACGACATGCGCTTCATGAAGAACTGGTGGATAATCGCTGCATTGATGGCATGCGGCTCTCTTTTGACCTGCGATGTCTTTGCAGAACAGGCCAGCCCTCAGAAAGCCATATATAAGGTGAAATTCTACCGCGGCGACTACAAGGAGCGCCAGCAGAAAGCCATTGCCGATGGTGCAGTCTGCTATGTTGAGCAGCATTTCAACGCCACAGAAGACCCCGTGACGAACTACACCATGGTCCTCATCACCGACACCGCCTCGGCTTTCACCCGCTCCTGGGCCCAGTACTATGCCGATACCCTGTCAGAGAAGCTTTCCCTGAAGAAAGGGTATGACAACGGCATCAAGCTGCTCAAAGACGGGGACAGGGGGTATGGCAACCTCCGGCACTCGGCCATGCCGGCAATTCTGCTGGAGCCTTTTTTCCTGTCAAATCCCACGGGGCTTTCATGGGCTTCTTCAAAGCGGGATCTCCTCGCAGAGACCCTTGTGGAGAGCATTCATAGATTTTTCCCCCAGGGAGGGCTTGTGGCCTTTTCCGTGGGGCATCGCTATAAAACATCGAGGCCTGATGACAGGGGAGCGGGGCCTTACGGGGGAGTCAGTGAGACAGAGCTCATCGAGCCCGTCATGGAGCAGGCCGCGCGGATTCTGGATCCCTCGGCGTCACTCCCTTCCGAGGAAAACAAAGCCCGCTATTCTCCTGTATTTGATGAACTGTGCAGGACGGTGGCAGAACACTTCTACAATCCTGACTTTGTGACGAATGAATTCCCCCCCCTCAGGGAGCGCTGCAGGCAGAAAGCCACGAACTCTTCCTGCGACAGGGAGTTTTCCTCCACGGTAAACGCCATGCTCAGCGAATTCCATACTTCCCACACGGCCTATTACACAAAAGATGATGCCTCCTATTACCAGCTCGCCTCTATTTTCAAGGGCTCGGACGAGGTGAGGAAAATCTTCGGGGAGCATGAGATCCTCTATCCCGCCACAGGCCTCCTCACCAGGGAGCTGGAGGGGAAGACCTTTGTGGTGTCAGTGCTTGCAGGGAGCGCCGCAGAGCAGGCGGGGATTCTGCGGGGTGATGAGATCGTGGCTTCTGGCGAGAAAAACTTTCTCACGATGGAGGATTTCAAAGGGAAAGACGGCCTTCCCCTGAAAATCAGGAGAACCCGGAAAGAAGAACCCTTCGCGGTAAAGCTCGCTCCTCCCATGGTGGACCCCTCGAAAGAATTCCTGGAAGCCCAGCAGAAGAGCGTGAAGATTTTTGACGAGGGGCGGAAGAAGGTCGGCTATGTCCATATCTGGTCCTTCGCGGGGGACGAATATTACAAGGCTCTCTGCGACGCCCTCGTTGACGGGGCGCTGAAAGATACCGACGGCCTTATCCTGGACCTGCGGGAAGGCTGGGGCGGAGCTTCTCCCTCATATCTCGGCGTCTTCAACAGGGACATCCCCCTCCTCGTCATGATTGACCGGAAGGGAGCAAGGCACACTTTCGACTCGGTATACAGAAAGCCCGTGGTCGTGCTGATCAACGGCAGATCAAGGAGCGGCAAGGAGCTTCTCGCATACGGCTTCAAGAAATACGGGCTCGGCACCCTGATAGGCGAGAAGACCGCAGGGGCCACCATGGCGGGGAGAGTCTTCGCCCTCTCCGACGGCTCCCTGCTCTTCCTGGCGGTATGCGCCACGAGGATAGACGGGGAAGAGCTCGAGGGGAAAGGCGTGGCGCCCGATATCGAAGTGCCGCAGGAAGTCCGGTATTCAGGGGGAGAGGACCGGCAGCTCAGGAGAGCGCTGGAGTGGATGAGAGAAACGCTGAAATGAGCCGCGGCAGGCTGCTCAGCATTTCAGCCGGCTGCATGGCGGCGCTCCCACATCCTGTCAGTTATGATAACGGTCACTGCCCATATAAGGATGAGAAGATCGAAGAACATGGGCCCACGGCCGCTCTGGGCCGGCAGGATCTGCGGAAAAGCATCTATGGATGCATGAAACACGACTGCTATGAGGAGATTTCCTCCTGATCGATTGTAAAGCCACGTAAATACAATGACTCCCGGCAGGAATTCCACAAACCGCAGGGCGATCTGCACGGTATCAAAGGGGTAGAATCCTATGAAATAGAGCGGTATATGCCATAACTGCCAGAAAAATCCGAGGATAATACTGGCCACTATAGGGTTATAACGAGCCTGGAGCCGGGGAAGACCAAAACCGCGCCATCCCGGCTCTTCCTGCAGAGGTCCGCCCAGCAGGAATATCGTGATATACAGGATTACCGCAGAGAGAGGCTTGATTGAGGCCAGTTCGGCAAAATAAGGGGTCAAGAGCCGGGCACCGAAGATTTTGTCGAGCAGACTGCTTCCAATGAGCAGTAAAGGCCAGGAGAATAGAGCTATAAGATACCATACAGGGCATATCCTCCATGCTCCTAAAGAGGCCATCATATCCTGTACACCGGCATTCCGGGCCAATACACCGGAGATAACAAAAGCCGAGAGCACCGAAAGGATGGCACATAAGAGAAGAAACAGAGGATCCTTCGGATCGCCTTTCAGGAGCGGCCACCACGCTGCAAAGGGAAATATGACGCACACCAGCAGGGCAAAGAATCCCCAGCGTTTCACAAGGGGAATTCCGCTTGACCCATTATTCAGTATTGACGATATGACGATGGCGGCGATGGCGGGCCCAAAGGCCCCGATGACAGAGATGAGCAGCAGGTGAGAGGTATTTTTTACCGGAAAGAAGAGAAGGCAGAGCCAGACTATCCAGGAACAGGCAAAGGCGGTGAGGAAGAATGCGGGGAGGGGATACCGCCGGGCTATTTCTTTCATAGGAATAGTCTCCCCTTTCGTAAAGATCTTAATGTGGCAGGAATTGGCTCTTTATGGAAAAAATCCAGGTTCTTCATGGGCTTATTTTACCATGAAACACAATGAAAGGCCACTCGCATGCCTGGCTATCACAGGGAGAATCCCGATAGAGGCAGGCATCTGCAAAAGGAGCAGGAGAGCGCCTATATCCTGAACACCAGCTCTGTCTTTCCCAGGATGAGCCGGTCATTGTCTTTCAGCGCCTGCGGCAGGCCCTTCTGCGCTTTCGTCCTGTTGATGAAGCTCCCGTTCGCGCTGCCCATGTCTTCAAAGAGGTACTGGCCGCCTGCCTGCGTGATCATCCCGTGGCGCCTGCTCAGATAGGATTCGGGGTCGTCGCCGGTGAGGTCCAGGTCAGGATAGATGCCGTCACAGGGGCTTGCCCTCCCGATCACCATCCTTTCCTTAATGAGAGGGAACTCTTTCCCTGAGGCCGCAAGGATGAGCCTGGGTCCATGGATCGACGGGGAAGCCGGGGGCGCTATTCCCGCCCGCGTGGCGCCAGGGGGAGTGGGCACTGCCGCAAGCGATGAGCCGCAGTCCTCACAAAAAGCCGCATGTTCGGGGTGGTCACTTTTGCAGACGGGGCACTGCACAATCCTGGCGCCGCCCTGAGGCGCTTCTGTCGCCTGCCCTTCCCCACCCTGATATGCTGCCGCCGTTAGCCCTTCCCCATAAGTCGTAGGAGCAGGTGCCGCTGAACGCAGATCGTAGCCGCAGTCATCACAATACACGGCACCTTCAAGATTGACTGCGGAGCAATTAGGACATCTCATGGGTATCCCTCCCTGTTTCCTTGTGTTATGCAGGACTCAGTGCCACGGCGGCTCATGGGCGTCTTTTGTGCTGTAGGGAACGATGACGGCAAAGGGCAGGCACCACCACTGCCACCACGCTATCACCAGCCTGAGCCTCCAGGTAGATGAGAGTATCACCGCGTTCTGAAGTGACCTGGGGAGCGGGATTATCTTGAGGGAATTTGCTCCGCAGTCTTCACAATAGATCATCTTGTGAGAGTCGTAGTAATCCATGAATATGGCGCCGCACTGCACGCAGAGCAGAATGCCGGTGCCGCTTATCTCAATGGCGCCGCCCCCTACTTTCAGAGTATGACCGCTCACAAGGGCATCGGCGACTTTGCGCCTGGCTGTTTCTATGATCCTTCCGAAGGTCTGCCGCGAGACCCCCATCAGCTCTGCAGCCCTGGCCTGGTGGAGTCCCTCGAGATCTCCCAGGCGCAGGGCCTCGAGCTCATCAACAGCGAGGGTTACTTCCCTGCCGGAAGCGCGGGATGGATCCAGGGGCGCAAAAGAGGTGGAATCGGGGTATTCATGGATTTTCCGGCGGCTGCGTGGTCTTACCATTATTTCCTCTTTCAGGTACTAGTGGGGGATAATTATGAGCATATGCTCATAATTAAAGTATAAAACAGAAATATTCTTTTGTCAATATCTGTCTGCCATATGACATTGGCAGGGATCGGTCTGACAGGCCTCAGGCTTCCGGGACTTTTTCACAAGAGAGCCAGAAAATAGGCTGCAGGGGCCAGAAGCACATTTTCATGCGATGCAAAGGTATTTCTTGTGAGCATAATGCCTCCTCCATGCTTTTTCAGCATTTTGGCGTTCTCCGGATTCACTCTTGCCTGGTATTTCACCTCCAGAAGCGCGGCATTCTTCTGGCCCTCGAAAATGGCGAAGTCAATCTCTTTTTCCTCCCTGAAAAAGAAGATATTCTCCCCGCATTTTCTTCTGAGATGGGAAGCGACAAGGCTTTCCACCATATACCCGTAATATGAAGAGTCCTTAAAGAATTCTTCACAGGCAGCGCAGGGATCGGGGTATCCCAGAGCCCATGCCCTCAGACTATGGAAAATGAAGGGATCCCTGAAATAGACCTTTTTAGGGGAGCGGGGGGTCCGGAAAGGCTTTCCACCTCCGCCGATCCGGTAAAAGATATCTATTATGAAGCAAGACTCAGCATCTTCCAGGTACTCTCTCACCGTCGGATGAGTTCCCGCATAGGTTTCCCTCGCTATATCTGTCCATTCAAAGGGATTCTCTCTTCTCACAAGGAGCCATTGCATAATCTCGCGGAAAATGCTTTCTTTTCTCCCTATTCTCTGCATATCGCCAAGAAAAGCATCGCGGTAGATTTTGTAAATATCAGGACGCAGGTGAGTGAAGGCATGAAATTGATTGATTGATCGGGGGAATCCCCCTGTCTTGAGATAAGAGTCAAGCAGTGGAGCAATAAGCTCACTGCTCAGAGAGACTTCCTCAAGAGAGGCTTTCAGTATCTTTTTATTCCAGCCCTGAAACGGCGGCAGGGCAGACTTGAGATCTTCCCTCACTGCAAGCAGATATTCTCTGAACGTCAGGGGGAATAGAGGGATATCCAGGCCTGAGCCTCTTCTCCCTGGCAGCCTTTCTGCGCCTCTTCTCATTCCCATCATGTGGGAGCCTGTGGCAAAGAGGGTAACTCCCCTGAGCTTTCCCTCTTCTGCAAGAATCTTTATCCCTTTCTCCCAATCCCTTATGGAGGTTGCCTCATCAAGAAAAATATGCACTCTCTCATCGCTGTCCGCTCTGATCCAGGAGATATACGCTCTTATGATGTCCGCAAGCCTCTGAGAAGTGGAGGGAGCAGCCTCTTCGCAGTTGAAATAGAGGACCCTTCGGGGAGCAATGCCCCTGCTTTCAATGAGCGCTCTCATCATCAGTCTGAAGGATGTGGTCTTCCCGACCTGCCTCGGCCCGAAGACCACATGGACGGCATCCTCTTCGGTATTTACAGAGCCGATATAAGCCGGATACCATTTCAAAGAGGCTTCTTCAAATTCCCTGATATAGAAGTCGCCAAGGAGCGCTTCTTTTTTCACCCACCAGGGATTTTGCCTTCCGAGAATCTCCAGTTCCATATTGTGAAAATCTCATTTTCATAAAATAGTATTTTGTGAAAATCTCATTTTCATTGTAACATATCAAGGCGCTGCCGTCAACGAAAAATGCTTCCGGAGCTTTAGTCCTGACCTCCGCAGAAGGGATGCTCCCGTCACCGGAGAACACTCCTTCATGACCGATCACTCCCACGATCAGCTCTTCCAGGAGGCCCACGCCCTCAAGAAGGAGCGGCGCTACAGGGAGGCCCTGCCCCTCTATGAGGAGCTTCTCAGGGGCGGCTTCAGGAGCGCCTTCTTTCTCTCGTCGGCGGCCCACCTTTATTTTCTTCTGAAGGAATATGAGAAGGCCCTGGAGCTCGTCGAGAGCTCGCTCCATCTGAGGCCCGGCGAGCCCTTCACCCTGAGCCTCAAGGGGAAGCTCCTGCTGGCTCTCGGTTACAGGGACGAGGCCCTCACCCTTTACAGGGACCTCTCGACAGCCCCCCTGCCTGCGGCGACGGCAAGAGACGTGGTGATGTTTCTCTCCCGCAACGGGGCTCCCGGCGAGGCTTCAGCCTGCCTGGAGAGGCTCATTGCCCGCGATCCATCCCGGAAGGAGCTCCAGCTCCTGAAAGCCGACATGGATAAGATTCAGCATGGCACAGGCGCACAGAGCGGACCGCCCGTGGCCAATGCTTCCGACGGCGATCTCTACGCCCGCCAGATCGAGGCCAGGATAAGGGAGCTTCCCCGGGAAGAGGCCCTCGGGGAGCTTGCCACCCTCATGACCATCCCTTCACGTCGTGAAAATCTTCGCCTCATGAAGCTTCATGCCAGGATGCTCTATGAGGCGAAGCGCTACAGGGAAGCCTATGAAGCGTACGAGGAGCTCTGGAAAAAGGAGCCCGGCGACAGGTTCGCCCTGAGCCAGATGGCCTTCGCCCTCGTGCACACAGGCGAGTATGAGCGCTCACGCCCCCTCCTCGAGGAGATCTTCACCATGGAGCCTGAAAATGTCTACGTGAAGAATTCCCTCATCAAGGCTTACCGGGTCACCGCCACGGAGGAGCATGGCATCCTTTTTCTCCAGGGCATCATCGCACGCCATCCCGCCCTGCGCCATCTCTGGGGAGATATCAGGAAGCTCTCGAAGCCGCGGGAGCCTGAAGGCACGGCGAAGCCGCGCGGTTCCGGAGGCGCGCGGAAGACGCGGAAATCCGCAGACGGGATCCCTGCGCGAAGAAGAAAGGAAACCGGTAACCTATGAGCACGGCGGAACAGAAAGAAAAAACAGGCGCCACGGTAGGCGATCTCATAGAGGTCCCGCAGATCAGGACGGTGATCCAGCTCCTTGACGCCCGGAGTGAAAACCGCGACACCGCCCGGGAGATCGCCGAAACCTTTGTGATCACCGAAGAGATCGAGGGATATCTCAGGGAGTTCCTGGAGGCCATGGCACGCCCCTCCGGCGCGGGCGCCTTCCTGAAAGGCCACTATGGCTCAGGAAAGAGCCATTTCCTCTCATACCTCTCCATGGTGATTGAGGGAGACACCGGGGGGATCACCCTCACGGAGCCCCTCCGTGAAGCCTTGGAAAAACTGGGAGGGAAGCGCTGCTTCACCGTGCTCATTCCCCTCTTCCTCTTCAATGCGGGGGAGAGCCTCGAAGAGATCGTGCTGATCACCTGCCAGAAAGCGCTCGGGGCAGCCCTCAAAAAAACGGTGAACCTCTCCAGGAGCGCCATGCTGCTGGAGTCATTCAACACCTACATCCTTCCAAGAGAGGCAGGCTTTCTCAAAGGCCTCTCCCTCACCGGGGAAGGGTGGCGCTCCCTCTGCGCCGGCTCGCCTCATGCCGCGGCAGAGAAAGCCCTTGCCTACCTCGAGAGCCTCCCTTCAAATCCCCTGAGCCTCCATTATGACCGCCGCGAAGCCTTCGGCACCATGAACAAGCTTCTGCGCTCCCATGGCTACCACGGCCTGGTCCTGATAATCGACGAGCTTTCCGAGTTTCTGAGAGCCAAGCCCTCGGCGAGGGAGTTCAACGAAGACATAAGGGCCCTTCAGTTCATGGGCGAATGGAGCGCCCATGAGCCCCTCTGGATCATATGCTCTCTCCAGGAGCAGATCGAGGACGTGGGCTACATCGAGCAGGACATGTTCCGCCGCATCAAGGACCGCTATAGCCTGCGCTTCAGCCTCTCGACCCGCCACATAGAGAGCCTCATCGAAAAGCGAGTGCTGATAAAGCGCCAGGGAAGCCGCGCCGCCATCGACGGCATCTTCAGGAAGCTTCTGGGCTCCTTTCCCCATCTCACCCTCACTTCAGAGTACTTTTACAAGATATACCCCGTCCACCCGGCCACCCTGGCGATGCTGGAGCACCTCATGGGTCTCTTCTCCCAGCACCGCGGCATCGTGGATTTCCTCAGGACCGCCGTGGGCGGCGACCGCAGGCGCGGGATGCCATCACTGCTCGAAGAGCCCTCCGACAGGCTCCTTACCTGCGACGCCATATTTGATCATTTCCAGGAGAAGATCAGGGAGACCGTGGAAACGGCACCCTATTACACCGTGGCATACCGCTCGCTTGAAGAGGACATCGGGCGGATCTTTGAAAAAGAGCGCGACAGAAAAATGGCCCTCAAGATGGTGAAGATCATGATCCTCTCGGAGCTCTCGCCCCTGGAGAAGCGCAAGTCAGCGAGGGAGCTCGCCGATCTCGCCGTCGAGCGCGTGAGCGCCCTCGACGCCTCGGTAAATTACGACTATGCGCGGGAAGTGATTCTTGACAGGCTCGTGAGGGAATCGGGATACGTTGCCAGGGAGCAGGCGCCGCAGGAGGATGCGCCGCGTTATTATATCAACCTCACGGCCAACGTGGCTTCTCTCGTGCAGAAAAAAACGAGGGAGGTCCTGAGGACCATAGAGATGGACAGCGTCACCTGGCGGGCCATCCTCTCCATGGTGAATGTCACCTCTCTCCCCCTCAAGGAGCACCTTGAAGGAAAGAGCGGCCCGCGCCGCATCTATATGAAGTGGGATTGCACGGCCCGCGAGGGATGGCTCCTCCCTGGTGATCTCACCGAAGTGATGCCCGGGGAATTGGAGCACCTTGAAGGCACCCTGCGCGGCTCGGAGCAGGATTTCATCATCCTCATGGGCTTCCCGGGAGGCTCTGAAGCCCAATGGCGCCACCTCCAGGACCTCTTCACCTACGTGAAGAGCTCACCTTATGCAGGGGCGATCATGGGCTGGGTCCCCGCAGCGCCCGACGCCAGGGAGCTTGAGGCCCTGTCCGTCACCTATGCCCATGTGCTGATGCGCGGGCGCCTCACCGACAGCCCCGAAGACCGGGAGACAGCCGCCCACCTTGACGAGCTCGCAGGAAAAGAACAGGCATACCTCCGCGAGATCATCACAAGCCTCTATTTCAAGGGGAGCCTTCTCTCTGCCACCGGGGAAGTGCCTCTCTCGCCGAAAGATCTGGAGCACCTCCACTTCTCCAGGCTGGTGCAGCAGCTCCTGACAGGCGCTTTCGAGGCCCTCTACCCCAGGCACAGGGAGGTGAGGCCCCTCTCTGACGGCTATAACCAGGCAATGCTTGAAAAAGCCTCGGCCCTCCTCTTCCAGGGCTCCAGGCTTCCTGCCAGGGAGGCTGAGGAAAAGGGAGTCACCGCCACTATTGAATCGGCCATGGTGCCCATGGGCCTCGTGAAGCGCTCCCAGTCGAGCTACGCGGTGACGGCAGACCCTTCAAAGACTCCTTTCCTCGCCGAGCTGCTCAGCTATCTCATCGCGGGGAAGCCCGCTCCCCTTGATACCATCTACATGAAGATGCGCAAAGGCCCCTTCGGCGTGATAAGGCCCCTCTTCAACACCGCCGTCGCCTTTCTCATCCATACGGGCCTCCTTACGCCTTACAACGGCCTCATCGTCACCGCTGCACCCTCGTTGAAGAAGCTTTTTTCCTTCGAGATAAATGCCGTGGGGGAAGGGAGGCTCATTGACAGGGAGCTTCAGGACTACCTCGGCGCGGCATCCTTTCTCTGGGGAAGCGAGACGGAGACTTTACCCCTCACGATGGTGACGCAGAGGATCCTGTGGGACAAGGCCGCCGCCACCCTCAAGGCCCTCTCCGAGAAAATGAAGCGCCTGCGGGAGACACTTGCCCATGTGAAAAGCTACAGCGTCGCCGCATTGCTTCCCATGGGGGACCTTGAGTCCGCCACCGCCCTCATGGAGGATTTTCTTGCCGCAGTCCCCCTCAGCGCCGATTCAAAGCGCGGCCTGGAGCTCATCCTGGGAGAGATCAGGGAAAGGCCCGAGATACCTGAAGCATGCCTGAAGGTGGAAAAGCACCTCGCCTTTCTTTCAGGCGACTTTGAGGTACTGCAGCGCCTTCACGGCTATCTCGCCAACCCTATGCTCTCCATCCCCGGCGAAGGCACCTGGGGCAAGCTCGCCGAAAGGAAAGCACGGTCACAGGATTTGTTATCCAGGGCCGGTGAGGCCATAACGCGCGGCGAGGCAGGGGGTCTCTTCTCAGAGGTCCAGCTCTTCATCAAGGAGTACCAGGATCACTACTGTGACGCCCACGAAGCCTATTACCGCCACCCCCATTTCCAGGAATGGGAGGCCATTGCGGGCTCCAGAGAATACGCCGTGCTGAGGAGGCTCTCGCGCCTCTATGGCCTGGAGGTGGCCCACGACATCATAAGGATCCAGCAGCTCATGAACGATCTTCCCAGGCAGTGCTGCAGGATGGTCCGCGAAGAGCTTGCCCTGGGCGTCAGGTGCTCCTGCGGCTACCGCCTCGGCGACGAGCTCCGCGGGATGCCTCCCGATACCCTCAATTCCCTTATGCTCGAGGGGATTGAGGAATACTGCCGCTGCCTCCACGAAGGGCCCCAGAGAGAAAAGATAGAGCTTTACGCCGCCGGCCTGAGGGATGCGGGGAAAAGGGAGCAGGCTGCCGTGCTTGCGAAGCTTCTCGCTCCCGGCCCCCCGGCCGTGAAAGAAGCCCTGGCCCTCTTTTCCGAGGATGTGATCGAACTGATATACCGTGCTCTTTTCACGAAAATCCAGACCGTGGAGCGCGATATCGACAAGCTCTGTGATGACCTGAAAGGGAGGCGCTTCACGCCGGGCCGCCTCAGGGAGCATATCGAGCGCTGGCTTGATCTCCCCGATCTTCCCGCCGCCGGCGGTGAAGAGCTTTACCTCCATGTCGTGTCGCCCCGCAGCGATGACCGGTTCTCCCTCTGGGAGGGGTACGACGCCGTGAGGGCCGTCGTGAGGGAGGAGGGCCGCCGCTTCCTTCCCGCCTTCTATTCCGCCCTTTTCCTCCACCGCCATGGCCTGGCCGAAGACTCGGCCTTTCTTGCCACCCGCTTCAAGATAGACAGGGGACGGCTCGAGGCGGTGGAAAGGGCCGGCCGGGAGGCTCTCGAGGTGCAGAACCGTTATGATGATGTCCTGCGCGCCGAGAAGACGCTCATTGAGGAAGGGGAGGCAGAAGAGCTGATGGCGGAGACCGGGGTGGACCGCTGCGATACCGAAGGGCTCATGCACTTCCTCAGGCGCGGCATGGCCTTTCCCTTCATGGCGCGAAGAGCCGGCGAGCGGCTTCTCTCCTTCTACAGCTCTCTTGATGAGCTGCCGCAGATTGATGGCGCCCTGTCGCTGCTGGAAAAGCACTGCACACCTTACGAGATGTGCTGGGGGGAAGCCCCGTTCCTTGGCTCGTGGCTCAGGGTGAAAGGGAAAATCCTGGAAAGTGAAGGCGTTGACCGCCAGGAGCCCCTCGATGAGTTCAGAACCGTCATCGCGCCTCTTGCATATTCACTGGAGGAGCTCCGCTCATACCAGTTCAGGTGCGAGCTTCTCTCCGAGGGGGCCTGGCGCTCCCTGGAGCGCCAGGTAAGGCAGATTCAGAAGGATCACCGCGAGAGGTTCCATGACTTCGTGAGCCGCGGCCTGGCGCCGTCGCTGAAGGATTTCGCGTCCCGGGTCTTCGCTCCCCTGCGCCGCCGGAACCGGCGAGCCCCCGCCTTCATCGTGATCTTTGACGGGATGCGCCTTGACCTCTGGCGCTTTCTCGAGCCCCTCTTTGCCGAAATCCTGCCTTCCCACACAAAAGATGAGCAGTGCCTCGTGGCCGCGGTGCCCTCCGACACCGCCACAAACCGCCCCTGGCTTCTGGGCGCTCCCGCCGGCGCGTGCGAGGGAACCCTCGGGAGCGAGGCATTCACCCTGGTGAAAGCATCGGAAAAGGCCGTCAAGCGCGGCACCCTCGACGAACTGATAAAGAACGACGTCCCCCTCAAGGTCCTCCACTTCAATTTCATTGACGACCGCCTTCATCATTGCGACACCCCCCTCCCCGAGCTTTACGAGGGCCTCCGCTCGGAGTTCCTGGGCACCGTGGCCCCGCACCTGAAAAAGCTCCCCCGCGAGAGCCTGGTGATGCTCGTGTCCGATCACGGCTTCGAGTACACCTTCGGGAAGAAGAGCCCTTACCGCCACGGAGGCGACTCGCCCCAGGAGAGGGTGGTGCCGTGCGTGAGCTTTCTGCCCTGCCCTTGAGGCACAGGAGCCCGGCAAGAAATTCAGATGAAAGAGAGGCACAAACAATGATCGATGAAGATCGGCTCCCCGATTTTGTGACGTTTTTCTCCTCTCCCGGGCGATTCGACTTCTCTCCCATATACTGCAGAAATGCGGAGTGCGCGAGAAGCCACGTCTTCCTGAGGTTCCGGGAGCTCAACTCCCGGCGTAGGCCCCTGCGGGGAGGGCTGACGCTCACCATCGACCTCGATCTTGCCACCGGCAGGGAGAAAAAGCCTCCCGCGCGCCCCGACCCATTGCAGAGAATGGCGGAGGAATTCCTGAACAGGATGCCGCAGTGGATGCTTGAGAAGCTCCGGGCCCTGGGAAAAGAGCGGAGCGACATCGCGAAGAGAATCGAAAGCCATGTCATCGATGCCGGGGACCTGGAGCGGGGCGCACTTATCGCCTATAACGACATTGCGAGCGAAAAAAAGAGCGTCATCAGCGGCGGCGAAGCCTGTTTCAGGAGAATAATCATCAACGGCGAGGAGTTTGTGATCGAGGATCTCTATTGCAGCAAGCCCTCGTGCAGATGCAGGGAGGCGTACCTCTCGTTCATGAAGCTCTCTGAATATCGGAAGGGAGAGCTTGAGCTAAGGGAGCTTTTCTCTGCGACGGTGCCCTTCAGGGGACGGCCCGCCGTGAACAGGCTTTTTGACTTTGACGTCGGGAAGGCCGAGGCGATTCTTGACCTCTTTCTGAAGGAGCGGCCCGGAGTCAGAAAGATCCTCAGGGAGCGCTACGACATCGTCAAGGCTGTTGCAGAAAGAAGCCTGAAAGCGCACCGGAGCGTAAAGCCGCCGCCCACTCCGCCGCCTTCCGCCTCTGCCCTGATGAGCCCCCTGGGTGCCATCGCCCCCCCCTTCTTCCCCGCCCCACAGGCCTCTGCGGTGAAAACGGGGAGAAACGAGCCCTGCCCCTGCGGGAGCGGCAGGAAATACAAGAAGTGCTGCGGGAGGTGAAGGCGGCGGGGAATTTCAAGTGGGCTCCTGTATCATTGATGAAGGTTGATGACCCGGGAGAGGTGGAGAGTCTGCATGAGAAGACAATGGAATCATCGGGGCGCGGGGATTTCACCTCGCACCCACTACTATAAGTAACCTTTGACGGGCTGGAAGGGAGCGACAATGGCGTGAATCTGATCATCTGCCCGGCAGGGTTCCCCGACAGGGTCAGGCAGGAAGCAGGAGAGCGCCTCATGGGGCTGTTGGGAGCGCAAGGAATTGTTAAAAAGAAGGGAAAAAGGTTAACTTTCTGTGCTTCTTATCGCAGATCTGGAGCCGTTTACATAGATAAGAAAGGGAGCTCCTTCAGAGAGGGAGCCGAAGGTGACGGTGAGACCGTATGGTGCCCGGCCGCTGACGGTGAGGGTTCTGAGGCCATGGAGCAGGTGGAGATGGCAGGCTTCGCAGAGCACGATGAGGTTCCACTCATCGTCGGTGCCCCCCTGGGAGCGCCTGATGATGTGGTGGATATGGAGATTCCGCCGGCAGCGGCATCCGGGGGACTGGCAATGGAATCGGTCGCGCTTCAGGATTTTATGGTGACGGGCCGCTTTGTGAAACTCACCTTCGGAGGCAAGGTAATCCGTGAGAAGGGCGGCAAGGAATCTTTCATCGGCAGAAGCCCCTTCCTGGATGCCATCGACGGTGACGGCGGCCTCCGGGTGCCCCTGAGAAGCGAGAAAGACCAGGGCGGCGATGTTCCAGAGCTCATGGAGCTCCTGCGGCAGATAAAACTTCACCGTCATGGCGCCTTTGACTGCTCTTGAGGGGGCCCCTCCCTGGAGGATATCCACGAGCAAGGCTTCCTCGGGATTGGCGCCCGGGGTGAGGGTGCAGATCTTCCGGGCCTCCTCCAGACGCGCACACAGGCAGGAATTTTTTTCAACCTGCCCCTCCTGCATGAGGCCCTTGTCGCCGGCACACAGGGAAGAAGATTTTTCAACCCGCCCCCTGCAGGTGGTGGCCGCAGCGGCAAGGAGCTCTTCTCCATCGCTGAAATATTTCCAGGGCGCATCAAAGCGCCTGTCGCGGGCTTCCTGGGCCCCTTCATCGTCCTCGGAGAGGGGCCATGAGGGAGCGAGAGAGGGGCCTTTGTACCACGAGCCTTCGCGGATGATGTCCCGCACTTCTTCGGGGAGCGCATGGAACCGATCGTCGGTGACGTACCGGAAGCCGGGCAGAAGCGTATAGTTCACCGCCGCAAAAAAGTCGTACTCCTTGATTCTCCTGATGCGCCCCGCCTCTTCCCGTAGGTCCGCCGTCGGGACCGATGCCGCAAAGGCAATCCACTGTTTCTCATTTTTCGAGTCCACAACGGGGAGGATCAGGCGGGCCTGCTCCCTGGTGATAAGGCCTGATTTAAAGGCATCTTCTGTGAGAGGCCTGCGGCGGAAGTCATCAGCAAGCCTGATGAGCTGCCGGGTATGGGCTTTGGAGAAGCCGCACCGCACCTCGGCATATTCCTCGACGGAGGCAAAGCCGAAGCGCTCATGCAGAAAGCCCTCGCCCATTCCCCTCAGGAGCACCCCCATGGCCGCGTCAAGCCTCTGGCGGATTGAGGCTCCCCTGATGAGCCTCCCGGCGATGAGTGCCGGACTGTCATCCTGGGGATAGGCCATGATTTCCTCAAGCCACGAGGGAAAAAAGATATGCCAGGGCCCCTTCCAGGGATTGCAGGAGCTCCCCGCAGAATCAAGAGCGTCCTCTTCCGGGAGATCCCTCTCGCCGCGCTCCCTCTCCCGCCTCACCCCCTTGGGCTCCCGGTAAAATATCGGGAGCGCTCCCTTCCCATCGAGAGATGAGGGCTGCGAGGCACCTCCATGGGAAGCCATCCAGTTGGCGAGGAGCGCCTCGATGAATCCGGCGAGAGGCCCGTCGTAGTGCTCCCTGTCCCGGAAGAAGGAGAGGGCGAAGTCCCAGGTGAGGGCAAGCGAGGGCGACACGCGGAAATACATCATCAGGCCTGGAGCAACGCTTGAATCACCGTGCCCGGCACAGAGAGTGCAATCCAGGGCATCCTCAGCCCCCGGGAGCTCAGGTGAGCCCTCAACCGGCGGAGACTGATCCTCCGGGCCTTTCCCGCAGCAGCAGGGAGCTCCTTCCCGCCCCCTCTCCGCGAGCGCCGCGCTCACCTCCCGCGCAAGGCCGCTCAAAGAGCGCCTCTGCGCCCTCTCAAGCCACCAGGCTTCGTTCTCAGGGGTGGCGACCCTCGAGAGATGCCTCAGGGCGCTCTTGGCGATCCAGCCCTCAAGATAGGCCTTCCGTGTGAGGGGAAGACTCCCGAGAAGCTCGAAATTGTGCATCAGCTCCGACGCGGTGCGCCCCGACATCGAGAGATGCTCCACGGCAAAGGTCGCCATGGAGCGGTAGCCTAACCGATCAACTCCTTTCGTCCTGAGATTCACGAGAAGGCCGCCGAGCACAAGGTCCAGCGCCAGGCGGCCCCTGACTGCCTCGCAGAGGGTAAAATCGATTTTGGATGCCCGCTCATCCCTGTCGATGAGGGAGGGGCCGAAAGTGAGGTCCCCGGTGAGTCTTTCCGCTTCGGGGAGAAGGCCCTCCCTGGTGATCTTCACCATGCGCTCCGCATTGTGGAGGGATTCAGCGGGAAGCTCGAAAGGCTCCGGGAGGAGGAGCATGTCCTCGTGATCCGCAAAGCGGCAAGGATCGCTGAGGTGAAGGAGCTCCTCCTCGTCGGGAAGGTGCAGAGTGAGAGTGGGTTGAAGATTGATGGGACTCATACTCTCATTATAGCAGAACGGAAAGGAGAAATCAAAGAGGCCGATCCCTGAAATGCCTGTCATAGAGCCATTTTGGGGCCGTCGCTACATGCGCTGTGCTGAAAGAAAAGAGGCGGAGAGGTCAAAAATGACCCCTGAGGCCTCTTGTGCGCATCCATGGGGCAATGAGGCGCTCTCCCGGCCATTTTATAATGCTCGGCGCCAAAACTGCCGCTTTCTCTCCCTGTCTGATATTTTTTGAAGTGCTTTATGGTTCCCGTGGAGCCCGGTACCCTATGGATGAATGTTCTGCTAGGAAACAGGCTGAGCATTCTTATCCTCCTGCGAGAGCTTCCCTTCTCTCTGCCATTATTCTCTCATCCCGCCTGCGGCAGTCAAGATGGGTTCAGGACCATGAAAAGTGGGTTCATTTGATCGTGAAATCTACGGCTCCCCGGCTACTGGGCTCAGAGCGCCATGCAAGGGAAACCTCGAACCGCCTGGGAATACTCATCATGAAAGCCTCATAATGCTCAGCTGAAAACGTCACAGGGCGCCTCACCGGCTCACCTCCTTCTTCCCCCGCGGCAGGAGAGTCATCATGCCTGAATCCCGGTGAAACTGAGTTGCCATGACTATGCCAGCAGGGGATTCGACAGCGCGCTCCTTACAGTTCCGGATTGTTCCTGAGGAATAGCCCGATGGAATCGGCACACTTCCTGAGATCACCAAGGTCGCGTCGCAGGATTTCCAGGATCTTTTCATTATCCACTTCCCAGTAGCGGTGAACCACCAGATTCCGGAACCTGGCCATTTTCTTCAGGCTCTCAAGCAGCTCCGGATCTTTCAGGATTCCTTCTTTCGCGAGTATCTCAAGTGACTCGATATTGCTTTTTGGAGTGTCGAAGTTGCAGGCTGCGATGATATGATGCGTGATGTTGAATATCGTTTCGATGCTTATTTGAATAACATGCTGGATCCCATAGGCAATAAAGGGGCTTCCATTTATTTCTTCAAGGGTGGCATGCTCCTGCGAAGCAAGCAGCACAAGATATTTCTCAAGGTCCAGAAGATGACTAGACAACAATTTTCGGTCTATGACCAAAGCTTCCCTCCGCCAGACGCTTTTGAAGCGCTCTGTCATGGATTTCTTCGTAATAATTATAGTCCAGGTACTCTGAGAGAAGGCTTGACTCGTAAAACTCCTTCTCTCTCCGATTCCGGGCATAAATTACAGAGTTTTTTGATATGACCTGATACTGGAAGAAGAGAGGGCTCCCGTTGAGGGCCTTGATATCGATCCGCTCTTCGGGCAGCCTCAAAGCCTCTGAGGCAGTAAGCACCATTTCACTGAGAATCTCTTCATAAGCAGGGTCGCCGCCAGGCAAGTGCTCAAACAGCACAGCGATATCGATGTCGCTCATGGGAGTCGCTTTATCCGCGGCCACCGATCCAAAAATATAGATAAGGCTGACAGGGGACAGGATCCCCTTCTCTTCAAGCGCACTGATAAAAGCCGGAAGAGTCTGCTTCATATCCCTATTATACAGAAAAGTGACGGAGAAGACAATAATCTCAGCGGAGCCTTTCGATGAGGGATGCCGCCGCATAACTCTCTCTCCATGGCACCACACCCCACGAACAGCTCTTCCAGGAGGCCCTCGAAGCCTTCGCCCTGCCACCCGGGGAATGCACGGCTGCAGTGTGCGCGTTTCCGGAGAATGGCATGACTGCACTATTCCCTGAAGAAGGCGGGAGCTGCAGGAGCCTGTCTTTTCCCACCAGGATGACGCTCTCTTTCTCTGCGAGCTTTCTCATATCTCCCGTGAATCCGCTTCTACTGAACAGGATATGGCGGTCGCGCCTTTTCATAGACGCCGGCGACAAGCCCCGGGAAATCATGGTCGAAGCGGGAGAGGACCTCTTCGCATGCACCGATTTCAATATCGCTCATGTAAGGGAAGACAAATCTGAACCAGAAGCGTATGAAATTATCGGCAATGAGGTACAGGCCTTTTTTAGACTTCTCCCTGTGCTCCTCGTTGACAGGCACCTCTTTCGCAATCAGCCGGAGGTTTTCCAGAACCCCCAGTCCCCAAAATACCGGGGTGCCATCAGGCCATCAATCAATGTTCTCTCAGGGTCCGTTATCGCTACCTTATATAATGTGATTATTTGACCCTGGCAAATTATTGCAACAAAATCTGTCAAATCATCTCTCCTGAAAATCTTGATCCCTCTTCTGTCTATATGATATGATAGCAGCATAAGAGAGGAGAAGAAATCCATTGGCATTGTTATTCGAATGGGATCCTATGAAAGCGAGGCTGAATCTGGAGAAGCACGGCATTTCTTTCGATGAGGCCAGCACCGCATTCCAGGATTTCTTATCAATCACGATCTCAGATCCATCACATTCGGAAGGCGAGGAACGGTTTGTCCTGCTTGGTTATTCTCATCGCAACAGGCTGCTGGTAGTTGTTCACACAGAACAAAAGGACCGTATCCGCATCATCAGTGCAAGACCGGCAACCAGAAAGGAGTCATTGTCTTATGAAGAAAAATAGTAATGATCCGGATATGCTTAAGGAATATGACTTCAGCCATGGCACGAGGGGTAAGTATGCAAAGAGATATGCTGAAGGTGCTAACATTGTGGTCATTGAGCCTGATGTGGCAGAGTATTTTCCTGATCACGACTCAGTGAATAATGCACTTCGAAGTCTGGCGGAAATTATCAAGAGAACACAGAAAGCCGAGAAGACGACTTCACGCCGACACACTGACAGTAAACGGTGATCAATATTCTCCCTTATTATCCTGCCTATCTCTCCAAGAATTTCTGCGGGGCATCCTTTGCGGACATACCACCGTATACAATCCCCATGAGATTATGGCGAAAACCTATGTTCCCCTTGTGCCAAATCTGTGCCAAAAGTTAGGAAATTTTTCGAAAAAATCGCCACAATTCGGAAAAAATCGCTGCTGGGCAGAAGTACCAAAACATTGCAGTAACAGGGTTTTCTGGGGCACACTCACCAATGCACGGCCCCCGGTACATACGTAATCCCGCGGAATCTTATTCCTGCGGGACTTTATTATAGCCCGTGGGGGATTCGAACCCCCGATTTCCGCCGTGAGAGGGCGGCGTCCTGAGCCGCTAGACCAACGGGCCTCATACTTTACGCTGCCGGGGAAGGAATCGAACCCTCACAAACAGATCCAGAGTCTGCTGTCCTACCGTTAGACGACCCGGCATCTTTTCGAGGATATTATAGCAGGAACGCTGTGCCCTTGTCAAACAATCCGGCGAATTATTTTAACGAAATTTCCGCACCGCAGGAATGAGGATCAAGGATACTCGGTGAAGTTGAGAAAAGTCGGGATTCTGCTATCAATGGCAGGCTTTTATCTCATGATGCCTGGGTCACGTGACCAGGGTAAAACCTGCTTTGCGCCAGAATGGTCCCTGGCCTCACGATACACCTGTCAGTTGTCATTTTGTCAATACAGGCGCCTGTCCCCATTTTTACACGCCATTTTTACGAAGAGGAGTGTACATACTGTAAAGAGAAAGTCGGAACATGTCAATAGATTTGAGACACTTTCTTGAAAGAAATTAGGTTTGAGAT
>JAVHLM010000023.1:0-80091 GCA_031082125.1 Candidatus Eremiobacterota bacterium
TCACCTCACGCTCAAGGCCGCAAAGGGAGCGCACCTCTGCAATGGCGAGCCACCATGACTCATTCTCAGGCGTCGCGACCCTCGAGAGAGATCTCAGGGCGCTCTTGGCAATCCTGCCCTGGAGATAGGCCTCACGGGTGAGGGGCAGCTTGCAGAGCAGCTCATAATTGTGCATCAGCTCCGACGATGTGCGCCCCGAGAAAGAGAGATGCTCCGTGGCGAACGATCCCATGGAGCGGTATCCTAACTGATCAACCCCTTTCGATTTAAGAATAACGAGAAGGCCGCCGAGCACAAGGTCCAGCGCCAGGCGGCCGCGGACTGCCTCACAGAGGGTGAAATCGATCCGGGAAGCCCGCTCATCCCTGTCGATTGAGCCGAAGGTGATGTCCCCGCTGAGCTTTTCGGCTTCGGGGATGAGGCCCTCCCTGGTGATCTTTGCCAGGCGTTCAGCTTTCCAGAGGGCTTCCCCGGGAAGCTCATAAGGCTCAGGGAGAAGGAGCATGTCCTCATAGTCCTGGGAAGACAGGGGATCACTGAGGTGAAGAAGCTCATCTTCATCGGGAAAAAACAGATCACAGATTATTTGGGTCTCATGTGTATCCATAACTACATTGTATCATATCAAATAAGAAATATCAAACAGGTCACCCTTCAAAAACCCACTCAAAGCAATGATAAAAGGCCATCACTGGATGCCATGCAGAGGGCCTGAAGGAGGCGGAGAGGTCAAAAATGACCCTGAAGGCCATTAAGGGCCGGCCAGCGAAGGGCCAGGCCCGTTTCCAGGGGGTTCAGATCCGGTCTGCCGCCGGGCGGAACATATTTTGAGCAGAGAAGAATTCTGCGAAATATCTGAGGATCCATAAGGAGGCCTCCCAGATCCATAAGGCTCCTGCCGGGATCCAGCTCCACCAGGAAATCAACTTCACTTCCCTCGCAGCGCTCATCTCTGGCAGTAGAGCCAAAGACCTTCACACTGAACGCTCCGTGGCGCCTGGCTATATCCAGTATCTGCTCCCGTTGTGATCGCAGTGATTCAAGAGTTATGGAGCTCCATATACAATCGGTTAAGGAGAAAAAGCTGAAAGGTTCAAAGGTAAATCAAGCCGGCCATGTAATTTCCTAATTACTGCTAAGAAAAAAGGAGGTTTACATGGCCAAACTTGACGAGAAAAGAATACAAGAGACACTGAATATCCTGCCGACAGAATGGACGGCACTCACTGGCTTGAATAGAGGACTCTTCTTCTGAGTTCCGGGCTTACCTCTCTCCTGAACACTATCTAGCTTCCCAGATGATTTTCACCAATTTTCTCACTTGCCGTCTCAATCAGTAAGAGCTGGAAACTCTAGTGTCAAGCTCCTTGAGGCTTTTCCTTGAAAACTCTCATATGCTTGTTTTCAGGCAGGAATTAAGGGAATGGCACCGCGTAATATCCATGAAAAGGAAAGGAGGCCCCGGGACAATGGGCCGCTTGCAGGTCACCGCCGACAGGCTTGTCATTTCTCAGGCATCTTTCAGGAAAAACCCTGTGTACCCGATAACTTACGTCCTCATGGGGCTGTCTCTTCTGGCGATGATCAGCCTGCTGGTCTCCTACCGCCAGGCGGCATCCGCGGCAGAGATGCAGCGTGTCTGGGATGCCATGAACTATCTGGTACTGATATGCACGGGCTCAATGTTTCTGCCGATGTTGCTCACCCCGTCGGCGGTATTTTCCAGGGAGAGAGGCACCGTGGAAATGCACATTGCGGGGGTAAATGCTTTCACCCTCTGCCGCCTGGAAGATATCAGGGAGCTGATGGTAAGGTCAGCAGAGCATACGGTGAGAGGCAAATACGGCTCCGGCGTCTTCTGGGCCAAGGAGATTTTCCTGGGGCTGAAGAACGGGAATTCGGTACCCGTGGCATCGGGAAGCGACTTCTCGGAGATGGATGCTCTCCTTGCCGAGCTTATCAAGTTCCTGGGGGTTACGGCCACGGACCTGACCGCGGGGGGTGCTGCTTCTGGGAGCACTGCGGGAGAGGCCGGTTTGGAGAGCCCCGCGTGGAAGGCTGCTTCGGAGGATACCGAGGGCGCTACGGTCTCTGAGAGGGCCGCCAGGATGTATTCCGCTGCCGGTGAAAGCCTCCCTGAAGTCATGGCAGGCCATGAAAAAGAGGAAGAAACGCTTCCCGCCGGCCGCTTCGATGCCGATACCCCGTTTTACCGTAAGCCCCTCTACAAGGAACGCTATTCCTCCCGGGTGGCACCTGTCATTGATAGGGTCACCTTGTCCCGGGAAAAGGGAGCCACTGTGTTCCATATCACCCCCGGCAGGCGCCTTATCCCGGTAATAGGCGCGGTAAAGGCCTGGACGGCTCTCTGCCTGCTCTTTGCCGCGTTCATTATTATGGGCCTTGTCTTCGCGGTGGGGTACGGCTCGGTGCAGGTCCTGTCCGACCCTTATTTTATAGGCTTTTCACTGCTGGGCATTCTGCTTGTGGCAGGATCGGTCCGCTCCGTTATCAAGGGGAAAGGAAAGCCCATGGCCATCGCGGTCAAGAAGGAGTGGCTCATCGTAAATATCTCAGGGGCAGCCCTCATTGAGCTTCCTCTCGACTCCATAATGGATATGAGCGCAGAATCCACCGGCGAAGGGGAGGCATTCCTCTCAATCAGGCAGAAAGACAAGACTTATTCGGTATGCAACTCCCTTACTCTCGCCACCTGCGAGTACCTCTACAGGGAAATCCATCGCCTCGCGGGGGAACTGCAGGGCTCTCAAGAGGAACATCAGGGAGGCAATCCCTCGTAGCCGGGAGGCAGAAAGTCATCATGAATTGAGGGGCAGGTCCTCGCAGGACTTTCGCAGAGATACGCGGCTTAAGAGGTCATCGGCAATCTTCTGCAGGTGGAAGCCGCAGATCGCCAGGGTCACAGCCTTGGGGAAAAGCTTCGGGCGGCGAAGCAGTGACCACGCGATGAGCTTCCAGTAGTATTTCCGGGAGTTTCCCACTACCCCGATATACCAGAAGGATTTCACCAGAGCCTTCAGCTCAACCCACTGGACTCTGGGCAGCTGTGCCGGCCGGTACTCCTTGAGAAAGGTAAGGATCCTCTCGTAGTATTCCTTGGGGGAATAGATGGTCCTGAGGATTTTGAGGTACCCTTCGATAAGGCTCCCTTTACTCATCTGGGGGATGAAGTTTAACGTGCCGTCCACATTGTCTCCCGAGCTTCCCTTGAGCAGGCGGTTCTCCTTCAGAAGGCGGCTGTGCAGTATGGTGCCGGGAAGGGCCGTCAGGATGCCCACCATGGCCGTGACGACGCCGCTTTTCTGTATGAAGCTGATCTGCCTCTCGAAGACTGAGGGGGGATCATTGTCAAAGCCCACGATAAAGCCTCCCAGGACCTCCATGCCGTGGTTCTGGATCTTCTTCACGATGGAGACAAGGTCGCGGCCCTTGTTCTGGAACTTGCAGCACTCATGGAGGCTCTCCTCGACAGGAGTCTCGAGGCCCACGAAGACTCTCTGGAAGTTGGCCTCCGCCATCGTTTTCATCAGCTCGTCATCATCGGCAAGGTCAATCGAGGCCTCGGCCAGGAAGGTGAAGGGGTTTTTTCTCTCCTGCATCCATTTCTTCAGCTCCGAGAGTAGGACCCTCACTTCCTTCTTCTTCCCGATGAAGTTGTCATCAACGATGAAGACCTGGCCGCGCCATCCCCTCTCATAGAGGGCGTCAAGCTCCGTCATGGTCTGGAGGGGAGCCTTTGTTCTCGGCACCCGGCCGTTCATGAGGGTGATGTCGCAGAATTCGCAGTTGAAGGGGCAGCCCCGTGAATACTGCACCGCCATGAAGGCATAGTCTTTCATCCTGATGAGGTCCCACTGGGGAACGGGAGTCTTATTGATGTCGGGACGCTCCTGGGAGGCATAGAGAGGAGCGGCCTCTCCCTTTTCGAGGTCCTCAAGGAAGCGGGGCAGGGTGATTTCAGCCTCGCCCAGCACAAAATGATCGACTCCTTCAAACTGATCATGGCCTGTCGTGAAAAGAGGGCCTCCGGCGACTACCTTTTTGCCGAGCTCCCTGCAGCGCGCGATGATTGGCCGCACAGAGTCTTTCTGGACGATCATCGCCCCGATGAACACGTAGTCGGCCCATGCGATATCACTGTCATTAAGGGGGGTGACGTTCATATCCACAAGCTTCTTTTCCCACGAGGGCGGTAGCAGGGCGGCAACGGTCAGCAGGCCCAGGGGAGGGAAGGCCGCTTTCTTGGAGATGAACTTGAGGACATGGGTAAAGCTCCAGAACGTGACGGGATACTGGGGATAGACCAGTAGAACCTTTGGATCCGCTGTCATTTAAGGAACCTCCTGAAGCTCTTTGATGGGGCGAGTGGATAAAATACGGCCACCCCGTTGAGCAGAAACCGGCTTTCGCGGTTCCGCCAAGGGGTGGCCGCATAATACTTGTTCAGGGCTTTGTGAGCCTGGAGGTTAGAACCTTCTTCTTCCTCCCCCGCCTCCCATGTCTCTCCTGGGGGGCCTTGAGTCGCTTCTTTCCCTCGCTTCGTTGACTTTCAGCGATCTGCCGCTGAGCTCCTTGCCGTCTAGGGCGGCGATTGCCGCTGTCTTTTCCTCGTCGTTGCTCATCTCGACGAAGCCGAAGCCCTTGGAGCGCCCCGTGTCGCGGTCGGTGATGATGCTCACCGATTCGACAGTCCCGTGAGCGCTGAAAAGCTCTCTGAGGGCGGTCTCCTCGATGTCATAGGGGAGGTTTCCCACGTACAGTTTTTTTGCCATTGTCTGGCTCCTTTCTCCAGTCTCCTGGAAGTACAATATACGGTGTCGCACCGGCGGTCATTCAAAAAAAACTTGCAACCGCAGGCCGTGAAAAAAGGAGCCTTAGGAGGAACGAAATTTTTCTTATTGAATAACTGCACTCCTATTATAACACACCCCGTCAAGTGGAGAGGAATGTTTTTTACCTTTTCGTCTTCCGCTCCATGATGCGGATTATGGCTATTGCTGCATCGGTGCGCACGAGTGCGCTCTCATCATCAAGGAGAGGGGAGAGCGCCTTGATATCATCAGCCGTTCCCACGTCCCCCATCACCCTTGCCGCGAATTTTCTCGCTATCTCGTCAGGGTCGGCCATGCTCACCAGGATGGCCTCTTTCGCATCAAGGCTCCCTTTCTTGACAAGGGCCCCTGCGGCTCTCAGCTTTACCATGTAATGGCTGTCATCCATGGCAAGCCTCAGGAGGCCCAGGCCCTTCTCGCCCCACGAGGGAAGAATGTCGGCAAGGTCGTAGCGGACCTTCCAGTCACGGTCCTCCAGCAGGCTTGAGAGCCTCTCATAGGTCTCAGGCTTGTTGAGCCTTCCCAGGCTCATCACGGCAGCACCCCGAGTGTCAGGATCGCTGCTCGTGAGGGCTGAAAGCAAAGGAGCCGTCACCTCGACGAAAGGAGGGAAATAGCCAAGGGCCAGGAGGGCCCGGCGCGCCGTTTCCTGGTCATCGCTCTTGAGGGACTTGAGGATAAGAGGAAGTGACTCCTTATCGGCGATTCTCCCCATGAAAAAGACCGCTTCCCGCCGCAGGGGGAGATCAGTGCTCTTCGCCGAGGAGCGGATGAAGGAGAGCCCCGACCGGTCGCCCAGCATGGCCATCGCCGCGGCGGCATAAAGCTTGAGAAGCCCCTCCTTTTCTCCGTAGTATTTCTTTACGGTGAGGAGGTCAGAGAGGCGCCCCGATTCGCCGATGACCTGGAGGGCATCACCCTGGACCTCGGGGGAGTTTTTGGAGAGGGCCTTGGCGATGAGGGCCTCGATGCCGCGGGCTTTTGACTTGCCCATTGCCGCCAGGGCTCCCGAGACGACCCACTGGCTTCTGTCATCAAGCGCTTCGCTCAAGAGCGGGATGATTTTTTCCGAGTTGATGGTCCAGACATACCCTATGACGCCCCGCCGCGCATCGGCGTCAGAGGCATGCTGGGCAGCCTTGAGCAGATCCCAGCATTTTTTTTCCAGCGCATCTTCGGCCCCTGCGCGGCAAGGCATGAAAAATGAGAGGATCATGGCGAAGACGAGGGCTCCATGGCGGATCTTCATAGGCTCACCCCTTTCATCGTGATAAGCATAGCAGGAATCCGGTAAATTTCTTTCTTCCCGGCGTTCCTCCTGCAAGAGAGGAGAAATCCCGCCCCGTCAAGAAAACGAAGGGCCTCAAGCAGTCCGGGAGGAGCCATGGATTTTTTCCACCTTCTCGCAATGCGGTGCGCACCGGGCCTCTACCATCCAAAGGTGCGCGAGGGCATCGAGGTGCATCCCATGGAATCGGCCCGCCATGGACTTTGCGGCGAGCCCCTGGGCGCAGGAGTTCATCCGGGTGCCCCCCTTCAAGGAGGATATGCATGCCCTCCTCTCATCAATCCCGGTGATGGGAATGCTCTCTGCCGGGGAGCTCAATGTGCTTGTGTCGGTGATGATGGTGAGGAACTATGGCCGGAATGAGGTGGTGGAGCGCCAGGGAGGGCACTGAGGAAGGCGAGCTTCTTGTCCTCAGCAGGACGGACTTTGACGATATCATGAAGACGTCGCTTCATGTCCGCCAGCACCTCATGGAGCTCTCCTCAAGGAGGCTCCGCTCAAGGAAGGTATCATAAAAAGGGGAAAAGGACCGCCTGGCAAATATCTTCATGCATGCCTGTGGGAGCGATGAACGGAGGGATGGCAGTCCATGGGAGCACAGGAGAAGGAGCAGGCAGGAAGGGCCCCGGCGAGCCTTGACGATTATTTCGGTTTCGCGTTTATTCCCCTCAACAGGAAGGAGTTCCTGAGAATACAGGGCGACCTTCTTGAGAAAGTGGAGCGGGCCCTTGCCGCCATGGAGGAAGACCTGGCAGGCAAGCTCCCGAGGGAGGCCGCGCTCCTGGGAGCCATGCTCAAGATTTCATCGTGGAGGAGCCTGCGGGAGAGCCTGAAGTCCTCCATTGAGCATATGGAAGAACCTGAAATGATGGAGAAGGATCTTTACCGCTGCGCCGTCATCTTCTACCGCGACCTCGATCACCCTTACTGGAGCACCGAGCAGTTCCAGTTCCTCCTCCATCTGAACCAGCATATCCCCGCGTACTGGGCAGGCTATGGCACATGCCTCGTCATGATGCAGGACCAGGGATTCCTCGAGGAGTTCAGGCTTGAGGAAAAGGCTGCAATCGCCTTTCTGCAGGCCGCCCGCCTCGCACTTGCCCATCTTTTTAAAAAGACGGCCCACGGCACGGCCTTCCCACCCGGAAAGCTCGCCGCCAATGCGGCTCTCTATTATCACAATGCCTGTGAGCTGTCGCCGACGGAAGATCTCGAGCAGGTTGCGGCTCTCTGTGACGAACTCAAGGATAATGAGGCCCTCCAGCAGTACGAGGTCTTCTCCCGCGAGCGCCTCCCGGGACTCCCCGAGGGGATCTGTGAGGAGCTGGAGGCCGCCCTGGCCATTCAGATCGCCTGAGGACCCTGTTTCCCGCGGATCTTTTTCATCTCCTCCCTCAGGGTCTCACCGTAATAGCATTGCGAGAGCTTCCGCTCCAGGTCCGTAAGGTCTCCGCTGCCGTTTTTCACGCGCCTTTTCCATTCCCTCTCGCGGCACTCCCTCAGGAACCTGTTGCAGGTCCACCACCCGGTGACGAAGGAGAGGGGGTGAATGCCAGTGGCGAGCCGGACCTGGAGATGGGGGTGTTTCCTGAAGTAAATGAAGGCTGACCGGGCAAGCTCCCGGGCCGTCCTCTCTATTGAAGGGAAATCCTCCTCGTTTTTCCTGGGTTTGTAGTGGTAAACCAGGGCCTCCATGTTGAACCGTACCGTGAGGCCTCTCTCCCTGAGGCGCCATCCGGCCTCGTTGTCCTCAAAGCCGTATTCCTTGAAAGTTTCATCAAATCCCCCTGCCTCGATGAGTTCCTGGCGCCCCACCGATACGTTGCAGGTGCAGAAAAAGGCCTGGGAGAAGTCCCGGAGCTTTGCCTTCCCGTCGCGGGGAAAGGAATGGGTCTCGATATTGATGATGGGGCCTCTCACGATGGTCCTGGGATAGCGCCGGTGATAGCCGGCATGCTCCGAGATGAACCAGGGGGGCGCCAGGATGTCGTCATCGACAAAGATCACCACTTCTCCCGCCGCTTCGCTGATGCCGAAATTCCGGGCCCCGGCCCTCCCGCTCCAGGATCGGGGGTAATACCTGAGCCTGCATTTTGTAGAGAGGGCTGCCACCATTTCTCTGGTCCCGTCGTCAGAGCCGTCGTCTATGATAAGCACCTCGTAGCCCCTCGGGGGATAGTCCTGGCTGTCAAGCGTTGCAATCGCCGCCTTCAGGATGTCCCTCCTGTTCTTTGTGCAGATGATGATGCTGTAATAGGGCTTTTCGCTGTCGTAGCCCGCCTTCACCGCCCTCGCAAAGGTGCCGATCATTCTCTTTGTCGTGCCTTCGAAGGGGTCATAAAGGCTCTCAAGGTCGCTCCTCATCTTTTTTATCCTCTCCTCATCCCTGAAGAGCTCCCCGATTTTTTCCGCCACCTGTGACGCCTTCATGACCCCGATATATTCAGGCACCACTTCACGGCAGGCGAGCATGTTGGGAAGGGAGACCCATCCGGTGAATTGCTCCGCCATCCTCCTCAGGGCGAAGGCCTTGATCTTCGGGCCAAGGAGGGGGATGGCATCAAGGAGGCCCACAATCCCCTTGTAAGGAAGATCTTCAGGCTTGTTGAGGGGAAGGAGGACCAGCATGGGCTTCCCCAGGCACCCGGCTTCCCCCGTCTTGGTGCCGGGTATTGTCACTACGAAGTCAGAACGGGCCATCTCCTGGAGATGGTTCTCGTGCACAAGGGTAATGGCTGTTGCGTCATCGTGAAAGAAGAGCTTCTTTTCCCCGTCAATCGTTCCTTTCAGCCCGCCGAGCTCCCTGAGAGGCTCAATGGTCCCGAGGTTCATCAGCTCATCCCAGTCAATGAAAGGAGAGATGAGGGCCTTGAATTTCAGGCCGCCATGGGCCTTCTGCAGTAACGCCGCGATTTCAAGATAGAAGGGCATCAGTGAGCGGACCTCCCTGAGCCGGCTCCCCGGCATGAAGCAGATTGTTTCAGGATGACGGGGGGAAGGAGGGATCTCGCATCCCGCGCAGGCCTCCATTACGTGATCCTTGAGAAGGTCGCCTACGATGAATATCTTGGTAGCCTTGATTCCGCGCCCCTCGAGCACGGCCCTGTCGTTTTCCGTTCTGACGAAATAGCCGCGGTACCAGCGGTCATTGCTCCTGTTTCCCCAGAGATAGGCCCAGGCAGAGATGCGCCAGCGCCTGGCAAGCCACGCGGTGTAGGTAATGTCGCCGCCCAGGTAGAGGAGCTCCTTGTGGGTCTTGTCGCTTCTGTCAAAGAAGAGAGAGATAAAGCGGCTTTCAGGGATCACCTCGTCCACTTCGGGAATGCTGCTGATGACCTGCTTTTCCCTTCCCGAGGCGAATGTGCACGGCAGCACAATTACCGACACCTTGTACTCAGGGAGGAGCTTCTTGATAGTTTTCACGACAGGCATCAGCCATCCGGAAATTTCTCCCGGGCTGTTGGCCGAAATGTAGATTCTCTTTTCCCCTTCTTTCATCACCTGCTCGGATCCTGCCCTTTATCGCTCCCTGGTGAGAGCTGGTGAGGCCTTGCCTCCCTTGCGGGAGAGTTTTCCCAAGGCCGGTTCTGCCGCTTTTTTCCCTTCCTTGTGGGAGGATTCAAACTGCTGGGTGAGCTCTCCGTCCTCCCAGACAAGGGTGCGCTCGATATCGGCGCGGACGCTCGTGGCCCTTATCCTGTAGTGGGTATTCTGCTCTTCGTCAAGAAAAGCGAGAAAATTAAGTATGTCTCTTTTCGGCTCGCCGGGCTTTTCGCACTCATAGGTCTCCTCGCGGACCATGATGACCCTGTCCGGCGGAGTCGTGCCGTGGGCAAGGCGCTCATGGATATAGGTGTTTACAAAGCAGCGGAGCTCCTGGCGCCCTTCCGTAAAGAAATCGAGCCACCGGTTCGGCTCGGAGAAAAAGTCGGAAGGAATCTTTTCCGATTTCTTTCTTGAGCGGATAAAGCGGTCCGTTGCGAGCTCCTTGACGGCCGTGGTCTCCCTGTATTCGCTCTCCATCTTCCTGCGGACTATCTCGGCCGTCTCCTCATGTTTTTCAAAGCTTCTTTTCAAGCTCTTCTCTTCCACGAGGTGCTCTTCCGCGTAAGTCTTTTTCTGGCTGTATCCCGTCTCGAACAGGAAGCCCTGTGCAGGGGAATAGTTCCGGGTTTCCTCGATGACGCAGCCGGGAGGGTGCTGATAGGTGAAGGTAACGGCCACCTCGCCGTTTTCAAGCTTTTTTACGTCACTGGGCTTTATCCACCGGTAGTCCACAAGCTTCTCAAAGTGGTAGATCACATGCTTTGATTCACCGAATTCGTTCTGGACACTGTCATAACCATAAAGAATGATGCCGGGAAGCATGTGGGTGACTTTCTGCACCAGGGGAGACGAGGGCGATTCATCCAGGGGCGCCCTCAGATTGCTGTGGATGCCCGTTATCGTGTTGTCGCTTTCGAAAAAAGTCCTCTGCTCCCACTGTATGCGGGCCTCGGGGTCATGGATGGCCTGGGTGAGGACATGGGGGTCCCTGCTCGAGAGGCTCCTGAAAAGCGGCATGCCGGAGGATGTCAGGATCTGGGAGGAAAGATGGTATTCCCTGCCCTCCATCTCCTTGATATGCATCACCGCGTGGCCGGGTATTTTCAAGCTGCTGTTTCTTCTCAGCAGGGCAAACCCCTGACTGAGAGGGGCCCATTCAGCCTTTGATTCGATAAGGACCTTTGCAGCCCCTTCGTATCGCTCCAGGATGGTGTGCTCCCTGAGCCCCTGGAGGCCGAGGATTTTTGCCGAAGAGAGGTGATGAAGGGCGACGGTGCTCAGTTCCGAAAGCTTTTCAAGAGAGCCCTGCTCAGAATAGGAATAGAGAAAGCGCCTCTTCAGGTCCATGTCCCCGGAGCGGTGGAGCTCCACCGACAGCTCTCTGAGCGTGGCGCCCTCGTAAAGGAACTCTTCCACCTCTTTCATCGCCCTGCTGGTTCTCTCAATGGTTTTTGCGGCAGTCTGCCCATTGCGGTCATGGACAAGGATCTCCATGGTGGTCGCCCCTGAAGAATCACTTGACCAGTAAACCCTGGTCTCTTTCCCTGTCTTCTCGTCAACGAGCACCTGGGGATTGAGGAACCTGCCGTCGCTGAGCGTTCGGGTAAAGCCCTCTCCTTTCACATGAAAGTAATTTTTTCCCTTGTCATAGAGCACGTCGAGGGAGGCCTGTCCCTCCTTTCTAGGCTGGAGGCGAAAACGGTAGTGGCTGTCGTCAACCTTCTGCTCATCGACTTCATCATAATCAGAGAGGAGCAGGACCGGCGGGGGGCCGCTCCAGGGGTGGAGGGGAGGTGTTCCAAGGATGCTGAAGACGGTCTTTCCCTCTGATGGTTCGGCGGCATCGCAGGCCTGTCGCTGAGAGACTGCCTTTTCAATCCAGGGCGGGGCAATTCTGAAAAAGAGCGAGAGAAAGACCTCTTTGAGGGGATCTTCCCACGCCATGGCGGGCTGACTCGTACCGGGCCCCTCTCCGGGCAGCAGGGGTGACCCGCCGGGAGAGCTCAGGGAATGAAAGCCATGGGCGTCTCTTGATGAGAAGGGCACCTGGCTGTCGCCTGATGCCCTCTCCGAAGGAGGGTGCACCGGCATGTTCTGGATGAAATATGAGCAGAATCGATTATAGTGGTCTACGAATATTTTCCTTAAAGGCTCGCTGGTGAGGGTGCCGATAAGCTCCTTGATCTTGATAAAGGAGCTGTAGTCCACGGCGAGCGTGCCGAGGGGGAATGCTTCGGGTATCCGGTCCTTCCCAGCTTCCGGGCTTCCCTCTTCCTGCTGATTGTCCTCGAAGAAGCGTGAAAAAGGGGTAAGTGACGAGGCTATGGTCTGGTGGAGCGCAAGGTACTGGGTGCTCCTGCGCATCCGGGCCAGATTCTGGGTCTCGGGAATGCTCGGCTCTTTCGTCTGGGCCTGCTGAGCCTTATAGAGAGCGCCCTGTTTTGAATACTTTTTTTCTGCCATGACACGTCCTGCAGGAAGATGTACAAGGGAATTCTCATCGGGGGGGCGAGGTTCCTTCATAAAGGGCAGAAAGGGACTTGGAGCGAACTCCGGCAGGCACGAGGCAGCGAAGGCATGTTTCACGTGGAACGCTGACGGTCTCAGGAACAGTTCAAATGCCTTGTGAGCCTTGGGAGGAAAAAGAGGAACTGCAAGGAATTCATGGGTAACTGCAGAAAGGGGCATGCCATGGGTAAAGAAAGAGGCTCCCTGAAGGGGATCACCGTACTTGTCTGCGAAGACAACAAAGTCAGCCAGATGCTCGCACAGCGTATCCTGGAAAAGCATGGATACAAGGTGCTGATTGCAGCCGATGGGAAGGAGGGCATCGAGGCTTACTGCGGCAACCCGGTAAGCGTTGTCATCATGGATCTTCACATGCCTGAGAAGGACGGCTTTGAAACAGCCAGGGAGATAAGGGCCATCGAAGCGAGGGATGGAAGGCGCCGCGTTCTCATTGCCGCCATGAGCGCCTCGAGCGAGTCATGTGAGAAGCAGAACTGCCTTGACGCAGGGATGGATGCCTATATCGCCAAACCGATCCGCATAGAGGAAATCGAGCGCCTGCTGATGGGATCCATGGAAAAGAGTGCCGTGCCTCCGGAGGGAGCGGAATGATCTCCAAAAGGGATATCGATATTCTTGAGCAGACCATCAAGCGTGAGGAGGAGGCCCACCAGCATTTCTCCACCACCTCCAAGCAGCTGAGAAATCCCTCGCTTGCCTCTCTCTTCGAGAGCCTTGGCGAAGAGGAGCTTGAGCATATGAAGCTCCTTGAGCTTCAGCTTGAGAATATCAGATCAGGCACCGAGAAGCCCGACGAAGTACCTGTCAAGGGCGAAGCGAAAGAGCATGACGATATCCAGGTGGCGCGCAGGGCGGTAAAACTCTTTTCCGACAAAGCAGAGGAGCTGTGGAAAAAACAGCTGAGCTTCCAGCAGGAGATGGAAATTGCGGGGGAGATCCAGGCCAACCTCCTGCCGCGCTCCATGCCTGAGGTGGACGACCTCGAGATTGCTGCCACTTTTCTCATGTCCAGGAAGGTGGGCGGCGATTACTTTGACTTTTACCTGAATAACAAGAAACAGCTTTTCTTCGTGATAGGCGACGTGATGGGGAAGGGTGTGCCTGCCGCGCTCCTCATGACATCGCTGCGCGTGCTGTGGAGAAACGGGGCACTCCAGAACCTTTCGCCCCGCAAGATTGTCGAGCGCATCAACGAGGGGAGCGTTGAGGACTTCAGGGTGAACGGGAGCTTCGCGACGCTTTTTTCCGCCTGCTACGTGCCTGTAAAGTCATCACTGTGGTTCTGCAACGCGGGGCACGACCCGCCCTTCTACCTCCAGAAGGGAAGGAATGAGAGCCTCTCTCTCACGACACCGGGCATGGTCGTGGGTATCAATCCTCATGCCGCCTATCAGCAGAAAGTGCAGAAAATGTCCCCGGGGGACCTGATCCTCTTTTTCAGCGACGGTCTCTGGGAAGTGACGGATCCTGAGAAAGAGGGGCTTTATAACAGGGATAAAGTCTCGAAGCTTCTCCTGGAGCACCGTGAAAAGCCTGCCGAGGAGATCCTGGCGCTCCTCCTCTCCCAGATGAAGGGCCTCAGCGGGAGCATCCCGCAGCGCGACGACGTGACGCTCATTCTCATGAAGAAGCGCTAGCCTCTTCAGGGGGCTTGGTGCCGCATATCACGCCGGCAACCTGCTTCCACCCATAAGTAGAAGCGGTGAGCATGCCTAGGGGGCGTTGGAAGGAGGGGGGGGCGGATCGCTGTCCTGTTCTTCCTTGCCGGGAAGTGACAGGATAAAGCCCAGAAGAAAGATGATGGTGCCGCATATCACGCCGGCAACCTGCTTCCACCCGAAGAAAAGGGGTGCAGCGCCGATTCCGAGGGAATCGGCAAGAAGTGACATGGCGAGGAGGAGAAAGCCTGCACATGAAAGCGCAATCCCCAGGAGTCTCACGGCGCCTCCCTCTTTTAAGTGATGCTTCAGAAGATTCAATGGAGGAGTATGAAATCCTCTCCTGGAGGGGAGAAAGGGGAATCTGATGAAAAAGGCAGTAATACTCTCAAGCGGCGGGCTTGACTCGACGACCTGCGCCGCCATAGCAAAAAACGAGGGCTTTGAGCTTTACCATATAAGCTTTGACTATGGGCAACGCCTCCGCGTCGAGCTTGAGCGCGCCAAGGCGGTGGCCCTGCATTTCCAGGTCCGCCATCACCTCATCATCACGGTGAATATGCGCGATATCGGCGGCTCAGCCCTCACCTCCGACATCCCGGTGCCCAAGCACAGGGATGCCGGGACAATGACCTCATCGATCCCTGATACTTACGTGCCTGCGAGGAACACCATCTTTCTCTCCTTTGCCCTTGGCTGGGCCGAGGTGATAGGCGCCGAGGATATCTTCATAGGGGTAAACTCCATCGACTACAGCGGCTATCCCGACTGCAGGCCCGAGTATATCGAGGCCTTCGAGAGGATGGCCAACCTCTCGACGAAAGCTGCCGTGACCGGTGCCATGCGATTCCGCATCAGGACGCCCCTTGTGAATATGACAAAGAAGGAAATCATACAGACCGGCATTGCACTTGGTGTCGATTATTCCATCACCCACAGCTGTTATGACCCCGACCCGGAAGGGAGGGCCTGCGGTTTCTGCGACAGCTGCCAGCTGCGCCTCAATGGCTTCGCCGGAGCGGGCCTGAGTGACCCTGTCAGGTACGTAGAAAAAGGATATTGACAGAGGCAGGGGAATTCTCTATAATTGCTCCAGGATGAGGCGTCGCCAAGCGGTAAGGCAGCGGACTTTGGATCCGCTATCCCTGGTTCGAATCCAGGCGCCTCAGTTTTTATTTTCCGGCGGTCATTTCCCCTGCACGCCCTCCAGCAGCTTGAACAGCTCCTCTTTCGGTTATTCTTTCTTTTCAGGGCAGCTTTTTCGCGAGGACCTTCCGCTCTTCCAGGGCTTTCCAGATTCTCTCGAAGAAGAGCCACGAGCGCCTGTTGGCGGTGGCGATGACACCGGTCATATAAGGGATCTGCTCTTCCTTCACATGGATGAGCAGTTGATTGAAGAGGGCCTGGGCCACCTTTTTCCCCCTGTATTCTTCTTTGACGGCAATGTTCATCACTTTCACCTGGGGCACGTTGCAGAAGAAGTCATCCTCGCGCTCGGCGAGAATGAATCCCGCGAAGCCGCCGGATGGCGTCTCAGCCACCAGGTAGAAGGTGTTCCAGGAAAGGCGAGACTGCACATTGTCCACCATACGGAGCATATAGAGCTCTCTTATCATCTCATCGTCAATATCCCTCTCGGGCGGGATGGAGAACAGGACGGTTTCAAGGGCGAGATCCCTTATCCTGGGGAAATCGAAAGTCTTGGCGAGCCTCACGGAATAGTCCCCGAAGGAGCCTTCCCGCGGCGTGACGGAGTCCATCATCAGGATCTTGATTTCCTCGACAAATCCATGCTTCTGGAAGAATGAGACCGCGGGGATGTTCTCAGAGATGGCCTCGACGGAGACATATTTCAGGCCCTTTGAGCGGGTGAACTGCTCGGCCTTGTGGAGGAGAAGCGCGCCCACACCTTGGCGCCGGAATTCCGGAATGACGAAAAGGTCGTTTATCTCGGCCTGGAACTCGCCGGTCATCTGATGCTCACAGGCAAGCATCACGATGATAAAGCCTGCCAGTTTTCCCGCTCTGTCAGCGGCGCGGTATATCCTGGCGTTCTCTTTTTTAAGGAGCTCTTCGATCCCTTCGAGATCCCTGGCGCGGATATCCTTCATCTCCCCGTCAGAGAGCCTTCTCCTGGAGAATCGCCGCAGGGGGGCATGGTCAATGGCAAGCCTCCTGATCGCCCCGATATCCTCGTAGCCTGCAAGGGCTACTGAGAAGCCAAGATCTTCCATAGGATGCTCCACGCTCCTTTTCATGCAGAAGAGCATAACTGACATTATCATCATAAGCCTGAACAGCTGTAAGGAAAATGTAAACGGTGAGTCAGGCCGTTCTCTTCAGGGCTTTCATGCAGGCGCTGATGAAAGCCTGCTGCTGTGCTTCTCCGGTAAAGTACCGGAGGGGGATGATATGAGCCCCCCCTCTGGAGGCCAGGAGGTAAATATAGCGATCATCGACCTCAAAAAGATCGATGTCCTCCCATTTCATCATTGCATCACCGTAGTCGGAAGTGCCGAAGAGGCAGTCGGGCATGACCTTGTACTGCCGCGTGCCCTTGATTTCGAGATTCTCTTCAGGAGTCCGCCTGAGGGTGTAAAGGTGGATAAGGAGGCCGATCTGGTTGATAAAGCGGGGTACGAGAAAGAATGCGGCCAGCAGGGCAAAGAGCCCGCCGCTTATTATTATGGTGTCGGTAGTGAGCCGCAGGTCAGATCCCGGCGAGATGAGAAAGGCCAGGATCACAATCAGGAGAAAGCCTACCCCTATAAGAAGGCCCCTGTTCCCCAGGGGCTTTTCCTGCCTGGTGAAAAGAAACCTGTTGAGGGCGACAAAGTCATCTCTCGTGAGATCAATAACTACACGGGGCTCATCCATTTTTTCTCTCTTTGCTCCCCTCCCGTTCCCCCGGCACCTGTTCCCCGGGCACCACCTATGGTACTTCTTACGAGGGAGGAAAAACCCTCTCTGTTCCCTAAGTAATGGAGGGACTTTCAAGCGGGGAAACTCTCTCAGGGAGGAAACCTTCCATGGCAGATCCATGCGGCGGCTCGGAGCCCGCCGGGGCTCCTCATGCTCACGACAAGGCTCCCTATGAAAAGCGCATCCACTTTTCATGGAAGCAGAGCCGCGCCCTTTTTGTTGTCTCTTTTCTTCTCGCCGCAATTCTTCCCTTTTTCGCCCATGCGATGCTCTTCGTGGTGAGCATACTCTGCGTCCTCGCATTTGCCGTCCTTGTTGAGACGTCGCCGCCTTTGCCGGCAGGACAGTCCCCCGGTCCCGGCCCTGCCACGCAGTCACTCAGTGAAGAGCCCCATGCCTCAACGGCTTCAACCTATCTCGCCGTCATCGGCTTCAGCGTGTTTCTCGTCTTCGCCTATATCTACATGGTGGAGAACATGCCGAACCGGTACAGCGGCGGGACCCTCACGGCCTGCAAAAGCAACCTCAAGAACCTGGGCACGGCGATGGAGATGTACAGCACCGATAATGAGGGGCGTTATCCCAAAACCATCTCAAAGATCACCCCCGACTATCTGAAGACCCTTCCCACATGCCCTGCCTCGGGCACCATGACATACTGTTATATTTATACCGCCGTTCCTGATGTCTATACCATGTGGTGCAACAGCACGGCCCATGTCAGGGTGAGCGGGAAAGCGAACTACCCCCAGTATGACGCTGTCCAGGGCCTCATTGAGTAGCAGGATGTTCCCTGAGGAGCTATCTCTCCACGAGCATGCTGATCCCCATGCCTCCGCCGATGCAAAGGGTGGCAATGCCGGTGTGGGCGCTGCGGCGCATCATCTCGTAGATGAGTGTCACCAGGATGCGGCACCCTGAAGCGCCGATGGGATGCCCCAGGGCAATAGCGCCCCCGTTGACGTTGACGCGGTCAGAGAGGGGCTTTTTGTCAAGGCCCAGCTCGCGCGCCACGGCAATGGACTGCACGGCGAATGCTTCGTTTGCCTCTATCAGATCGATCTGCTCAAGGGTTTTTCCTGTCTTCGCGAGGAGCTTCTTTACGGCGTCGATGGGTCCTGTTCCCATCAGGGCAGGGTCAACGCCGGCATAGGCATAGCCTTTTATTGTCGCCAGGGGAGTGATGCCGAGCTCCAGGGCCTTCCGCTCCGAGAGGAGCACGACGGCGGCGGCGCCGTCATTGACGCCTGATGAGTTTCCCGCCGTGACGGTGCCGTCTTTCTTGAAGGCAGGCTTGAGCTTTGCGAGGCTCTCGACGGTTGTTGAAGGCCTGGGATGCTCATCCTTGCTGATCACGAGGGGATCGCCCTTTTTCTGGGCGATGCTCACCGGCACGATCTCTTCTTCAAAGCGCCCCCGCTCGATGGCCCGGGCGGCCTTCATCTGGCTCTCATAGGCCAAGGTATCCTGCTCCACCCTGGTGATTCCGTATTTTTCCGCGATGTTCTCGGCCGTGATGCCCATGTGCACTTTGCCGATGGCGCATGAAAGGCCGTCATGGATCATGGTGTCAAAGAGGTCACCGTGGCCCATCCTGTAGCCGTTCCGTGCCTTGGTGAGCAGATAAGGCGACTGTGACATGGACTCCATGCCGCCAGCCACGATTATGTCGGCTTCCCCGAGGGATATGATACGGGCTGCGTCAACCACGGAGCGCAGCCCCGATCCACAGACCATGTTGAGGGTCCAGGCGGGCACCTCCTGAGGGATTCCTGCCATCAGCGAGGCCTGGCGGGCGGGGTTCTGTCCCTGCCCTGCCTGGAGGATGCATCCCATAATCACCTCATCGACCTGTTCAGGCTTTACCCCTGCCCTTCGGAGGGATTCGGCGATTACTGTCCTTGCGAGCTCAACGGCAGGCACCTCCGAGAGACCTCCCTGGAATGCTCCTATGGGAGTCCTCGCTGCACCGGCGATTACCACGTTTTCCATGAGAATGCTCCTTTCAATCGGTTATGTATTCATACGACGGATACCTCACGGCAGGGGAGGGTGAGTCCCGGCCTTTTCATGCTGAAGCCGGAGAAGAGGTATCAATGAGATCTAGCACCTTGAGGAGATAAATATAGGAGAGAAAGGCATAGAGCTGAATATAGGCTTCCTGGGAGCGGGCCTGGTCAATGGCATCTGAGACCTGTGCAATCATCGCCTTGTATTGTTTTCCTTCATGAATGGAGATGCCTTCAAGGGCGCTGTTCCTGACAGCGAGCTCCCAGAGATCCTTTGAAAGGTGGGTTTTCGCCTTCCTGAAATGTGAAGCCTCGATATTCTTTGCCGCTTTCACATAGGAATATTCCGAGACCCTGTGAAGGATGAAGGATACCACGTTGGTGAAAAAGGTGAAGGAGCTTGCCGAGGAGGCCGAGATCCCCAGCCTCAGCGCAACCTGCTCCACGGTGGCATAGACAAGGGCCTTGAAGCTCTCCGATACCGCTTTTTCCGAGCCTTCGGCGCTTATGAGGAAATCCTCGAGCCTCTCGAGCATCAGCAGAGCACACCGGAGATTGGCGGTGAGCTCCCTCATCATTGCAGCGGAGGCCATTTTTCCATTTTTTTCCAAAAGAAAGCTGAGGAGTCTCACTTCGTCAACTACTTCTGCAAGAGAGAGTGATTCCTGCGAGAATTTTACGAGTGACTCAAGCGATGTTCTTAATTCTTTCAGGGTAGCCTTGGCCACAGCGCACGCTCCTGCCGCCAGTCTGCTGGTCTTTCCCCATGAGTTCTCCCCGCGGGGAGAATGTCCTTCTCGGGAGGGGCGGCTTTTTCGCTGCCGGGAAGTGCCGAGGGAGGGAAAAGGGAAGGGGAGAGTGAAGTACCCTCGAGAACCCAGAAAGGAGCACCCTATGACAGATCTGAGCGTTTTTTCCATTCCCGACCTGGAGCCTCAGGTGAAGAAGACAGAGAGGAAGCCTGCCCATGAGGCAGTGATAGTGAGTGCCGTAAGAACGGCCATCGGAAAGTTTTCCGGGACCCTCAGGGAGGTCCACCCTGCCGAGCTGGGCGCTCTCTGCATCAAGGAGGCCGTAGGCCGGGCAGGACTGGCTCCGGAAGAGGTCGATGAGGTAATCATGGGCAACGTGGTAAGCGCCGGCCTGGGGCAGAACCCCGCGCGGCAGGCCGCCATCAAGGCGGGATTACCGGTGAAAGTTGGTGCGATGACTCTCAACAAGGTCTGTGCCTCGGGCCTCAAGTCGGTGGTCCTTGCCGCCCAGGCAGTCTCAGGCGGCGATGCGGAAGCGGTGGTGGCAGGCGGCATGGAGTCAATGAGCAGGACGCCCTATCTGATCACCAAGGCACGGAGCGGCATACGGATGGGACACGACCAGATCATCGATTCCATGATAGCTGATGGCCTCTGGGATCCCTATCACGACTTTCACATGGGCTTCACGGGCGAGATCGTGGCCCATCATTTCAATGTCTCGCGGGGCGATCAGGATGAATATGCCTTCAGGAGCCATCAGAAAGCTGTGGAGGCCATCAATAGAGGAAAGTTCAATGACGAGATTGTCGCTGTCCCCCTCGTGGGCAAGAAGGGCGAAGTGAGCGCCTTTTCTGTTGACGAGTCGCCGAGGGCCGACACGACTGTCGAAAAGCTGGCCTCCCTCAGGCCCGCATTTCTCAAGGAGGGCACGGTGACCGCGGGAAATTCCCCCGGGGTGAACGACGGGGCGGCGGCCCTCCTTGTCATGGCAGGCGATGCTGCAGCATCCCGCGGGATGAAGCCCATTGCCCGCATAGTGAACTACTTCACCTCGGGGCTTGCCCCTGAGTGGGTAATGCTCACGCCGATCCCGGCCATCAGGGGGGTCCTTGCGAAAAACGGCGGTCCCTCCCTTGGCGAGATAGATCTTTTTGAGATTAACGAGGCTTTTTCCGTACAGGCCCTCGCCTGCATCAGGGAGCTTGCCATCGATCAAGGGAAAGTGAACATAAACGGCGGCGCCGTAGCCCTGGGGCATCCCATCGGCGCCTCGGGAGCACGCATACTGGTAACGCTGCTCCACGGGCTGAGAGCCCGCGGCGGCAGATACGGGATCGCCTCTCTCTGCCTCGGCGGGGGAAACGGCGTGGCGGTCCTCGTGGAGATGCTTTAAGCTGAAAGGAGGGCACTATGGAAATCAGGAAAGTGACTGTCGCAGGGGCGGGGATCATGGGGAGCGGCATCTCCCAGGTCTTTGCCATGAAAGGCTTCGACGTGGTAATGGTGGACATCAAGGAAGAATTCCTCGAGAAGGGCATGAGAACCATAAAGAAGAGCCTCGGTAAATTCGTGGAGAAGGGGAAGCTTGACCAGGTGGCTGCCGACGAGGCCCTCGGGAGAATACGCACCTCGGTTGCCCTGAAAGAGGGCCATTGGGCCGATCTGGCCATAGAGGCAGTCACGGAGGACAAGTCCATCAAGAGGGAGGTCTTCAAGGCTCTGGACACCTGCCTCAAGCCTGATGCACTCCTTGCCTCGAATACGACATCCATCTCCATCACGGAGCTTGCAGCCTCGTCAGGAAGAGCTCCCCGGTTCATCGGGATGCACTTCATGAGCCCTGTCCCCCAGATGCAGCTTGTCGAGGTCATCAACGGCGCTGCCACGTCTAAGGAGACAACGGATAGAATAGTCTCGCTCTGTGAGAAGCTGGACAAGACTCCTGTCGTCGTCGAGGATTATCCCGGCTTTGTCTCAAGCAGGCTCATCATCACCATGATCAACGAGGCCATTTACACCCTTATGGAAGGTGTGGCCACGAAAGAAGGAATCGACATGGTGATGAAACTGGGAATGAACCACCCCATGGGGCCTCTTTCCCTCGCCGACTATGTGGGGCTTGACGTGGTCCTCGCCGCAATGGAGACCCTCTACAAGGGCTTTGGTGACTCAAAGTACCGGCCCTGCCCTCTGCTGGTAAAGATGGTCAAGGCGGGGTTCCTGGGGAAAAAGTCGGGGAGAGGCTTCTACGAGTATACTTAGCAAAAGGGCTGGAATAACGTGGCTCAGAATAAGAGAAGAATATCCGGAAGCGCTATGGAGGAACCATGAAAGTGACAGTCACCGCCCCTGCAAGGATTGATCTTGCCGGGGGTACCCTTGACATATTTCCCCTCTATATCTTCGAGGGCGGCGGCATGACAGTGAATATGGCCATCGACATGGTGAGCATGGCCCAGGTCGAGACAGTGGGCGGAAGGGAGATTATCATTAAATCCCTTGACCTTGGGGAGGAAGCCAGGGCGGAGAGCCTTGAGGAGCTTGCTCCCTCAGGGGTCCTGGAGCTGGTGATGAGAGCCGTAAAGTTCTGTGCACCCCGTGAAGGCCTCCATATCAGCATTAAAAACATGGCCCCCAAGGGCTCGGGCCTGGGAGCCTCTTCGAGCCTTCTTGTCGCCCTCATGTGGGCCCTCCAGGGGGCGGCCAGGGAGCGCCTTGACCCGGCGGTCCTTATTGACTGGTGCGCCAACGTGGAGGCCCAGAGCCTCGGCATCCCTACGGGGAAGCAGGACTATTACGCCGCCTTTTATGGAGGCTTCTCCGCAATCCATTTCAACGAGCGAGCAATAAGGCGCGAGGGCCTCTCCCTCTCGGCTCCTTTTCTTGAAGCCCTCAAGGAAAGCCTTGTGCTCTCCTTTACCGGCATCTCGCACTTTTCCGGGGCCACCAACTGGGACATGATGAAGGGCTATATCGATAATGCCGGCGGAACCAGGGAAAAAATGAAGCATATCGGCAGGACTGCAGTGAAAATGAGGGAGAGCCTCATCAACGAGGATATGGATGCCCTCGCATCCGCACTTGCCGAGGAGTGGGACAACAGGAAGCATCTGGCCGAAGGAGTTTCTAATAAGAAAATAGATGCCATGGTTGAGGCTGCCGCCCGAGAGGGCGCCATGGCCTCGAAGATCTGCGGTGCAGGAGGAGGCGGATGCATGGTGACGCTGGCGCCGCCCTCCAGGCGTGCCCGCGTGATGAAGGCCCTCGAGGAGGCAGGTGCGGCCATCCTGGACTTTTCCCCCGCCGGGGGAGGGGTCAGGGCAGTGGAAGGATAATGGCAATGGAAAGCACGGTGCCATTCAATGCCGTTGTGGGCGATAACAGGCTTTTCTGCGACTATGTGGAGCACTACGAGAGGCTTTCCCCTTTCTTCAGGGGCGATCCCCGCGAAGAGTCTTCATTTCAAGCCGTCATTCGGGAAGTGGCAGAAAAAGATTACCGGCGCCCCGAGCTCTGCGAGATCCTGCTGGCGCAGAACACCCGCTGGGGCGCCGGGGCCCCGACGCGTGAAAAGATAGCGGCCCTGGGCGACTCACGCTGCTTCGCGGTGCTGACGGGGCAGCAACTGGGCCTTTTCGGCGGCCCCCTCTACACCATCTACAAGGCCGTGACGGCCCTCCGCCTCGCTTCGTCTCTCTCAGAGACTTTTTCCGCCCCCTCAATAGCCCTTTTCTGGATAGAATCAGATGACCATGATTTCAGCGAGACAGCTTCTTTCAGGGCAGTAAGGGGAAGGGAGGTGCAGCAGATAGCCTATGAGCCTTCCCCGCAGGGTGGGAAGCTCCCCCTTTCCCTCCATGTGCTTGACGGGCAGATCCGCAAGCCTCTCGAGGAGCTCGATGCGTTCCTGCCTGAGACCGCCTTTAAGGGAGCGCTCCTTGAGGAGCTCTCCCGGTGCTTCTCTCCCGGCAAGCCTTATGTCGATGCCTTCGGGGAATGGCTTCTCTCTCTTCTCGGCGGCTACGGACTCGTCCTGGTATCCCCTTCGGACCGGCGCCTGAAGGAGCTTGCCGCTCCTCTTTTCGCCAGGGAGCTCGCCACGGCGCCCCAATCGTCCCGGCTCATCACCGGGGCAGGTGAGCGGCTCCGCAGCCTTGGCTATCATGCCCAGATAGGTTCGGCCGCAGGGAAAGTGAACCTCTTTCACCACACTCCAGGGCGCGAGGCCATACGAAGCATTGACGGACAATTCACGCTTGAGCGGCAGGGTGAGCGGTCACCTGCAGAGCTCGAAGCCACGCTCGCCAGGAGCCCCGACTCGTTTTCTCCCGGCGTGGCGCTGCGGCCGCTCATGGAGGACCTGCTCTTTCCCACCGTTGCCTATGTGGGAGGGCCCGGGGAGGTGGCTTACTGGGCACAGGTTCTCTCCCTCTATGATATGTTCGGCATCACGAAGCCCCTCGTCTTTCCAAGGATGAGCCTCACCCTTGTTGAAGGGGGCATAAGGAGAGTTATCGACAAGTACGGCCTCAGGGCCGGGGGGCTCTTTCCCACAAGGGGAGAAAGCCTTGCTGAGGCCCTGGCCCCTCATTTTCCCGGGGATCTGAGAGGGAAGATGGAGGAGGGACTCGGGGAGCTCGAGGCCGTCATCAGGCGCCTTGAAGGCGAGGCCGTCGCTGCCGATGAGAACCTGAGGCCGGCCTTCAGGCATTTTTCCGGGAAGGTGAAGGGCCTGGGGGAGGCCCTTGCGGGAAAGGTAAGGGACGCTGTCACCAGGAAAGATGGGGTCCTCCAGGATCATATGGAAAAGACCAGGGCTTCCATGTTCCCGGGAGGATTTCTGCAGGAGCGGTCCCTCAATGTGGTGCAGTTTGTGGCGAGGTACGGCAGCGGGTTCATCGACAGGCTCTTTCGGGAGCCTGCCGTTCTGCCCCCCTGGAATCACCAGATAATGGAGCTTTGACATGAAAATCGGTATAGTCTGTTTTCCTACTTACGGGGGAAGCGGCGCCGTGGCCGGCGAGCTTGCGAGGGGGCTTGCGCTCCGCGGCCATGAGATCCATATCATAAGCTATGCCCTTCCTTTCAGGCTCAAGTCCTTCACCAAGAACGTCTTTTTCCACGAGGTGGACACGCAGAACTACCCTCCCTTCCCCTCGCCTCCCTATGTGCTCTCCCTTGCCTCCCGCATCATCGAGATCTGCATGGAATACTCCCTTGACGTGCTCCATCTCCACTATGCCATTCCCCATACCACGTCAGCCTTTCTTGCCCGCTGCGTGATGGGGAAAAGGAGCCCGGCTCTTATCACGACTCTCCACGGCACCGACATTACCCTCGTGGGGAGCCACCCCTCCTATTATCCCATCACGAAATTCTCCATAGAGGAGAGCGACGGCATCACATCGGTGTCTTCGTACCTCAAGAAGACCACGGAAGAGGTTTTCGGCATCAGGAAGCCCATCGAGGTGATCCATAATTTCATCGACACAGGGAGGTTTTCACCGGGGATGTCCCGCGAGATCAGGCAGCTTCTCTGCGGCTCTGCAGGGAAGGTCCTTATTCATATCTCGAATTTCAGGCCCGTGAAGCGTCTGGCAGACGTGGTGCAGGTTTTCGCCCGCGTGGCCGCCGAGGTGGATGCAAAGCTCCTGCTGGTGGGCGACGGAGAAGAGCGCCCCGCCATTCACCGGATGGTGGGCGATATGGGCATCAGGGACCGCGTCCTCTTCCTCGGGAAGCAGGACAACGTGGAAGAGCTTATCGCCACGGCCGATCTGATGCTTTTTCCCAGCGAGAACGAAAGCTTCGGCCTTGCGGCCCTTGAGGCCCTCAGCTGCGGAGTGCCTGTCGTAGGATCGACGGCGGGGGGACTTGTGGAGGTCGTGGAGCATGGCCTTTGCGGTTATCTCCATCCCGTGGGAGACGTGGAGTCCATGGCCAGGTCATGCCTCAGCCTGCTTGGTGACAGTGCAAAGATGGAGGCCTTCAGGGAGAAAGCCCGTGAACGGGCCCTCTCACATTTTGATGAGAGGATCATAATCCCTCACTATGAGAATTTTTACAGGAGTGTCATCAATGGCTTATGACGTAGTGGCTATTGCCGCCCATCCTGACGATGCCGAGATCATATGCGGCGGCACCCTTGTGAAGATGGTGAAGAAAGGCTATCAGGTGGCCATAGTGGACCTTACCCGCGGTGAGCGTGGGACGCGCGGAACGCCTGAAGTGCGGGCAGATGAGTCTGAAGAGGCACGGCGCGTCATGGGGGTGCACCACCGCGAGAACCTCGCCATCACCGATACCGAGATCATGCCCACCATTGAAGAGCGCAACAGACTTATTGCAGTCATAAGGCGCCTCAGGCCCCGCCTCGTGATTGCTCCCTATTTCGAAGGGCGCCATCCCGATCACGTGCAGGCAAGCAGGCTTGTCTATGATGCCTGCTTCTTTTCAGGTCTCAGGAATTATCCACTTCCCGGCGAGCCCGCCAGGCCTCACAAGATACTTTATGCACTGCGCCACAAGGAATTTGTTGAGCCCCGCCTTGTCATTGACATCACGGGGGAGTTCCAGACCAAGCTGGCCGCTCTCAGGTGCCACCGTTCCCAGTTTCCCGCCCCTGAGGGAACGCCGCCTCATGGAATTTATGAGAGGGTCACCACTTTTGCCGCTTTCTGCGGTGGCCTCATAGGGAAAAAGTATGCCGAGGCATTCTATACCAGGGAGGCTGTCGAAGTGGACGATCCCCTCACCCTCACGGTGCCGTCGATGTAAGCGCCCTCCCGCCATGTGTCAAATCATACAGATTATCGCAGTTTTTTTCGGTATCATTATATACAGACAGAGATACAGAGAAGAAAAAGGTGGGGGACCAATGAAAGATCTGTATAAAGAAAAAACCGACGATGACGCTGAGGAGCTTATTGAACGGGCCCTCAGCCCACTTCTTGTCACCAGGACGCCTTACGGGTATATCATCTCCTGGGCTTCCCCCGAGGATCGGGAGAAGCCTGTCATTCCTTCTCTGGCTCTTGAGGCGCTCCCCCGAGGAGCGTAAGGGTCACCTTGTTGTCGTATTTTCCCGGGGCATTAAAGCCCATGACGAGCACGGCCTTGCCGGAGGCAGGGTCGGTAAAAAGCCCCACGATGCCCTCCTTGGGCTCCCCCTTGTCCTTGAAGTCGCAGAGGGCATAGGGGAAGTCTTTTCCGTTAATCTTTGCCTTCTCCCTCGTTTTCACCTTTTCAATCTGGAGCCTCTGGCCCCCCCCCCCTGCTTGAGGAGGGAATCGGTGAACTTCTCGTCGTCAAAGGATTTCTTCAGTTGCGCGTCGGAGCACGTCGTTTCAGGGATCCTCATCAGCATGGTCTCCTGCCCGGAGCCGCCGTGGTCTATGATTGAGACCTTGTAACCTGCAATGTCAAAGGCGCCCTTGATGGAGAAGCCTTCGGGAATGTCGATGGCACAGATGGCCCTGGTGATCTCCTTCTTTGTGCCCTCATCAGTGAAACCCTTCATGAAGCCTCCGAACCACTTGTAGGCGATCACAAAGACGCCGCCGCAGCCCAGGATCAGCACACCCAGGACAATCAGAAGAATCTTGACCCACGGTTTCATGCCCTTTTTCTCTTCCATTCCCGTTCCCTCCCGATAAAGATATCTCTCATCATTCAATTTTTTCTCCCCTTCCTCCTTCAGCCCCTCCTGATGCGTTCCCTGATGGCGGAAGACTCTTCCGGCGGCGGCGGGGGAGCCAGGAGGTTTTTTTTGCTGCCTGGGAGAAGATACTTAGAAAAGAAAATCTTCATGGACGGAGGTAGGATATGAAAAAGGGATATCTGTTGCTTCTCTCGCTTCTTGCCGTTTCGCTTGTGCTCTTTTCCGTCTCAGGGATCTTTGCCGGTCCCGGAGGCTCAAAAGCATGCACATGCATAAGTGCAGCCGATGACCAGTGCGACAGTGACTGCCAGACTCCCTGCGGGGCGAAGGCCACTAAGGCTAATGACACCTGCAAGGGCACCTGCAAAGAGGGAAAGGGCTGCAGTTGCAGCAAGGACGTGAAAGGCGGCTGTACCTGCGGCAGCGAGTGCACGGGCTCCTGCAAGGATCCCTGCAAGGAAAAATGCACAACGGGCGGGGACTGCAAATGCGGCGGCGACTGCCAGGGGAAGGGCAAGTCAGGTGCGGCTACGGCCCAGTGCAAATGCGGCGGTGACTGCCAGGGGAAATGCAAGGCCGGGTGCGGCTGCAAGGGCAACTGCATGTGCGGCGTCGAGGGCTCATGCTCATGCGGGTGCGGCTGCAAGGGAAAATGCGTTATTGGAAATAATGGAAAGTGCACCTGCTGCGAGAACTGCAAGTGCGGCGCCAAGTGCTCCTGCTCGGCAAAGCAGCTTGCCGATGTCTATACCTACCCGGCCTCCAACGGTGCCCGTATCATTGCGGGGAAGCCGTCAGTGAACGGCCCCAACCTCATCATCGAGATGGACAGGCATACCTGCAAAACGGTGGTTCTTACAGGAAATACCCTCTTTTACCCCTCGGGGCTCGATCCCGCCAAGGCAAAAAAGGTGAACGTGAAGTATGTCACCTCTGAAGGCCTCTGCCAGGCCCTCGAGGTCTATGACGCAAAATATTCCTGGATAGCGAGTACCTGGTCAAAGGCGACGAAGTCATACCTTCACTACCTGGGGAAGAAAAAGCTCCCTGCCCAGGACTAGCATTCTGCTGAAATCCGGGAAATAAAAAGAGAGCCGCAAGGCTCTCTTTTATTTTACCTTGAAAGGGGGGGGCCTTTACGCCCGTGCGCCCTCCCTGGCGGCGGGAGATTCCTTCTCCCTGAGGGCCTTGAATATCTTTTCGGCAGTGAAGGGCCAGTCCCTTATCCAGACCCCGGCGGCATTATGGATGGCCACGGCAAGGGCCACTGCGGCGCCGTTAGTGCTTATCTCGGAGGTGGATTTGCCGCCGTAAGGACCGAGATGGTCGTCCACCTGGATGAGCTCCGCCTTGAACTCGCCGGGCAGGTCTCTGATCATCGGCAGCTTGTAATCCAGGAAGTCCGGGTTGAGGCACTTCCCCTTCTCATCCATGATCATCTCCTCATAGAGCGAGTGGCCTATCGATTTAAGGGTCCCCCCGTACACCTGGCCCAGGGCCAGCTCGGGGTTGATAGGCGTGCCGCATTCCTGGATGGCGAAGTACCGGTCAACATGGACTTTTCCCGTGCGCATGTCCACCGTCACCTGGGCAAAGTGGGCGCCGTAGGGGATAGGAGCCTCATCGCTGGTAAAGGAGGCAGAAGCGATGAGCTGCCCCTCGCCTGAGCCGCCCTGGGTAAAATGGGCCACCTGGGCAAAGGGGATCTCCTTGGGGCCTCCGGTCACTTTTCCCGGGTAGGCGAGGCCAAGAGGTGCCCTGTCACAGTTAAGATGCCGCGCCACGGCATCAAGGATTTTTTCTTTCATTGCAAGCGCCGCCTTATAGACAGCCATCCCCGAGAAATAGGTCCCCGATGAGGCATAGGCGCCCACGTCAAAAGGCGTGGTGTCGGTATCGGCTGCGAGGAGCGAGAAATCGCTCACGTCCAGGCAGAGGGTCTCGGCGCAGATCTTGGTGGCAAGCGTATCGAGGCCTGTGCCCAGGTCGGTGCCGCCCATCAGGATCATGAAGGTGCCGTCGCCCATCATCTTTACCGTCGCATTGGCGGAGTCGATGCCGGGAAGGCCCGAGCCCTGCTGGATGATGACGGTGCCTTTCCCTGTCCTGAGCCAGGGTTTGCTCTGCTCGACCTTCCTGCCCCAGTCTATCAGCTCGGCGCCCCGCTCGAGGCACTCCTTGAGGCCGCAGGAGCTTATCACCTGGGGGATACCCTCCTGCCCCTCGCCAAGGGACTTGAGAATTTCAAGGCAGAAGCCTTTTCCCACCATGTTCTTCTTCAGGAACTCCACCTGGTCCACTCCAAGGGCGTCGGCCAGCTCCGCCAGGGCCATCTGGAGGGCGAAGCTCCCCTGGGGCGCGCCGTATCCCTGGTAGGCCCCGGCGATGGGGTTGTTGGTATAGTAAGCTTTCACGTCAAAGTGCATGTTATCGCATTTCATCAGGGGAAGCGACTTGGAGCAGGCGTTCATGGGCACTGTGAGGCAGTGGACGCCGTAAGCCCCCGTGTCGGCCACTTCTGTCATGTCGAGCGCCGTGAGGGTGCCGTCTTTTTTCGCCCCCGCCTTTATCTTGAAATACATGGGATGGCGGGTCCGTGACGTGACGAACTCCTCTTCCCTTGTCATCTTGATGTATGACGGCTTTCCCGTCTGCCATGTGACCCAGGCCACAATGTCCTCGAGGACGATGTCCTGCTTGGCACCGTAGCCGCCGCCCACGCGCTCCTTGCGGACATGGATCTGGTTCTCCTTGATGCCCAGCACTTTCGCACAGATGCGGCGCAGATGCCACGGCACCTGCGTCGAAGCCCTTATGACAAGGCGCTCGTTTTCTATGTAAGCGAAGCACCGGTGGGTCTCAAGAGGGGTGCACTGCACGCGGGAGGTCTGGTATTCGCGCTCGATGATGACGTCGGCCTCCCGGAATCCCTTTCCCACGTCGCCGATGCCGCCGGCGTTATAAGCCGCCAGGTTTTTCTTCGGGTCCTGGCCGATGTGGAGAGGATCAAGAGACGTATCCCTGTCGTGGACCAGGGGGGCACCGTCCTTCATGGCCTCCCAGGGGGTAAAGACTGCCGGGAGCACCTCGTAGTCAACCTTGATGAGCTTCATGGCTTCGTCGGCAATGGCTTCGCTCTCGGCGGCGATGAGAGCCGCCCTGTCTCCCACGTAGCGGACCTTCTCGTCAACAAGCCTTGTGTCATAGGGCGATGGCTCGGGGTATCCCTGTCCTGCCGTGTTGTACCATACTTTTGGGCCGTTTTTGTGGGTCACCACGAGGTGCACGCCGGGAAGGGCTTCTGCCGCCGAGGTGTCAATGTTTTTTATGCGGGCATGGGCATGAGGGCTCCTGAGGACCTTCACCACAAGGGCATCATCGGTGACAAAGTCTTCCACATAGGAGGGCGCGGCCTTTGCAAGGCGGGGGCCGTCCACCTTGTGATGGGACTTGCCTATGACGCGGAGATCGTCCCTGAAGGAAGGTGTATCAACGGATTGGTTTTTTACCCGCTTTATCGCATCGAAGAACTGGGCGTACCCTGTACAGCGGCAGAGGTTCCCCGAAAGGGCGTCCTTGATGGCTTCTTCATCAGGATTGTCGTTATGGGAGAGGAGCTCATACACGGAGAGCATCATTCCGGGACTGCAATGCCCGCACTGTATGGCGCCGGCATCCAGAAACGCCTTCTGGATGGGGTGAAGCTCCCTGCCCTTTGCGAGGCCCTCGAGAGTCAGGATTTCCCCCCCTTCGACCTGGCCGGGGAGGAGGAGGCATGAGCAGACCTTTTTCCCGTTCAGGATGACGGCGCAGGCGCCGCATGTCCCCTGGCCGTCGCAGTCCGTCCTTATGGAGAGGAAGCCGTGGCGCCTCAAGAGGTCGGCGACCTTTTCGCCGGGGGCCGTGGTGAATGTCCGTTTTGTGCCGTTCAAGGTAAAGGTGATTTCCATCAGCGGGCCTCCTTCCCTGATTCGTAAAGAATGTCTTCAAGCAGTGCTTTGATAAGGGCTTTTTTGAAGGCCCCAGTCGCCCTCATGTCATCTTTTGGCGAGAGTGTCTTCACGGTGAGGGCTTCCAGTGCCTCAGAGTCCCCGGGAGCAAGGGCTCCGCAGCTTTTCCCTTCAATGAATTTTTCCAGCTCAGGCAGGCGGGCCGCCTGGGGAGCAAGGCCTCCCGCCGCGATTCTTGCCGTTTTGCAATGGCCGTTCTCGAGAGTTATGAGGGCCGCGACCTTCACAAGGGGAAGGTCGAGGGAAGTCCTTGCAAAACGTGCCGCCCTGAGGGTCGCGCATGACCCGGGGATGGGGATGATCACCTCTCTTATGAGCGCCTGGTTCCCCGAGGCTCTCAGGGGGATATATTCCTCAAGGGAGAGCGATTTTTTATCGGTGCCTTCGACCGCCAGGCGGGCGCCGGCGGCAAGCAGCACGGGAATGATGTCGGAGCGCGTATAGTTTGAGGCGATGGCGCCGCCCAGCGTGGCCATGTTCCTGATATTTTTCGTGAGGGCCCTGCACGACTCGCTGAGGGCTCCCAGGCCGTTTTCTGCCGGGAGCGGCGAGTCGGCGATCCCCTGAAGGGTGGCCATCGCACCGATGTGGAGAGCCCCTTCGCGCTTCTCAATATGATGCAGGGCGAGCTTGTGAAGGCTTATGAAATTCACCTCCCCCGTTCTCTTCCCGGCGTTCAGAAGGGTGCCGCCGGCAAGGAAGAAGGATTTTGCCTTGTCACGCTTGAGGGTGACGGCTTCCTCCACCTGCGATGGAGCAAAAAAACTCTTTACCATGACGTTCTCCTCTCTTTTTCAGGTACCTGGCAGCTCTTTTCTGCGGGAGGCCGCGGCGTGCAAGGCTGCCAGGGTAATAAATTAGGTGAAGGCTCTCTAGATACCTTTTTTCCGCCCCAAAATGAAAAGCACCTCTTTTCAGGGGTGCTCCGGGGGAGTGAAAGGTTCCGGATTCTCAGTTCCTGAGCTTTTCAGTATCGAAGTAGTTCCTCATCTCTTTGATAGAGCCGTTCTGAAGCTCAAAAAAGGACACCCCCTTGTTGTCGTAAGGGAGCCCCTTTTTCGTGATGCCGCTCGAGACCCACTCAACGACCACCGTGGAGCCTGAGGTAATGGTGGTGAGTATCTTGAATTTTATATCGGGAACAAGGGTGAAGAACCTCTGGAAAAAGCGCTTTATCTTCTTCCTCCCGAGGTAGAACCCCCCCAGCACGTTGGAGCCTGGAAAGTCCAGGGAGGCCTCTTCGGAGAAAAGAGAGACTATATCCTCGATATCCTTTGCGTTGAGCGATGAGAAGACTTCCTCCGCCGTTTTCGCATGGCCGGTCTCCTTCTGTTTCAGGGGCATTCTCTTCACCTCTTTTCCTAGGGTCATTTTCTATTATACAGGAAAAGATGCGTTTTGAAAATGGGGGCGGACTCCGATATTTACAAAATGGCGACAATCGTGAGACCAGGGGCTATTCTCCCGGCCTCTTGGCCACGGGCGCTCATCAGAGATGTTTTCCCGGGATCTTCATGCCTTTTTCATAGACCAGAAAAGGGGTGCCTTCCGAGGTGGAGCCGAAGATGAAGGTGAGGTCAAAGGGCGCCATGCCTTCGATGGAAAGGGTCCTGAGGCCGTGGAGGAGGTGGAGGTGGCAGGCCTCGCAGAGCACGATCAGGTTCCAGGGGTCATCGGTGCCGCCCTGGGAGCGCCTTCTGATATGATGCACGTTGAGGCCCCGCCTGCACCGGCATCCCGGGGTCTGGCATTGAAAGCGGTCCCGCTTGAGAATCTTGTGATGATGGGCAGCTTTTTTCAGGGTTCCCTCGTTGGTGAGATAGTCGGCGAGGAGCGCGGCAAGGAATCTTTCTTCGGGGCCGATGGGGCTTTGGGCGGTTTCGGTGCTTTCGGCGCCTTCCACCCGGGCAAGGCGAGCGAGAAAGGCGTGGGCCGCCAGATCCCAGACCCCCTGGAGCTCCCGGGGGAGGAAGAACTTGATCGTCATGGCGCCCTTCACTGCCAGGGAGGGGCCCCATGCCGTGGCCGGGCTCTCTCTCGAGAGGATGTCCCTGAGAAAGACCTCCTCGGGACTCTCCCCCCGGGGGATGGTGCAGGCTACCATGGCTTTCTCCAGTGACTGATGACAGGAACACTGGAGATTCTGGCATCCCTGCCCATGGGGTGCCTGCTTCTCCCCATTGCATGCCCCCGCATACCGATGATCGCTCCCTGCCTGGTCTCCGAGGCCCGCACACAGCCTGGAATCTTTTTCAATTTTCATGGAGGCCTCGGAGGCGAGCATCTCCTCGACATCGCTGAAATACTTCCAGGGCTTCTCAAAACGCCTGTCCCGGGAAGCGACGAGCTCCTCATCGTCTGACATGAGTGGCCATGAAGGATTGAGAGAAGGACCTGTGTACCAGGACCCGCTCCTTATGATGTCCTGCACCTCTTCCGGCAGGTCGTGGAATCTCTCGTCGGTGACATAGCGGAAGCCGGGAAGAATCATATAATTGTGTGAGGCAAGGCAGTCATATTCAAGGATCCTGGCGATGCGCCCCGCCTCTTCCCTGAGGTCCACCGTGGGCACGCTCGCCGCATAGGCAATCCACTGCTTTTCATTCCTGGAGTCCACTACGGGAAGAATGAGCCGTGCCTGCTCCCCGGTGATGAAGCTCTTTTTGAAGGCATTCTCAGTGATGGAGTGGCGGCGGAAGCCCTCGGCGAGCCTGATGAGCTGGCGGGTCTGGGCCATCGAGAAGCCGCAGCGCTCCACAGCGTAGTCCTCGATGAATTCATAGCCGAGAAGGCGCTGGAGCTGCCGTGCATCCATCGCCCGGAGAAGCATTCCCGCGGCCACGTCGAGCCTCTGGCGGATTGAGGCGGCCCTGATGAGGCGATTCGCAGCCACCCTGGCGGAGATCCCGGCGTCTCTTCCCGGCCGGGCCTCCTCCAGCCACGACGGGAAATGGATGCTCCAGGGAAGCTCCCAGGGAGAGGCGCCGGTCTGATCCCCGCCGCCCGCTCCGCCGGCTTCATCGGGACTGCTGAGGCGGCGGTTTCCCCTCCGCCTCAGCAGGAGAGGTACCCGGGAGAATACGGGGCGGCTCCCTTCGGCATCAAGGGCCGGAAGCTCCGGAGCAGCCTCCCCGGAAGCCAGGAAGTTGGCAAGGAGGGCCTCGACGAAGCCTGAAAGGGGCCCGTCATAGTGCTCCCTGTCCCGGAAGAGGGAGAGGGCGAAGTCCCAGGTGAGGGCAAGGGAGGGCGCCACGCTGAAATATAGCATCGTGCCCTCGTCACCGGCTTCGGAAGCATCGGCGGAAGGGGCCGCCGGACGGACCTTCCCTTCTGCGAGGGCCCTTTTCACTTCCCGCTCAAGGCCGCACAGGGAGCGATCCCTGGCAATGGAGAGCCACCAGGACTCGTTCTCAGGCGTGATGACCCTCGAGAGATGGCGCAGGGCGCTCTTTGCAATCCTGCCCTCAAGATAAGCCTCCCGCGTGAGAGGCAGGCTCCTGAGAAGCTCGAAATTGTGCATCAGCTCTGATGCGGTGCGCCCCGAGAACGAAAGATGCTCCGTGGCGAAGGTCCCCATGGAGCGGTATCCCAGTTTATCAACTCCTTTCGTTTTAAGAGTAACGAGAATACCGCCGAGCACGAAATCAAGTGCCAGGCGGCCGCGGACTGCCTCGCAGAGCAGAAAATCGATGCGCTCTGCCCGCTCGTCCCTGTCGATGGAGCCGAATGAGAGATCCTCCGTGAGTTTTTCCGCTTCGGGGATGAGGCCACCTCTTTTGATCTTGACGAGGTGCTCGGGCCTGCAGGCAGTTTTCCCTGGGATCTCGTAAGGATCCGGGAGGAGCAGCATATCCTCGTAATCCTGAGACGACATAGGATCACCGAGGTGAAGAAGCTCCTCTTCGTCAGGGAGGAAAAGATTGGAGATTGTGTGGGTCTCATGCGTATCCATATCTATATTGTATCATAGCGAAAATAAATGATCAAACAGGTCACCCCTCAAAAACCCATTCACTGTAACGATAAAAGGACGTCGCAGGATGCCATCCAGAGGGCCTGAAAGGGGTCAAGAGGTCAAAAATGACCCTGATGGCAAGAGACAATCACCACGGTGGTATTGAGAGGCTCTCCCGGCCGTTAAATTGCCTCTTGAGCAACGCTGCGGGGTTTCCGATTCAGGAAAAAATTTTCTCTTTCTGTAATATGGCTTTGCAGGTATGACCTGCAGGAGAACACCTGGGAAACAGATCCTGTGCGGAAGGATGCCGCCTCTTGCGAAAGACTCGAGCGGCGGTGCGCCGCGTAAGGAGTTGAAGATGCCTCATCGAAAAAAATCTCCTGGAAGATGATACCAGAGCACAATCGCTCTACCTGGTGCATTTTTTATCATATCAGTGCGGCCGGAGTTCCTGCCTGAAACTCGCCATTCATCTTGGAAATCGGTCCATGTAATCTTAATCATGGTGCGAGGGAGGAATACGATATGAAACATGCCCTTGATGTAATAAGGATTCTCGCATTTCTGTTCTTTATCTCTCTCTTCTGCCCGGTCTTAATGAAATTTCCCGGTAATGCACAGGATGCAAAGAAGACTGTCAAGGTGCTTTTCATTACGGGGGAATATGAGAAAGATTTCCCCCTGGCCAAGTAAAAGGAGGTACTGACAAAATCAGGAGCATTTGATTATATATTTGAATCAAAAACCTTCTCAGACAGTGGTTTGATGACAGGGGGCGCGGTGAGCGGTGAGCGGTGAGCGGTGAGTAATGAAATCCCCGGGTTCTCAATCAGGCGGAACCCGGGGATTTATTATTTCTCAGGAGATTCTGCAATCTTCTCCTAGCTGTGGGAGGCCACGGCGTTGGTCTTGGCAAAGGTCTTCATGAACTCCGTGAGCTTCTCCACGCCTTCGAGGGGAAGGGCGTTGTAGAGGGAAGCCCTCATGCCGCCTGCCGAGCGGTGGCCCTTGAGGCCGTGAAGGCCTGTCTTTTTCGCCTCATCGGCAAACTTTACCTCGAGCTCCTCCGAGGGGAGGCGGAAGGTCACGTTCATCCAGGAGCGGCTGTCCTTGTCCACGTTGGGCTTGTAGAAGTCGCTCATCTCGTCGAGGGTGTGGTAGAGGAGCTCCTGTTTCTTCCTGTTGATCTCCTCTATCTTCTTGAGGCCTCCCTGCTCCTTGATCCATTCCAGGACAAGGCCCACGACGTACACGCTGAAGACGGGCGGCGTGTTGTAGAGGGAGTTGTTCTTCTCATGGGTCTTGTAGCTGAGAAGGAGAGGAATCTTCTCGGAGCACTTCTCCAGCAGGCTCTTCTTGAGGATGATGATGGTGACACCTGCGGGGCCGAGATTTTTCTGAGCTCCCGCATAGATGAGGGAGAACTTGTTGAAATCCATCGTCTGCGAGAGAATGTCTGATGACATGTCGGCGAAGAGGGGCGTGTCGCCCACTTCAGGGATGGTGTGCCACTGGGTGCCGTAAATGGTGTTGTTGGTCGTCATGTGGACATAGGTGGCTCCCTTGGTGAAGTTGAAGGTTTTGGGAATGTAGGTGAACTTCCTGTCCTCCGAAGAGGCCGCCACGTTGACCTTCCCTATTTTCTGGGCTTCCTTGATGGCCCTGGTGGACCATTCACCGGTGTTGATGTAATCGGCCACCATGCCCTCGCGGAGCAGGTTCAAGGGTATCATGGCGAACTGGAGGCTTGCGCCGCCGCCCATGAACAGAACCCTGTAGTCTTCGCTGAGGCCCATGAGCGCCTTTATATCAGCCTCGGCCTGGGAGTTGACCTTCTCGTACTGCTTGCTGCGGTGGCTCATCTCCAGGATGGACATCCCCTGGTCCTCAAACTCCAGCACGCTTTTCGCGGCTTTCTCCAGCACCGGGTAAGGGAGCGTGGCCGGTCCCGGGTTAAAGTTGTACACCCGTTTTGACATGTTCTTTCCTCCTCTGTTTTATAATATATATGCGATTTGCGCAAAGAATTCAGAATATGAAGCCCCATGTGCCTTCGGCAGGTGCCTATGATGCAGAGTTTTACCTACGCGAATGGAGGTGTTTTTCCCTTGCTGAGGCACGGTGCAATGGTAACGTCAGCTCTTGGTGTAGCCTGATTTCTTTCCTTGTATGCTTCTATGACTCTTTTTATTTCCCTTCTGCGGTCTTCTGCTTCTGCCATAAAGAGAGGGAACCCCTTCCGGGGCCCCCTGCAATACTTTGAGGAAGCTTTTCAGTCTTTCATAGTGCCTTTCTGCACCGCTTCATCGGCAAGCTCCCTTCCGATCTTTCCATAGAGGCTGTAATCGATGTCGCCCTTGAGCAGGTTGAGCCACAGAGGCTGTATCCTTGGCGTGGTGAGGTCGAGCTGGTCCTTGAGCTTCATGGCATGGGCGAAAATCTTTTCCCGCGCCTCATCGAGGGTCTTCTTTTCCTTGTCGGAGAGGCCGCTCTTCGGATCGGCCAGCACGGTCTTGATGTTCCTGATAAGAGTCGTGTCAGCCATGAAGCTTTTCAGGACCTTCTTGTCCACTTTTTTCGCCGCATCCTTGAGCATGGCGAGGTACCCTGTGTCAGCTGCGAAGGTGGGCACGTTCTCCTTCTCGTACCGGTCGGCCATATAGGCGATATCGACGGCATTTGAGGGGGCCCAAATGGTGAGCCCCGTGGCATTGTCCATGTCCTTCCCTTCATGCTGCTCTGCAATGACGGCATCCTTCACGGCCTGCGAGACCTTTGCAGCCTCTTCCTTCACTGTCTGCGGGATGGCGGGGTTCTTGCCGATGAGCCTCATTGAGTCGCCGATGTCCTTGATCATGTCGTAGAAGGCGAAGATAGTCTGGGCGGGATTGAAGGCCGAAGAGTTGAAGCCCTGGCTCTTGGCAAGCTCGCTGAAAAGGACATGGTCGGGCACCTTGCTTTTCCTGCAGGCATCGACGAAGCCTTTCCAGGCACCCACGACGTTGTCGAGCTTCTTGTTGTCGATGGCCGTGAGGGTCAGGTAGGACTCTTTCCAGCGGATAAACTCCGGGGTGTTCTCCTTGACCTCTTTCCCTTCGCTGCGGTAATACTCTACAAAGTCCCTGGCGAACTCCCTGGCGTCGAACTGCCCCTTGCTCTTTATCTCGTCCTGGACGCGCGTGATATGATCATCCCAGTCGTGGAGCATGTTGCCGCGGGAGTAGTTTTCCGAGGCGATATTGATGTCGGCGGCTCCCTTCATCTCATAGGCTGCCTCCAGGTTTCCCATATAGCAGGAGTTGAAAAGGAGGGCGTCCACTTTCTGCTCCGCGCCCATGGCTTTTGATGCTTCGGCGGTGCCTTCCTGGATGGCCTTGTTCATGGCGGCGGGATTCATCTCGAGGGCCCCGATCCATGCGCCGCCGTGGCCCGTGACGACTACCACGTAATGTTCTGCGGGGTAATTTTTCATTCCCCAGGAGATAAAGTCCTTGAGCGTCTGGGGATCGCCCATTTTCGTGGCTTCGGCGAGGGTCTCAAGCGGCGCGGAGCCGAAGACCTGCTTGTCCTGGTAAGCGTCCTCATAAGGCTTGGTGGCGGCGTCAAGCTCTTCCCTTATCTTCTTGGATTCAGGAGAGTCATTCTTTTCCATGTACGCGAGCATGCCAAGCTCCTTGGCCTTGTCATACTCGGCCTTGGCCTGCTGCTTGTCTCCCATGCCGGCGTAGATGTCGCCGAGAACATAATGAACCACGGGGTTGTCGGGGATTTTCTCCTTCACCTCGAGCCACTGGGGGAGCGTCATGTTGATGTCGTCATGGGGATGCTTTGTCACGTAGTAGCGTCGCACACCGCTCCAGTCGCCGTCAAGGTGATGAGGCTCTCCCTCCTGGGGAGCCCTTCCGAGCTGCGCCACGACGTTCACGTTCTCGTTGGAGCCTGCCTGTTCTATCGGGAAAAAGGCCGACGTGGTGGTTTTGTGGAGATCCTTATACTGCCCGTGCATATAGAAGAGCATGGTAAGCTCTTTTTTGGGAGGGGCCTCCGGTCCTTTGCCAAGGGACACCTGGTCCTGGGGCGGCGGGGCAGTGCTTTCCTGCTGCGGGGGCTTTTCTGGTGGCTGAGGTATGCCTTGATTCTGTGGTGCCGAGATTCTATCGATGTTCATGCTTCCTCCCTCGCGGTTTTCTCTCTTATTGAGGCTTCCTGGTTCCGGGCTCCGGAAAATCATAGTAAAGCGTGTGCCGTACCGGCACATATTCATTCTACATGATCCCGCAGTGAATATCGATTAAAAAAATGTTAATATTTGGAAAAACCATGGAGAAAACCAGGGACCATTCTCCCTGCCAGCGTAAATCTGTCCGGGCTCTGCCGCCCGTTTAAACAAATATGAATGCTGGCTGAAGAGGAGAATGCCCCCTGGCCTCTTACAAGAGGTATGCCGGAATTATATTACCAGAAATGCCACCATTTTTTCTTCGGGATGAGGAGGCCTGCCTCGCAGAGGGCATCCCTCGTGGCGGCGAGCTCCCTGGAAAGCATTGCCTCCCTCTTTCTGCTCGCCATCAGAGAATTCAGAATGGCTTTCTGCTCGCCGTGGAGTGTCCTGAAGGCCTCTTCGATGGCGCGGTTCTCCCTGCTGATCTTCCTGATGCTTTCGGATAGCTCGGCGCGCTCGCCTTTCAGCTGAGCGATCTGCGCGGTCTTTTCGCTGAGAACCTTCCCATAGCGGCTGGCAATAATGGGAAGGAGCCTCTCGAGCTGGCCTTTTCTTCGCTCCGTCTTCTTGAGGGCGCTCATAAGGGTATCCTGCTCCTCGCGGATACCCGCGAGGACGCTTTGAAGGCGTGTGGTGTTCTCTGAGACTGTCTGCACAAGATCAGCGCGGGCATGGCGGAGCTCTTCCGCGGTCTGCCAGAGCTGCATGTTCTGGCTTGCAAGCTTTTTTTCGCTTTCTTCGCGGGCCTTCTTCTCCTCGACAAGATCGGCTATCTGGCTGTTTTTCCTGTTGAGGAGGGTGGCAAGCTTCAGGATCTTTCTCTCTAACTCTTCTTCCCTGTTCCTGAAGCGCATCTTATAGCTGTCCACGAACTTCTTCCTGAGATCCTCATGGCCGTCGAGCCACCCGAGGCGGTACGAGATGCTCTTCATGTCGGCGAGGGTTTCATTCACCACGGGGGGCTCAGGGGGCAGGGCGCCATCCTCAGAGGCAACGCGGGAAAAGAGAGATGACACATCGGATGGTATTGCAACTTCCGTGTCCTCTGTCGTTCCGGCCTCGGCAGAGTGGATGTAGGAGACGATGCCGGGCCCCTCGCCCTCGACGGTGTCCGAGAACTTCTCGAGCGTCACCGAGCTTTTCCTGTCAAAAAACAATAGAGAAACTGTATTCATTGAAAAACCTCCTTCAATGAACCGTCTCTCCGCAATGCCATGCATGTTCGGGGGGGAGGAGAAAATTCCTCCATGGGACCCCATGGAGGAATTTTCTTTTAATATTCAGTAAAGAAGAAGGATTATATTCTTTACCCTATTCCTGGAGAATAAATCTGGAGTGTGAGGTGAATATCCATGGGATTCTGCGGCCAATGCGGCGCCTCAATGAAAGATGATGACGGGTTCTGCGGTGAGTGCGGCGCCTCTCTTGATAATGCGGACACTTCTCCCGTTGAGGCTCCGCAGCCCTGGCAAGCGGCACCGCCGGAACCGGCGGCATCTTTTCAGCCGACTGCCCGGTCCCAGGCGCTCGCAGCCCGGAAGGATGAGCAAGGCATGGGGCTGCGCTCTCTGCTCCTCTCCCTGCTGGCTATGATGTTCCCTGCTCTGTGCGCTCCCTTCGTGGCAGATAAAATTATGAGTCCCATGGGAGTCCTTGCGATATGTATTGATTTCATGTTTATCGGCTCGGCTCTGTGGTATGGAAACAGGGCCCGGAAGATCCCCTCTCAGAGAGTCCTTGGGTGGATAGGGTTCATTCTGGCGCTGCTTCAGGCCTTCCCAATTTTCGTCGGCCTTCTTGTCATGGCGGTGATGCTCATCATCTCATTGTTCCAGTGAATGCCCACCATGGGGGGCATCTCTGTCAGCTCCCCGCGGGAGTGCCGCACTTCGTGCAGAATTTCTTCCCTTTCTCGATGGTGCTTCCGCACTTGGCGCATTTCTTTTCTTTCCTGAGTGGCGGTGTGCTGCTCTGTGCCCCTCCGGCTACAGGGGCGCCACATTTTGTGCAGAATTTTTTCCCCGGGCCTGCGACGGCGCCGCATCGGCTGCAGGTCAGATCTGCGGGGACTACCGGCGGCGGAGCAGGCGGGGGACCCGCTTCCCTGGGAGTGCCGCAGGATGGGCAGAACAGCATGTCGGGAGCAAGAACCGTAGTGCACTGGGCGCACTTTTTCGCGATGTCCTCCGGCGGCGGCGCTTTCTTTTCGGCAGGGGCCCCGCACTTGGGGCAGAATTTCGATCCCTCGGGAATTCCGGCCTTGCATTTAAGGCACGAAGGCTCCGCGGGAGCGGCCTTTGCAAGAGCGGCCTTTGCGGTGAAGTCGTCGAAATGACCTTGATAAAGCTTATAATGGCGATTCAGCTCATTCATGAAAGAAATGGCGTAATCGCAATCGATAAGAACTTTCGGGCACTCACTGTCAAGCTTTTGAAACCTGAGGAGCAAGAAGAGAGAGGTGGTGCGGATTGCGGACAGATAATCGATATGCTGCGTCGCCTCATGTGTTCTCCCGGTAAAGGACACTGCGCAGCATGAGACGGGCGCGAGGAGAGAGCCGATGAGGGGTCTTGCTTTCTCGGAAGGGGTAAAGTTTCCATGGTCAGAGGCAAAAATCCCGAGATCTCCCATTCTGCTCATGGCTGCATTGAGCCGGTGGGTATCGCTGACGAGAGGCATGGGCGTAATGTTCTCCAAGAGCGGGACAAGCCAGCGGTTGTCTTTTGAATCGGTCCCTTTTCCCACCATGTCAAAAACTTCTTCCACTGTGGCGCTTTTGGGCGTAAAATCCCTCCGCTCCACCATGGCCCTGATGCTCTGCGCTTTCAATGCATCGACAAATCCTATCAGGGCTGAAAATTCGTCGTAATCGAGCTCAATGTTCAGTTCAAGGGACTTTGAAGGTCCATAGAAATTGAGTGCCGTGTCAAGGAATTCCACAAGCTCTTCCCAGGAAAAAGGGAAGGCGATCTGCTGGTTTTCTTTTGTATCGGCAAGAGCAGAGATAAAAAGGTGCTCTCCTCCGGTCGAGGACAGGTAATAGCGGGACACGGAAAATTTATCGAGAACTCCTCTTATTATAAGGATTTCAACGGGGGAGTGCTTTACTGCGGCTAGAGCTTTCTTCCACGGGGGGACCAGGATGCCGCTCCCGTCAACGATACCCATGGCTCTCAGCTTTTCCCGTTCTTCAAGCGAAGCCTGATGGCCTTTTCCCTCAGAGAGGCTCTCAACGGTTGACTGGAGCTCAGGTGAGAGCATTGAAGAAAAGCGCTGCGTAAGCTCTTTTTCTTTTATTTCCATAGGTATTCAGCCCTTTCTCTCTGATTTTTGCTTGAATCCGCTGCCTGTAGGTCTGTTTATGGAACATTGCAGATCGCCTTAGCCCGGTTTTTGCCAAGCTCCATCTTTCCAGACTTCAAAAACATGAGATGGAATGGTGGATTGAACTGCACCAGACTCATTGACATAAGTCAGGCACTTTTCTGCGCCTGAACCAGGGGTGGCAACAACTTTTCCTTTAAGAGTTTCCGGAATAATCGGCTTACCGCTCTTATCAACAAAGGTGTTTCCCTTTATCTCGCATTCTACTACATTTGACGCGTGAATCCTGGCGACATTCGTCCCTCCTTCATAGGTATATCCTGCAGCTCCCTGGCCTTTATTGGTTGAGTACACGGCACCGGACTCACCTGCCTGGCACCCTTTTCCACTCTGAATAGCCTGAGTTTTCTCATTGCTCATGCTGATATGGTAATTTTCACTTTTTTCTGTCGGATTTTTCTCATAATAGTCGTGAGTTTCCTTGTAAGACTTTATCTGCGCCTCAGGTTGTGTGACAATGTCATTCTTGCTAACGGGGGTCTCGTCTTTACCGGAAAAAATATCGTCACAGGCTTCCTGCGCGGATTTGCCAGGCTTCTTTGATTGACCAGTCTCCTGCTTCTCATGCTCAGCTTTATCCCGCGCCTCCCGCTCAGCCTTCTCCTGTGCTTCCCGCTCAGCCCTCTCCTGTGCCTCCCTCTCGGCCTTTTTCTGTGCTTCCCTCTCGGCCTTCTCCCGTGCTTCCCGCTCGGCCTTCTCCTGAGCTTTCCGCTCGGCCTTCTCCTGAGCTTTCCGCTCGGCTCTCTCCTGGGCTTCTTCCCGGGCCTTCTGCTCCGCTTCCTGCTGCTCCTTGTATTTTTTAGCCCTCTCGCGCTGTTCTCTTTCCTCAAATTTCTTTTCTTCGTAAGCTTTTTTCCGGGTTTCTCCGAAGGTAGGCTTTTTCGGCGGCGAGCCGCCGCCAGGGGGTTCACCCAGACCCGGCTCGGTGGGTCCCAGTTTCTCCCTGATTCCCTCGCGTATTTTCCCGAGTGTCAGGACCTTGATGATACCCGAGCCAAAAGCCCCGGCAGCCTGGTCCCAGGTGACATCGCCTTTTCCCGTGATACAGCCCTTGGCGAAATCCTTGATGACCACCGCTTCGTCAATCGGGAGCACGTTGGTGGCGATTGCCTTGACGGCGCCCGTCACGCCTCCCTTTTCAAAGCCCGAATATCCCCCGAAAGTGATTACATCGACCACCCCTTCAACGGCTCCTTTAGCCATTCCGGTTGCGCCTTGATCATTTATCCAGGCCCCCGCCACCTTTTCAGAGACACCAAAGGTTGCGGTGGCTAAAGTTTCCCGCGCGCCCTCGCTGATGGCATCTCTCGTGATCCTGTTAATCTCGGAAGCCAGTTTGCGAGGCGCCTCGTCGGCGTCGATCTGGCGCTTTACGAATTTTGAAATCTTGTCCATATCTCCTTGAGGGATGCCCTTATCATCTGCCGCGGCAGCGTTCTTGACTGCCTCTATCATGCGGTCCCTCTGCTTTTCATCCCTTATGGTATTCAGATCGCTGATGAGGGAGTCAAGCTTGTCCTTGTTTTTCCAGCCCTGCTCCCTCTCCGCCGCCTTATTCTTGAGGTCCTGCTGCATCTCTTTGCTCTGCTGGTCCGAGATCTGCCTGTTCAGGTTATCCATTGCCGTGGTGGTGTGATGGACGATGCCGTCGCCCTTGATGGCGGTAATCTCATCATTGAAGCGTGAAGCGGCATCTTCGTGGCCCAGGATGCGCCTCGTCAATTCCTCGCGGACTTTAGGATCGGTGGCTTCGTTGAGCTTGTTGCGCCAGTAGTCGGCTTCCTTCCTGTGATAGTCAATCTCATCCTGCATTTTCTTGATTTTTTCAAGCTTTTCCGTCTCATCGGGAGGCTCAGTGCCGGGAGGCTGATCGCCAGGAGGCTGATCACCAGGAGGCTGCACGCCTGGCGGCGTGATCCCGAAAATGGTACCGAGAGCCGATCCCTTGGCGCCGATGTCTGCCCTGCCCTGAAGGTGCGTTTTGACCTCCAGATCATGGCATGAGACATCTGGATGAGGTCTCAGGTAAAAGGCGGGGAGCTCCGTCACGGGCGCGATCATGTCCATCACCACGTAACCGCCCGCATAGGCGCCTGCCATCCTTGCGATGAGCTCTGCCAGAGGGTAAGTGACGCCGGCCTGGGGCTCGGCGCCGTCAGCAGAGGCTGCCGCCTTGTCGAAGATGAGTTTTTTAAGGATTTTCTGCACGCCCAGGCCGAAGACCCTCGCGAGCATGCCGGGCAGGACGCCCATGATTACCAAGGACGAATAGGACACGGTGTATCCCACCATGGCGCCCCAGTAATTCAGATCTCCCCACCCTTTCGCGCCGTACATGTCAGGCTTGAGGAATTTCTGAATGAGATCACCTAGGCCGTACGCCACTCCGCAGAGCATCCCCAGAAATGGATTGAATCCCGACACAGCCCCGATGAGCGGATAGATTATGGGATCCGTGCCTATGTGGCCGAGGCTTGTGATACAAAGCCCGCGCCAGAACACACAGATCAGTGAGATGGCGAGCATGACGGGGTGGCGCCGCTGGAGCATCTCAATTTCGAGAAGCCATTCAAGCTTGCGCAGCGAGGGCACTGCAGTCAGTACCGCCGATGACAGCTTCACCACCGGCGCGCATATGAGCTTTGCGATGCGCACCATGTCGGGCCAGAAGGGCAGCTTTTCGAGAGCCCTGTTGAGGGCAGCCTGGAAATTTGCAATTTTCACCAGAAGCCAGTGCATCGGCTATCTCCTCCCTTTACCGCACTCGCGGCTCCACCTCTCCACTTCGGCGAGGCGGTGCACGTGGCAAGACGGGCAGCCCTCAGCGGCATTTCCCTTCCCCCGCATCACCGGCTCTATCTTGCCGAGCACTTTCTCGGCGAACACCAGGGGATCCCCTCCCCCGGCGTCTTCCGCAGTAAATTCAATGAGAGGCATGGTGCCGGCGAGGAGAGCAGCCCGCCCGGGAGAAGGGGAGCTCACCGCAAATGGCGCGGGATCGAGCTGCTGGAAAACGGCGTTCAGGGATTTGGTGAAGGACTGCGCGCGGACTCGAGCAGGAGCCCCGGGGATGTCATTGAGAGAGACAAGGGCCTGATCTTTGAAGAAGATTGCCGCCTTACCGTTCATGGGCTGCCAGGAAAAGGGAATGTTCTTCTGCCTGAGCGCTGCGCCAAGGGAGTCAAGGGCCATGATAAGGAGCGCGCTCACCATGAGCAAAAAAAGTGCCCCGCGCAGATATTTCGGGCGTGGGGTCAAGCAGCGGGGGCAAAGGGCAGTGGATCGGCCATCAAGATCTTCCATGCTTTGCGCGGGATACATCAGGCAGCCAGGAGTGGTGCAATGACGGAGGCCCCTGAGGTGCCCGCCCTCATGGGCCATCACTTTCTCAAGGCGGTCATGGATAAGCTCCTTCTTATCACCGTGCAGGTGGTAGGTGGAGACGACAGCCGTCTGGCGGCGGGAGTCCGAGAAGCCGAAGAGCCTCCTGAGTCCCGGTGCCTTGAGGTCACGTGCTGTCACGACGAATACCGGTGTCCTGTCCGCCGATTTCTGCTCACGGGTGACCTGAAGCACGGGCACTCTCCCCGAATCATCGAAACAGTCAGGGAGCGGCTCGAGATCATACTCCTTGCCGCTGAGCAGAGTGGTGTCAAAGTCACCGAGGACCCGAACCCGCAAGAAGCACTCCCCCTTGGAAATGATGGTGAATTCTGAATGGAGACTTCCAGGCATCGTGGGGCAAATCCTTTTCATGTCAATGCCATGCCATACCCCTGAGCCCATAAAAGTCCTCCCTCTCTCCCTGGAAAGCTCCAAGAAAAAAGTGTCCCAAGGAGTTTCGCGGAGAAGTGTAATTTTTTCCAAAAATCTGTTATAATAGTAATGATAGTTTCTCTTTCAAAGGGAACACCATCTCCGGAAGGAAGCGGCGGAGGGTTCATGGAGGCGGAAAAGATATTCGCGAGGCTTGCCAACTCGCTTGATAACGAGCAGGAGCGCCTGAAGGTTCTTGAACAGTTCGGCACGAGCGCGCCTGAGCAGCTCTCCGAGCTCATCTTTATCCACCTCGATCTTCATGTTGCCGAGAAAAATCATGACAAGGCCGAGGAGCTCGTCAAGATTGCCGAGGAGTTCTCCCGCTTTTACCGCGAGCCCTTTTTCATCTACCAGCTTTTCAAGAAAAAGGCCAAGTTCGCCGAGGAGCGCGGTGACATAGAGAAAACTTTCTCCCTTTACGAGGAGCTCATCACCCTTGCCAAGGACATGCACCGCGAGGATATCGAGGCGGAGGTCCTCATGGAGATGGGGATTGTCTTTGAGAAGCAGGGCGCCATCGATGAGGCTCTGGAAAAATTCCTGACGGCAAGCGAGATATACAAGCGTCTTGGCCATAATTACAATTATGCCGCCTCGCTCTTCAACATCGCTTATATTTATTACGACCGGGGCGATCTTGACTCGTCGCTTTCATATTGCCTCCAGGCCCTTGAAGTTGACGAGGGGGAGCAGTTCCAGACCCTTGAGGCCCATGTCAACCTGGAGCTTGCCAATATCTACGAGACCAGGAAGGAGGCCCTTCTCTCAAAGCTCTATTACCAGAAGGCCCTGGAGGGCTACCAGAAGGGCAAGGACAGGGTCAAGGTGAGCGATATACTGTACAAGCTGGGAGCGCTCCTCCACCAGGAAAAGAGGATCCCCCACTCGCTCCATCATTACCAGAATGCCCTCCACATGAAAATGGACATTGATTATACGCAAGCCCTGGCGAAGTATTACTATTACCGCGCCTGTGTCTTCAAGGACTGCGGCGCCCACAACAAAGCCATCAAGTATTTCGACAAGGCCCTCTATCTCTATTCACAGCTTGGCCAGGAAAAACAGTGCCTCAGGGTGAAGTTCCAGATCTACAGCATCTTCGGTAAAACCGACGACCGCATCTTTTTCCTCCCCGAGTTTGTGAGGAGCTACAAGACGCCGCCCTTCAAGGATGTGCTTGTGGACAAGGCCGTGAGGGGAATCTATACAAGGAGGAAGTCCGACGGGAAAAAGCTCCCCTTCTTCAAGGAGAAGGAGGGAAACGGCAGCACCCTCATTGACAGGCGCTCCCTCTCATCGCTGCTCCGCGACATGAGCAGAGCCCACTATGCTGAAGGGAATTCCAAGAAATACAAGCATTACTCCCAGCAGTTCAAAGTAGTGAAGGATTTCAGGGCCGGCCAGGATTAGAGACCGGGGCGACGAGGCCTCTCAGTTCCTCGATGAGGGCCCTGCGGTTTTGGACGCCAAAGAATGCCGATGCCATCACCAGGCTGTCGGCGCCTTCCCGTGTGATATCCCCGATGGTCTCACCGTTCACGCCGCCGTCTACGCTGATGCTTATCGTTTTTCCCAGTGCCCTTGCAAGCCTCGATGCTTCCCCTATCTTGGGGATAACGCTCTTGATGAGGCTCTGCGCTGCAAAGCCGGGGTTTACCGTCATTATCAGAAGCTCATCGGTGACGTCCGCCACATAGGGGAGGAACGCGAGAGGTGTGGAGGGATTGATGGCGACACCGGCGCGGGCGCCCTTGTGCCTGATGAGCTGAAGGCTCCTGTGGAGATGGGGAGTGGCCTCGGCATGGACAATCACCGTCGAGGCTCCGGCCTCCACGCATTCCTGCACGTAAAAATCGGGGTTCTCCACCATGAGGTGGGCGGAAAAGGGGATGTCCGTGAGGGGGCGCAGCGCCCGCAGCACCAGGGGGCCAAAGGTGAGGTTGGGCACAAAGTGGCCGTCCATGATATCAAAATGAAGGGAATCGATGCCGGCCTCAAGGCATGAGTGCACCTCGCCGGCGAGACGGCTGAAATCGGCACCCAGTATGGAAGCGGAAAACCGTACCTTCATTACAGAATCTCTTTTTTCTGGAGTTTGCCGTCCACATATATCATGAGCTCTGCTTCGCCCCATGTAGTGACCAGCACCTCGATCTTGTCGCCTGATAGGTGATCGGCCGTGTAATATTCATTGAGGCCCCGCTGATCCTTGAGGACGAATTTCACCTCAACCCTCTGGTTTCCGGTTTCAGGCGTGACATAGGTGACCTTTTCCTGCTTGATCGAGACTTCTGAGACCTTCTGGCCGGCGCTCACGTCAAAGCTGACGGGTGTCTCGGCGCCGGTGAGCTGGCCGGGCTGGGGGGTCTGCCTGATGATCTCTCCCTTGGGGATGTAGTCATGATAGACCCAGCGCACCCTCCCCATCACCAGCTCGCTCTTGGTGACGGCTTCCCTTACCTGGTCAAGCTGCTTGCCCTCCCAGTTGGGCGTGGAGATCCTCGATGCCACACCCTTGTTGATGGTGATCTGGACCGAGGCCCCCTTGCGTACTTTTTCTCCGGGAGCGGGGTTCTGGTCCAGGACCTGCTCGGGCTCGTCCTTTTTCTCCTTCGAGGTCTTCACCTTGCCCAGCAGGAGCCTCTTGTTGGTGAGCTCGATGGTGGCCTCCCTCAGGCTCATGGCCGTAAGGTCGGGCACAGAGATCATTTCCGGCCCCATGCTCACGATGGCTTTCACTTCGCGCCCTTTGCGCACGGAGCGTCCTGGAGGCGGGTTCTGCCTTATGATCTGGTCTCTTGGAATGTTTTCCTTATACTGCTCCTCATCGATTTTCAGGATAAGGTTGAATTTCCTGAGCAGCGTGTTTGCTTCCGTCACATTCTTGCCCTCGATATTGGGAACGGTGATCTCGTCGGGAATCTTGAAAAATGACTGGTAGACTGTCCATCCAAGGAACCCGGCGAAAGCGAGGGTAAATACGGTGATTGCCGAAATGATGAGCGTCTTTGCGTATGATACGATGTTGTCCTGCAACGGTGCTGCTCCTCGTTCTCTCCGGATACACCGGGGCTTTCCGCCCCGCATGGCCCTTTTCACTCCCTCTGCCAAAGGCCTCGGAAGGTTTAATACAGTTTCAATAAACTTGCCGCTTTTCCTTCTTGCCGCCTCACCCATTCCACCCTCCGGGGAGCCTTCCCGGATGAAAGATCTGCGGCACTGCTCAAGGGGATCTCAGAGGAAAAAAACCCTGGATAGCCAATATAGAAAAAGAATGGCAGCAGAAGGGGGTTTTGACCATGGCAAAATATGGTTTTGATGATTCAGAGCTTCAGAAGTTGTTTGCCGATGCCGGCGCCGCCGTACAGAAGGCCAAGGTGGCGCCGAAGGCCGAGGAGTCTGCAAGGGCTGAACCGGAAGAAAATCTGCAGGAAGCCGAGGGCGCAAAAAGCGCCGCTCCGCAGGAAGCAGCGGCACCTGCGCCTCCGCCTGCAGCACAGCATCCACCGAAGCCTGCTCCCGCCGCGGCACCTTCAGGCCGATCCTTCCAGATAGTGGCGGGGACCCAGGACGATGGGAACCTTACGGGGACCACCAGCGAGGGCACCTCGGCCGTGATTCCCTGGAAGGGCATCAAGAGCCTTGCCATAGGGAGGGTGGAAAACGCACAGATAGTGGTCTGGATATATGGAAATGCCGTCTATTTCGTAAGCGACAAGAATGTGGCTTTCAAGGGGCTCATTCCACAGATGGCTTTCTCTGCTACCGAGAACTGGCGTGGTTTTGTCAATATGATGACCCAGAGGACGGGCCTTGCCAAGGATCCAGGCATACAGGCATTTCAGACGCCGGGGGGGCTTATTCCCAAGTATCCCTCGCAGGACGATCTTATAAGGCATGTGAGGAGCCTCATGTAAGGGCGCCGTTCTGCAGGGGAGCCTCGCTATAGGCCGCCCAGGCCTGGGGCGACTCCCAGACTTTCACATGGACAAGAGAAATCCCTTCGGGGATTTTTTCTTTCAAGGCCTTGTAGAGCTCCCGGGCAATATTCTCTGCAGTGGGATTGAGGGTCGAAAAGGGCTCCCTGTCGTTGAGGAGCCCGTGGTCAATGCCTTCAAGGAGCGTCTCAAGAGAGAATTTTACTGCGCCGAAGTCCATGAGCATCCCGCATGTATCAAGGGAGGAGCCTTCAATCTGCACCTCTACTTCCCAGCGGTGGCCGTGGAGCTGTGCGCATTTCCCTTCATAGCCTCTCAGGAAGTGGGCCGCGTCAAAATGCCCGCGGATTCCAAGGGTATAAGTACCGTGAGTGCTCATCGGCATGGTGCTCCCTTACTTTACGGTAGGCGATGGTGCCGGGGCTCCCTCGGGAGAGGGCGCCGGCGTAGCCGTGAGAGGAGGAGTGCTCTGAGGTGCGGTGAGAGCCTTTGCCACCACGAGCTTCACCTTGGTGCCCTGGGAGACTTCAAGACCTGCCTGGGGATCCTGCTCAATCACCGTGTCGGGCGGCGCCTCCGATGTCTCCCTGGAGATGACTTCCCCCACCTGGAAGCCCTTTTCCCCAAGAAGCGCCCTCGCATCGGAAAGCTTTTTCCCGATGCAGTCAGGGGCCAGGGTAAGGCTTTCGGCCCTCACGGTGATTATCTTGTTCTCTATGGGCTCACCGGCAGGGGGCTCCTGGGAGGTGATCTGCGCTGAAAGGCCCTTTTCGTCACCTTCTATTTTGAGGCTTATCCCCAGAGGCTCCGCTATCTCCTGGGCTTCCTGGATTGTCTTGCCCACGAGGTTCGGCGAGGTGAGCCCCTCCATGCCTTTGCTGACAACCACTTTCACCGTGGAGTCCTTCACCAGCAGGGTTCCCGGCGAGGGATCCTGGCGGATGATGCATTGCGCCGGAATCTGGGCGTTGGGCTCAAGGGAATCCACCACGAGCTTCACCTGGATCTTTGAGAGGATTTTCTGCGCCTCCTCCTTGGTTTTTCCCGTGAGATCAGGCACTTTTTCCTTTTCAGGCCCCCGGCTCACCGTAAGGATCACCTTGCTCGACGGCGAGACTATGTTCTGAGGCGCCGGCTCCTGGGCGATAATGACATTCTCGGCGACCTTGTCGCTGAATTCCTGAATGATTTTTATATTGGTGAGGCCTCTGTCGCGGAGGATCTGCTTTGAGCGGTCCAGGGACACTCCCACGAGATCGGGCATTTCCGCCGTGGGGGAGCCTTTGCTCACCTGGACGTAAATAGTCCTGCCGGGCCTGATTTTCTCACCTGGCCTGGGCTTCTGGTCCAGGATAGTCCTCTCGGGTTTCTCGCTGAACTCCTCGCTCTGGATCATAAGGGTAAGGCCCCTGGCTTCCACAATCGCCTGTGCCTCGTTGTAGAGCTTTCCCACGATGTCAGGTGTCTCTATCTCCTGGAGGTGCTTTGATCCGATTACCACTGCCCAGGTGACAAGGGACAGCGCTATCAGCACAAAGATAAGCACGCGCATAGTCCTGAAGGTGGCCTGCCAGGCCGTATCTTTCGGCTCTCCGAGCTCGTCCGTTCCGAGGTCCTCTCGTCTGCTCCGCAGGTGATGGGATACTTCCTCGAGCTCCTGCCGTGTCTTTGAAGGCGGCATGAGAAGCGTCGGCTCAGGCGGCGGCGGCGGGGGAGGCGGCGGGGGCGGGTGAGGTGCCTTCGTTGCAGATGCCGCAGGTGCTGCCTGCCTTTCCAGGTCTTCTGCCATCTCCGCCGCATTCTGGTAGCGGAGGTGCGGGTCCTTCTGAAGGGCCTTCATGATGATTCTTTCCAGGCGGGGAGCAATGGAGGGATTGAGTGACGAGGGAAGGGGGGGCGCCTCCTGCACATGCTTGAGGGCCACTGAAACAGGGTTGTCGGCGTCGAAGGGGAGCCTGCCCGTTGATGCCTCAAACATCAGCACCCCCAGTGAGTAAAGGTCCGAGGGTGCCGAGATAGGCTTTCCCTGGGCCTGCTCCGGTGAAAAATAGTGGACCGAGCCCAGCATGCTCCCTGTCTGCGTGATGGTGTCGGAAAACAGTGCCCTTGCAATGCCGAAATCGGCCACCTTCACAGTGCTGCCCCTGGTGATAAGGATGTTGTGAGGCTTGAGATCGCGGTGAATGATGCCCTTCTCGTGGGCAAATGAGAGGGCCTTGAGGATATCAAGCACGATGGGCACAAGAGATTCCTCGTTGAGGGGCTTTTTCAGCTTTTTCATCCAGGACTTCAGGTCCTGCCCCTCCACATATTCCATCACGATGAAGCGGTACCCCTCATCATCCTCGATATCAAAAACATTGACGATGTTGGGGTGGGAAAGCTTCGCGGCAGAGCAGGCCTCGCGGTAGAATCTGTGGATGAACTCCCTGTCTGAGGCATAGTCGGCCTTTAATATCTTGAGGGCGACTATGCGGCCAAGGCGCTGATCCTCGGCCTTGTACACATCGGCCATCCCGCCTGATCCTATTTTCTCAAGTATCTTGTAGCGCTCTTTCAGAATTTTTCCGACCATAGTCAATGCCTTTGCCGTAATGGATCTGAAAGATGAATATTTTCTCCCTGGGTGGGTCTATTCCTTTTTTCTTCCCCGGGAGGTCCCGGGGGTGGTGTGGGAGGCAGGAGGCTATGGCTTTTCACCGAGGAGCGGGAGGCATTCCTCGAGGATTCTTCCCACGATGGGCGCTGCTACCCTGCCCCCGTAGCCACCATTTTCCACTATGGCCGCCACAAGGAGTTTCGGTGCCTCTGCGGGGGCGAAGCCGACAAACCACGCGTGGGTCTCCCCATGAGGATTTTCAGCGGTGCCCGTCTTCCCTGCCACGGTGACGCCGGGAACCTGGGCACGGGTTCCCGTGCCGCGGGAGACTGCCTGCACCATCATTGCCTTCACCCTGTCGGCGGTCTCCTTCGAGATGGGGGCGCACCACACCTGGGGGTGAGCCGTGTAGATATTTTCCTCGTTCCGTGATTTGATCCCCTTGATGAGGTAGGGCTTCATTATTTTTCCCTCATGGGCCACTGCGGAGACAATAATGGCCAGGTGGAGAGGCGAAAGGGTGATTTCCCCCTGGCCGAAGGCACTCTGGGCAAGACCCCCCTCGGAGAGGGACGAGGGATCAGGGAAATGGGCGGGCTTCACGGGGATGTCGCCGCCGATGCTAAACGGTTCAAGAAGCCTGAAGTTTTTCGCGCACTCACAGAAGTTGTAGGCGTCTAGCTTGAGGCCCATCTGAGCGAAGGCTATATTGCAGGAATGCACAAGGGCATTCTCGAGATTCACCTTTCCATGGCTTCCCCCTTCAGCCTCATGAATCTTGTAAGAGCCGAGCTCATAGGTTCCGGTGCATTCGTAGGTGTCATCGGGGGTGACATAGCCAAGCTCCAGGGCAGAGACGAGGGTGAATACCTTGAAGGTTGACCCCGGCGGGTACTGCCCGTCAATTGCCCTGTTCACAAGCGGCGCGCCGGGATCCTTCTTGAGGCGCTCCCAGAGGATTTCTATCCTGGCGGGGTCATAGGAAGGGAGGCTCACGAGGGCGTACAGCTCTCCCGTGGCGGGATTGAGGATCACCACTGCTCCCCTGTGACCTTCCAGTGCCGCCCTTGCCGATTTCTGCATGCGGCTGTCAAGGGTGAGATAGATGTCCTGGCCTGCAAGCTTTCTGCCGTTAATGAAGGCAAAGGCCTCATAGATGGTCTGGGGGAGCCTTTTCCCCGCAAGGGTGAAGTCTGCGGACTTTTCAATTCCCTCGGTGCCGAGGCGGTGGTGGGCATAGCCGATGAGGGGCGAAAAGAGGCTCCCCTGGGGGTAGTCTCTCGCTGAGCGCCCTCCGCTGGTGACGGTTTTCGCAAGGGTCTCACCCCTGCGGTCAAGGATACGCCCCCTGTACTCAAGCCGCGGGAGCATCCTCGGGTTTTTCCTGTTGTGCCGGTATCTCTCTGTATCAATGACCTGCAGAAAGGAGAGGTACACGGCAAGAGTGGCAAAGAAAAGGGAGAAAATGAAGGCAAGCTTTTCTATTCTTTTCTTCATGGAGTGCCCCCCTGGCCTTCTTCCGACAGCATCATCCGCCTGCGCTTTTTTGAGGCCAGGTGGGAGACCTGGAACACCAGGGCGATAAGGAAAAAATTGGCGAGGACCGAGCTTCCTCCATAGGAGATGAAGGGGAGGGTAATCCCCGTCATGGGAATGAATTTCGTGGAGCCTCCCACGATGATGAGGATCTGGCAGGCAAGGAGGGAGCCGAGGCCCGTACAGAGAAGGATACCGAACTCATCAAAGGCCGCCATAGATATCCTGAATATGCGCTCCACGAGGAGCAGGTATGCCACGATGACTGCCAGGGCCCCCAGAAATCCCAGCTCCTCACCTATGGCGGCAAAGACGTAGTCGGTGTGAACGGCGGGGATGAGGCCGGGGGTTCCCATGCCAAGGCCTGTTCCCGTGAAGCCTCCGCTCGCCAGCGCAAAGAGGGCCTGGATCGTCTGGTAGCCGCTTCCTGCCGGGTCCTGCCATGGATCAAGCCAGGCGCTGAACCTTACGTGCACATGGGGGAAGCGGTGCATGACGACCCAGGAACCGGCAAAGAACAGCAGAAACCCGATGAAAATCATGCCTGTCCGCTGGGTGGCCACGTAAAAGATGCACATGAAGGTTCCGAAAAGAAGAAGGGCCATGCCCAGGTCTTTCTGTACCACCAGGATAAGCTCGCAGCATCCCCAGATCAAAAGGAGGGGAACGAGATATTTGAAGGAGAGCATGTCGAACCACCTCCTCGGCGCGCTGATTATGAACTCCTTCTTCTGCTTGAGGTATGAAGCCAGAAAGATGACGGCAAGGATCTTCACGACTTCCACGGGCTGGAAGTTGAAGTCGCCGAAGGTGAACCAGAGCTTGGCGCCGTTTATCTCGATGCCCAGCACCATGACGGCGAGCTGGATGGCGATGCCGGCAAGAAGGACCAGGTACTTGTAATCCTCCCAGGCGCGGTAGTCAAGCCCTTTTGTGTACCAGCCTATAAAAAGGAGAAAACCGATGACCAGGAAGATGGCCTGTTTTAACGCCATCGACGGCTCAAGCCGGTAAATCTCGATATGGCCTGTCATGCAGAGAAAGCACACGAGAGGGAAAACCAGCTCGTCGGCCCGGCTTCCCGTGAGCGAGAGCACTATATGCACCGCTGCCATGGAAAGGACAAGGGGAAGGCACATCAGCAGCACCGCACTGTCAAAGCGCTCATGCCTTGAGTAGTGCACGATGACCATCCCGGCAAGATAGATAAAAAAGAGAAAAATGAGGAGGATGCGTTCGGTTTTTCTTATGGCCAGCCTTTTTCCCGCCATCGCTTATCCCTCGCCTGCAAACCTGAAGGTGACGGCGCCAAGACGGATTGTATCACCCTTCCTGAGGGAGAGGGGGCTCTCAATTCTGGTGTCATTCACCCACGTGCCGTTGGTGCTCCCCAGGTCCTGGATGCGGTAGCCCTGCTCTTCCCTGGATATCCTGCAGTGAAAGGAGGAGACCATGGCATCAGAGACAGGGATGTCGTTCGAGGGATCCCTTCCCAGGGAAAGCGATGAGCTTAGGGGAACAAGAGGGGCGTCATGGTGCTCATCCAGCATGTCCCTTCCCGAGAGGATTTCCAGATGGGGCGTGCTGGATGAGGGGATGTTTCTCTTCGCCTTCCTCATTTCGCGGAGATCGGAATGGATCACCAGCAGTACCTGGAGCAGGAAAAGATACAGAAGGCCCAGGAAGGCGAATTTAGCGATGAAAAGCGCGTTATCAACGGGCATGTCAGGGTCCCAGCTCTATTTTCCAGGCTCCGGCCTCCTTGACGAAATTGAATTCACCGGCCTGGCCTTTCAGTCTTATCCTTGCGGTGTTGCCCTTTATGCTCTCCTGCTCGACGACTATCCGATCCGGGTCGATTTTATGCGGGATCTTCCTGGACTCGTCTGATTTCTCCATCACGACGCTGAAAAAGTCTTTTGCTGCCATCTTCTGGATATCCTGCACGGTGCTGCCGATCTTGGCTGCCGCTTCTTTCTGGGCCTCGGGGGAGAGCTTTGCGAACTGCTCCTTGAAGGGAGCGAACATCTTTTCCTCGAAGTTCTTCCGCTCTCTTGAGGAGAGAAGGCCCCAGGCCGTATTCCAGTCCTTTGTCTGGACAGCCCTTGAGAAAGTTACGAGAGCGTCCCTCGGCGGCGGTCCCGCGCAGCCTGAGGCGGTGATGGCGGCGGAAACAAGAACGGCGCACAGTGCCGCCCGGAGGCATTTTATCCTTAGCAAAGGGCACCTCTTTCTCTCAGGGATTTTTTGAGATGGTGAGATAGACCACGCTCTGAGCGGCCGCGACGGCCTCCTTGAGAGGGTTCTGGCTTATCACGTGGTCAGGGGGATACTCGGAAGTGGCCACTTCTCTCTCAATGGCCCACTGAAGGCCTCTCATGCGGAGCTCCTCCCTGGCGCGGCTCAGTGAGACACCGACCAGGTAGGGAATTTCAACGTAATTGTACCTTTTCTTGAATTCCTCAAATGCCATGGTAAGGTTGTACTGCACGGTATCAGGGTCATTCAATGCATGGAAGACAAGAGCATCTCTCCTGTTGAGCCTCAGGCGCGGCACGCTGTGATGAAAGGCGAACCAGAGCACGAAGCGCTCCTCCAGGTCCGATTCAGGGACCATGAAAAGCTGCTTCTCTCCAGTCTCCTCGTTTTTCTTCAGAACCGGCTTGAGCATCCCCGCACTCCTGTCCCCGGGAGACAGGTGCTTACTCCCGGGAGGCTTATGGTGTGATCTCTTTTCCCTATAATAAATGAAAGTGATCGCTCTGTCAATGTGTCCATTTTCCGTGGAGCTCCTCGGAGTAAAGAATGAGCTTCGGCCCGTCTTTTTCGAATATCTGGGCGCTCTCCATTCTCGGGCCTGCTGACTTCTTGTAGAAATCCGAGTCGCTTCCCCTGACGAAGTAATATTCGGTGGCCCCGCCCTCGGGCAGTTTCCCGGTGAGCTCGGCCGAACAGAGGATCCCCGAGGGATCGCACATCACATGTCCCGAGACTTCAAGCGTTTTCCCATCGGCGATCTTCACTGTGGCATTGTTGATGTTGACTGTACCCTTGGCGCTTTCGCTGTCAAGAGCGGTATTATCAGCCCCTATGACTGCCTCGGCCACCTGGCGAACCTCTTTTCTCAGCTCCTCAGAGAGACTGTCGATTTCAGGGGCCAGGGCAGCCTCGACAAACTGTGTCTCCTCAAGCACTACTGACGCGGGCTCCGACGGCCTCTCAAGGACAGTTGCCTTGAGCTTGTGAGTGTCTGTTTTCTTCAGGATGGTGAACTCTGAGTGTTCCCCATGGTCCTTTTTCTCCATCTGGTATCGGGCACTTCCCCTGTCAGGGTTTTTTTCCTCGATGTCAACGGCCTGGTAAGAATCCATCCCCCCTGTCCCCCCCGCGCAGAGGACTCTTCCCGTGATGGTGCCCCCATGATCTGCAGGCAGCTCGCTCACGTAAATGTCACCCTCTTCCTGGATGGCATCATGGGTGCTCCCGTCGAGGGAGGCTATTATTTTCGCCTTTGAGGCCACCTCACTGGTGAGGGAATTTAATTTTTCAGCAAATGAAGCGATGTGCATGGGAATCTCCCTTTCCAGGCTGTATTTTGGAATGCCCACTTCAATTATATGCTGAGGCGCCATGAAAAGAAAGCATATTATGTGAACAAGGCGTTACATTTCCGATAGAGAGGGGCAAGTTCTTTGCCGGGGAAAAAGGAGAAGAGCTTCATGTTCCGAATATTTCTAAGGTAATCTCCAGAGCCTCCCCGCCCGGAAGGGCAGGGGAACAGGATAGAGAAAGCCTGGGGGAGATCATCCGCACGGGAGGAAGTAATGAAGGAAAAAAGCGCCGCCTCTGTCATCACCGATGTGGTTTTCAAAGTGGTGATAGTGATGATCTTTCTTATGGGAATACTTCAGCTCAACAACATAGAGAAAGACCTGATAGAGATCAGCGGGCGGCTCCAGCAGCTTGACGAGAGCAACAAGGAGCTTACCAGCGCGGTGAAAAAGCTCCAGGAAAGCGGCATCCCCCAGAACGGCTCCCGCCAGGGAGGTGGCGGTCCCGAAGCAGTCGGACCGGATGTGAAGAGAGGCGGCCGCAAGTATCTTCATCCCGAGGTGAAAAACTTTCTGGGCGATGAGACCTTCAAGATCCGCCTCCCTGAATCCCAGGTGGGAGGCAGGCTCAAACGCTGGTACGGAGCAGATCCGAAAAGCTTCAACTACATAGTTTCCAATGACGGAGAGCTTTCGAGCCAGATAGGAAATTATGTCTATAACGAGGGTTTCGGGACGCGGTCAAGAGACAACCCCGACAAGTGGGTCAAGGCGCTCGCGGAGCGGGTGGAGATCACCGATGACTACAAGGAATACACCATCTATCTGAAAAAAGGCGTCAAGTGGCATGCCCCGGTGGTGGACTGGTCCAACCCGAAATACGGCTGGCTCAAGGGTGATCACTATCTCACGACAAAAGACGTGAAATTCACCGTTGACATGATCCTGAACAATCAGGTGGAATGCAGCCACCTGAGGAATTACTATGAGGATCTCGACTATGTGAAGATCATTGACGATCATACCGTGATCTTCAAGTGGAAGAAGAAGACCTACAATGCGATGATATTCACCATCGGACTCTTTCCGATGCCGGAGTTTCTCTATGCCTATGATGAGGACGGGAAGCCCTTCCCGAAAGAGATAAGGGGCCTCAAGTTCAACTCCCACTGGTACAACACCAAAGGCCCCATAGGCTGCGGCCCTTACAAGTTCGTCTCTTATGAGCAGGGAGCCTCGATCAGGCTCAAGCGCTTCGACGACTACTATGATCAGAAACCGGCAATAGACGAGATTGACTGGCTCATCTACCCCGACCAGAAACAGAACCTGCTGAAACTGAAGAGCAGAGCCCAGGACTACGGGCGCCTCTATCCCACCGACTACCGCGAGGAGATCCTGAACGCGAAGCCCGACTCCCTCTTCAAGAACGGGAGCATAAAGCACGATATATTCGATGAGATGGGCTTCCTTTACCTGGGGTGGAACAACGAGAGCGTGTTTTTCAGCGACAGGAAGGTAAGGTGGGCCATGTCCCATGCCCTCAACAGGAGTTACATGCTCCAGAACATCTTCATGGGCCTGGGCACCCTCATCACGGGGCCCCTCTATGTGAACGGCCCCGCCAACGACAAGTCCATCCCCCAGGTGGCCTTCAGCCTCGAGAAGTCCAAGGCGCTGCTTGCCCAGGCAGGCTGGAAGGATCTGGATAACGACGGCATCGTGGAGAAAAAGATAGGGAATGCCATGAAAAAGTTTGACTTTTCCTTTCTGCTGAACCAGGGAAGCCCTGAGTGGACGGCGGCAATGAACATTTACAAGGAGGACCTGCTGAAGATAGGCGTCAAGATGAACCTGAAGATCGTGGACTGGGCAGAGATGCAGAAGAAGATGGAGGACAAGGATTTTGATGCAATGGCAGGGGCATGGGGGATGCCCTGGGAGCAGGATCCCTACCAGATATGGCATTCCTCCCAGGCGACGCTCCCGAAAAGCTCCAATCACATCAGCTTCAAGAACAAGGAGGCAGACCAGGTGATCGAAGAGCTGAGGAGCACCTTCGACGTCTCCAAAAGAACAGCCCTGTACCACAAGTTCCACCGCATTGTCTACGATGAGCAGCCTTACACCTTTTTCTTCGCGAGAAAGCGTGTGGCGGCGTGGTGGAATTACGTGGAGCGCGTGATCTTCATGAAGCTGAAGCCCCATGAAGATTCCATGCCCTGGTATATCAACGAGAAAGCGGAAAAGTAGCACGTGAATCAACGACGATAAGGGTGATTGAAAAATATGGCATCTTATATTGTAAAGCGGATAATTCTGATGATTCCCACCATCTTTGCCATCTCGCTGGTGGTGTTCCTCATCCTCAACTTCGCCCCGGGGAAGCCTGGCGCGCAGATGACCAGCGGTGACTCCGCCCAGGATGCCACCGGCTCCAAGCGTGAAGCCTACCGGGTATTCAAGACCCAGTTCAACCTGGACAAGCCCGTCCTTTTCAACACCTACCCGGACCTCAAGAAGGAGAAAATCCGCGGCTATCTCAAGGATATCGCCAATGAGAGCGGCAAAGTCCCTATCAAGAACATCATCAAGGCCCAGGATACCCTTGAGGACTACGGTCAGTTTGCCATACCTGCTCTTGTGGAGATAATGAACACCGAGAGCGACAAGAAAATAAGGGACACGGCGGTTTTCACCCTCTACCAGAACGCGCCGCGACCGCTGCGCGAAGTCTATTCAGGCCGCATTGACGAAAAGACCAAGAAGCAGAACGAGGAGATAGACAGGGAAAACACCGAGCTTAAGTCCTATAAATTCCCCGTCGGGGACGGAACCTCGGCGGAAAGCGACAAGGCCCTGGAAGCCGAGAAGCTCGCCGTGATAGCGAAATGGAACGAGTGGTATGACGGTGTCAAGGGCCGCTTCACCTTCACTGCGGGGCAGAAATTCTCCATACTTTTACTGGACACCCGCTTTGCCAAATACTGGTGGAACCTTATCCACCTGGACTTCGGCATCTCCCATATCGACAAGCAGCCGGTGATAAAGAAGATACTCTCCAAGCTGAAATATTCCCTTTCCCTCTCCGTCCCCTCGGTGATCATCGCCTACCTCATCTCCGTGCCTCTCGGCGTCTTCTCCGCCGTGAAGCAGAACACCGCCTATGACCGGTATATCGCCATTGTGCTTTTCATGCTCTATTCGCTGCCGAGCTTCTTCGTGGCAACGCTGCTGCTCATGTACTTCTCCCAGGGAGGCAACTATTTCAAGTGGTTTCCCACGGGAGGCTACCAGGGATCGAATTTTGCCCAGATGACTACGCTTGAGCAGATCAGGGACGTGCTCTGGCACCTTGTGCTCCCCTTGGTCTCCCTTACCTATGCCTCCTTCGCATCCCTCTCGCGGTATGCCCGCAGCGGAATGCTTGAGGTGATACGCTCTGATTACATAAGAACGGCCAGGGCCAAGGGCCTTTCCGAGTTCGTGGTGGTGGTGAAGCATGCCATGCGAAACGGCATGATCCCCATCGTGACCCTTCTGGGCACCATCCTGCCCGTAGTGATAGGGGGCTCGGTGGTCATTGAATATATCTTCGGGATACCGGGAATGGGCCTTCTCACCATCACCTCGATTTTCAACAGGGATTACAACGTCATCATGGGGATAGAGCTTATCGCCGCGTTTCTCGTGCTGATAGGCATCCTCCTCTCGGATATTACCTATGCCATCCTCGATCCGAGGGTCAGCTTCAAGTGAGGCGGGAGGGCCAGGATATGGGGACAGTGAGTGAGTAAGGGGCGATATGATGAAGACGGAAAATGAAAAAAACGGCGCGGAAGAAGGTTCTCACGGGCACAGTGAGGCGCCCGGGAAGATCGAGGTCCGGAAGATCAGCTACTGGCAGGTTGCCTGGGGACAGTTCAGCAAGAACAAGATCGCCCTTGCCGGCCTCTGGTGTGTTGTGCTGCTGCTTCTCATCGCGATATTCTGCCCGCTCATCGCCTCGAACGTGCCTTACTACGTGCTCTCGGACCAGCCTATAATGGTCCGCGAGGGATACAGGCTTCCCTCCTTTCTCTTCGTGAGGGTCCTCTTTGACAGGAACTGCTATGAAAACGCCGTGGACATATTTTTCAACCTGATCATGGTGCTTTTTATTCCCTATGTGGTGATTTACCTCGTGGTGAGAAAGCTCCGCCCTTCCTTTGGAAGGTTCAACGTCGTCGCGGGGATTGCGGTATTTCACCTTCTCGCTTTCCTTGTGGTGAGCGCGTTTCCTTACACGCTGCCCCAGACTGATTTCAAGACCCTCCTCGGGGACCTGAAAAAGGAGGGAAAGCATGTGCAGTATCTTTTCCCTCCCGTGCCCTATTCTTACCGGGAAATAGAAAAAGACAAGCAGCACCCCCAGGCGCCAAGCAGGACGCACATGCTGGGAACCGATGCCGAGGGGAGGGATGTCTTCACCAGAATGCTCTACGGCACCAGGATCTCCATGACAATCGGCGTGGTGGCCGTGTCCATCTACGTGACCATCGGCATCATACTGGGCTCCCTCGCAGGCTATTTCGGGGGGAGGGTGGACCTGGCAATCTCCCGCCTCATCGAGGTGTTCATCTGCTTTCCCACCTTTTTTCTTATCCTCACGCTCGCTGCTTTCATCGAGAAGAGGACCATCTTCCATGTGATGCTTCTCATAGGCCTGGTGAGCTGGACGGGCGTGGCCCGCCTGGTGAGAGGGGAGTTCCTGCGCCTGAGGGAGATGGATTACGTGCAGGCTGCCATCGCCATGGGCATCAGCAAGGCAAGAATAATTTTCAGCCATATTCTCCCCAATGCCATGGCGCCTGTGCTTGTCTCGGCAACTTTCGGGGTGGCAGCGGCCATCCTGATAGAGTCGAGCCTCGCGTTCCTCGGGCTTGGCGATCCCTCGGCGCCCTCGTGGGGAGGGATCCTGAACGTGGGGAGGGAGCAGCAGAAGCTCTGGCTTATCATATACCCGGGCATCGCCATCTTCTTTGTCGTCTCGGTCTTCAACCTTGTGGGTGAAGCCTTGAGAGACGCCATGGATCCGAGGCTCAGGCAGTAGCATTGATGGAGCGGAAGACGCGGTACTGAAAGGGAATTGCCATGGAAGAATCACCGGCAGCGACAGAGACTCTGAACGACAAGAAGGAGCCTGAGAAGCTCATTGAGATCAGGAACCTGAGGACCCATTTCTTCACCGATGACGGCGTGGTGAAGTCCGTCGAGGACGTGAGCTACGATATCTTCCAGGGCGAGACCCTCGGGCTCGTGGGAGAGTCGGGCTGCGGCAAGTCAGTGTCGGCTATGTCCATCATGCGCCTCATCCCCATACCTCCCGGGAGAGTAGTGGGCGGCCAGATTCTTTTCCATGGCAGGGATCTCACAAAGATAGACGATTATGAGATGCGCTCCATAAGGGGAAACAAGATCGGCATGATCTTCCAGGAGCCCATGACAAGCCTCAATCCTGTGTACACCGTGGGCGACCAGATCATGGAGGCCATCCAGCTCCACCTTGGGAAGGACTATTCGGAGGCCCGCGAGATGACCGTCAGCATGCTGGAGAAGGTGGGCATCCCTTCACCGCGCCAGCGCGTTGATGTCTACCCCCACCAGATGTCGGGCGGCATGAAGCAGCGCGTCATGATAGCCATGGCCCTTGTCTGCAATCCCGAGCTCCTCATCGCCGACGAGCCCACGACCGCCCTTGACGTGACGATCCAGGCGCAGATACTGGACCTGCTGAGGGCCCTGCAGAAAGAGTTCGGCATGTCCATCCTTCTCATCACCCACGACCTCGGTGTCGTGGCCGAGATGGCCCACCGGGTGGTGGTGATGTACGCCAGCAAGATTGTGGAGATCGCCGATGTCTTCGAGCTCTATGAGAACCCGAAGCATCCCTACACCATAGGGCTCTTCCGCTCCATCCCCTCTGTCGAGGCCAGAGACATGCGCCTCGAGCCTATCAAGGGGATGGTGCCCAACCCTCTTGAGTTCCCGAAAGGATGTAAATTCAACCCCCGCTGCGAGTCTGCCATGGAGCGCTGCAGGCAGGAGGAGCCGGCCCTGAAAGAGGTGGCACCACATCACTGGGCCGCATGCTGGCTCAACGAACAGTAAGGACTGGAATGAAGCTATGAACGAGAATATTTTGCTGGATGTGCGAGGCCTGAAAAAATTCTTCCCCGTCACCTCGGGCTTTTTTTCACGGGTGACCGGCCAGGTGAAGGCCGTTGATGATATCTCTTTCGTCGTCAGGGAGGGAGAGACCCTGGGCATCGTCGGCGAGTCAGGGTGCGGGAAGACCACGGCGGGGAGAACGGTGATAAGGCTCATCGAGCCCACGGCGGGAACGATACTTTTCAAGGGCCAGGACGTGATGAAGAAAGAGGGCGAGGACCTCAAGAAGATGCGAAGGAACATGCAGATCATCTTCCAGGATCCCTATTCATCGCTCAACCCCCGCAAGACCGTGCTGGAGATCGTCGGGGAGGGCCTGGAGACCCACGGCATTGCAAAGGGAACTGAAAAGGAGCAGCGCGTCGCCGAGATCATGAAGAAGGTGGGCCTCTCGCCCCGTTATATCAACCGCTATCCCCACGAGTTCTCGGGGGGGCAGCGCCAGCGGATAGGTGTGGCCCGCGCCATTGCCCTGTCACCTGAGCTGGTGGTGTGCGACGAGCCTGTCTCGGCCCTTGACGTATCAATCCAGGCGCAGGTCATCAACCTCCTGATAGATCTGAGGGATGAGATGAACCTCTCCTATATGTTTGTCTCCCACGGGCTCCATGTGGTAAAGCATATCTCGCACCGCATAATGGTGATGTACCTGGGGAAAATAGCAGAAGTCGCCTCACGGGACGAGCTTTTCGACCATCCTCTCCATCCCTATACGCAGTCGCTCCTCTCGGCGAACCCTGTTCCCAACCCAAGGTTCCACCGCCATAGGATTATCCTCACCGGCGACGTGCCCTCGCCGCTCAATCCCCCCCCGGGCTGCTATTTTCACCCCCGCTGCCCCTTCTGTTACCGCCGCTGCAAGAACGAGGACCCGCCCCTGAAGCAGATGGAGAGCGGCCGGAGGTACAAGTGCTTTCTCGACGAGAATGGAAAGGAGACCTAGGTTCCATACCCAGGATCTCATAATATAAAAAGGAGGACGACCATGAAAGATCTCATAGATCTCACCATCAATGAGAAGCAGCTCGAGAGGACCATCGAGCGCTGCAGGGAGAGGGATATCGTTATCCCCACCTTTGAGCAGATGAAGCACCCGGAGAAAACCCCCGAGGTGATCAAGCAGAAGCTCCGCAATACAGGACTCTGGGATGTGCACCCGGCAAACCTCTTCAGGATCACCTGGAAGAATGAGCCTGTCCCCAAGGGAGGCCTTTTCGGCAAGGTGAACTTCCTTGAGCTCCCGAAGGAGATCACCGGCGTTGACGCACGTATCGTATGCCTGGTCGGGAAATGGTTCCCTACGGGGGCGCATAAGGTAGGCGCCTCTTTCGGATGCCTTGCTCCCCGCCTCGTGACGGGCCAGTTTGATCCCACGGCGCAGAAGGCCGTCTGGCCCTCAACTGGCAATTACTGCCGCGGCGGCGCCTATGACTCGGCCCTTCTGGCCTGCGATTCCATTGCCATTCTCCCCGAGGAGATGAGCAAGGAGCGCTTCGACTGGCTCCGGACCATTGCCGGCGAGGTTATTGCCACGCCGGGCTGCGAGAGCAACGTAAAGGAGATCTACGACAAGTGCTGGGAGCTCCGCAAGACCCGCCAGGACAATATCTGCATATTCAACCAGTTTGACGAGATGGGAAACCACCTGTGGCATTACGACGTGACGGGCCATGCCATGGAAGAGGTCCTCAAAGAGCTTATGAGCGACGGGAAGAGCCGCTACTCGGGTGTCGTGCTCACCACGGGCTCGGCAGGCACGATCGGCTGCGGTGACTACCTGAAGGAGAAGTTCCCCACCAGCAAGATCGGCGCCGGTGAAGCTCTTCAGTGCCCCACGCTGCTGTGGAACGGCTTCGGGGGCCACAGAATTGAGGGGATCGGCGACAAGCATGTCCCCTGGATCCACAACATCAGGAATACCGACCTTATAATAGCCGCCGATGACGAGGACTGCATGCATATCCTGAGGCTCTTCAACGAGCCCAAGGGCCATGAGTTCCTCGCAAAACAGGGCGTGAAGAAGGAGATGCTGGAGAAGCTGAGCCTTCTCGGCATCTCGGGGATGGGCAACATGGCCTGCGCCATAAAATTTGCCAAGTATTACGAGCTCACCTCCCGCGACATCGTGCTCACGGTATGCACTGATTCCATGGAGCTTTACGGGTCAAGGATAATCGAGCTGAGGGAACAGTACGGAGATTACGGCGAGATCAGCGCCGCTCAGGATTACCACCGCCACCTCATGGGCCTCAAGACCGACACCATGCTCGAGATGAGCTATTATGACAAAAAGCGCGTCCACAACCTGAAATACTATACCTGGATTGAGCAGCAGGGCCGCTGCGTGAAAGAGCTGAACCGCCAGTGGTACGATTACCCCGAGTACTGGGATTCGATCCACCGCCAGGTGGGAGAGATAGACAAGCTTATCAACAGCTTCAACGAGCGCTCAGGGGTCCTCAAAAAGATGGAAGGAGCCACCGTGGCAAAGTAGCATACCTTGTGTGAAAGGCCTGGAGGCGGCCCCGGGGCTGCCTCCAGGCACCTGGTGCAGAGTGCTTATGCAAGCCTCCTCTCCGAAAAAGATTGCCTTCCGCAACAGATATGCAGACGCCATCCCCATAAGACGGGTCAGGTTTATCTTTTCTGTCCTTGCCGCGGTGCTTGTCCTTGGCACCATAGGATTCAAGCACATAGAAAATCTCACATGGATTGATGCCCTTTATATGACGGTCATCACCCTCGCGACGGTGGGATTCGGAGAGGTGAAGCCCTTCACCCCCGCCGGCCGCATTTTCACCATTTTCCTCATCCTTGGCGGCGTGGGCCTCCTTACCTATGCGGTCGAGTCTCTCATTCTCTTCATGAGCGATCCCAACTTTGCGAAATATCTCAAAGCCTTTAGCGTTGACAGGAAGGTGAACAGGATGGAGAATCACTTTATCATCTGCGGCCTGGGGCGCGTGGGGAGCCACGTGGCTGAGGAGCTCGCGGCCAACGAGGCGCCTTTTGTCTGTATCGAGCACGATACAAGAGCAGTGGATACAAAGCGCTCGCGGGACTGGGTCATCATTGAAGGCGATGCCACCGATGATGAAGTGCTCTACATGGCAGGCATCACCAGGGCAAAGGGCCTTATCTGCACCATGGACTCTGATGTCAATAACCTCTATGTGACCCTCTCGGCGAGGGCCATAAGGGGAGATATCACCATAATCACCCGCGTGGTCGATGACTCCAGTACCGCCAAGTTCCAGAAAGCCGGGGCATCACAGATAATCTCGCCCTACACCATGCTTGGGAAGCGCATAGCCAGAAGCGTCCTGAAGCCTTCAGTAGATACCATGATTGATCTTGCCCTCAACCAGCCCCTCTATGATTTTCATCTCGAGGAGATCCAGATAGAGAAGTGCAACCGTATATGCGGCCTCTCGGTGAAGCGGTCAGGGATAAAGAGCAAGACAGGAGCGTCAATTGTCTCCATCGTGAAAACCGATGGCACCATGGTGAACAACCCCTCGCCTGACGAGCTTATTGAGCATGGTGATACCTTGATTATGATAGGTACATCGGAGCAGCTGCGCAAGATGAAAGAGGAAATCCTGGGCCCCTGATCTCCCTCTATTTTCCCAGCTTGTCAAAGCTTATCTTGGTGAGCCTCTTCTTCTTTTCTCTGCCTTTTTCTTCATGGGCCGAAGGCTCCGGTGCAGGTGGCTCCGGTGGTGGTGGCGGCGGCGGTGGCGGCGGCGGTTTCTTCTCTGCCGCCGGGAGCTCCGAATCTTCATAGACACCTTCATCGTCTTCCTCTTCAGGTGCCTCTTCTTCTTCCTCTCGTGCTTCCTCTTCAGGCGGCATCTCGGGTGTCTCTTCTTCTTCCTCCCGTGCTTCCTCTGCCGGCGGCATCTCGGGTGCCTCTTCTTCTTCCTCTCGTGCTTCCTCTTCAGGCGGCATAAGGACCTGCTCTTCTTCCGACGGCATCTCGGGAGGAAGGGCTATAGAAGCAGCAGTTTCTTCCTCTTCCTGGGGCTTCTCAACTCGTGTTTCCGCCTTGGGCGGCTTTTCTTCCGCCTCCTGCGGGGGCTTTTTGGGCTCCTCCTTGGGCTCTTCTTTTCTGGTTACTTCCTCAAGGGCCGGCGGTGGCGGGGGAGGAAGGGGTTTTTCCTCATGCTGCGCCCTGGGAGGCTCGGAGGGAGGCGGCGCTTCCCCGGCAGGCTCCTCCTCTTCAGGCTGCCTTTCAATGAACATGAGGAACTCTTTCTTGAAGTTGCTCTCAATAAAAGAGGCGATGGCCTGATTCTGCCTGATGAGACGTTTTTTCTCATTTTCAAACTTGTTTTCAGCGAACTTTGATTCCTGGGTATGCAGGGTCTTTTTAATGACGTGGACTTCCCGGTGAAAAATATCACGGAATTCAAATTTTTCAGTGGAAATCATGTCATATGCGCTGAGAATCCACTGGTTAAGAGCGATTTCATGCTCAAGCTCCTCAATCTGCTTTATGCGATCAGCGTTCCTGTCCAGTATGTCCTTGAGAATCTGTACTTTTGTTCCATCGTCTAGTTCCATAAGAGTGTCCTCTGCGGGGAATAATAAAAAAGATAACTGTCTTAAGTTTTTCTTACCATAATAATTACAGCGATGGAGGCCGATCTCCTTCTTGGCACCGATGTCATATGCTGAATGACTGCAGTGGCGGGAACCGGAAAAGGACCTTCTGAATGGGAGGATTGCAGCGGAAAATGTCCAAGAGAGTGCATGGGGACCAGTCATTCAATGGGAGAGACATTAAGATACGCAGAAGAGGAGATGCTCCATGAAAAGAAGCAGAGTAGTGACCATCCTTGCGGTGACCCTTCTGGCCTGGGGTGCTCTCTATGGCTACCTCCATGTCTGGGGGGAGCCCAAGGTGTATTTTCTGGAGCTTCACAAGTACCTTGTATTTTCTGCAGCCCTCTTCCTGGTGGTCCTCGCCTCCCTTTTTATCCCTTCCCTGGAGAAAGGGGGGGAGGTGGTGGCGGCCGTGCTCCTCGGTGTCATGGGCTACGCTCTGCTTGAGCCGATTTATTACCGCTTCCCGCTTCTTCTCCCCGGAAGCCTGCAGAATCATTCCCTTGACATCATCTCGGGTGATCTGAATTATTACTTTATCCACAGGAGCTACCAGTATGTTCCCCTCCTTCTCATGGTGGCGGTGCTCTTTTCAGGATCGCCTGAAGAAGGGGTCAATTTCCTGAAAGCGGGTGACTGGAATGTCATTACCTCCACCATCAACAGGGACCGCCCCCTCCCCTGGAAGAGAGTGGTAATCTGGTTCTCAATGGTGACACTGGGGCTTGCCATACTGGCTCTTGTGCTGAGGTGCAGAATGGGAATCCTCATGAGGCCCATGGCGGATCAGCTCGTGCTCTTTCCCGCAAACATCCTGGGAGCCATCAATAACTGCTTCATTGAAGAGCTTCTTTTCAGAGGTATTCTTCTTACCGTTTTTGTCCGGATCCTGGGAGAGAAGCATGGCAACTTCCTGCAGGCCCTTCTCTTCGGCCTTGTTCACTTTCCCTCCTTTAACATGTATCATTATCTGGCGAAGGTCCTTGTCTTCACCTTCGTGGGGTGGCTTTTTGGACGGGCCGTCATAGAAACGGGGGGACTCAAGTGCAACTGGATCATGCACTCCGCCATCGTCATTTCCATGTATATCGCTCAGACTGTATAGGAAAACCTGTCCTCCAGGGCAAAACAGCATTTTCCGTCTCTTGGGCGCCTCTACGGTGGAGATAAAAAGACTTTTCCCATGAGGGAGGAAAATGTCCCATGAAACAGAATACTAAGAAGATTTTATCTAAAAGAACGGTGAAAAAAGATTCTGACAGCGGCGCAGAGGCGCCTGCATCACAGAAATTGTGAAGAAAAAAGACAGGGAGGAGGTGTGTGCTGAAGGACTTTACGGAAAGTGTGATTATAGAAGGCATATATTAGAAAGGAGATAATAAATGAGAACGCTTACAATTCTGGTTGCTGTTTTGTTGATCGCCGGCCTTTTTGTCGGCTGTGGGAAAACCACTCCTCCCGGTGAAGTGACATCATCACCTGCCGCGTCGCCTGCGTCTACAGTAGCCGCCGGCCAAGATAAGGATTTCGCCCAGGCCTATTACGATGAGTGGGTTGTCGTTGAGGGCAACGTGAACGACATCAACAAAGAGTGGAATGAGCTTGTCGCCGGGGCAGACAAGATGAGCAAAGAAGAGCTCGCCAAAAAGATGGAAGAGCATATGAAGAAGCATGAGGAGCTCAAAGGCAAGATTGATGGAGCTCTCAAGGAAAAGGCCGCCTCTCAGGAAGCAAGGGCTCACCAGGAAGTCATTGTTGAGATTATAACCCTTCAGACAGATACCCACAAGAAATTCCAGGATTCCAAGAAGGAAGGCATAGTCAAGGAAGAGAAGGACAGGCTCGACGCCGACATCAAGAAGGCCGACGAGGATCTCAAGACCAAGATGGAAGATGCCAAGAAGAAGCTCGATGAGATGGTGACCAAGTACGAAATCAAGCCCAAAGAGGGCGCCGCCACCGAGCCCGGTGCATCACCGGCCGCTTCACCCGGCGACACAGGGGCACCAGCGGCATCACCGACTGGCAGCCCTTCACAGGAGTAATTCTCTCCTAATAGCTCGATAAAAAAGAGGGCCACGTCAAGTGGCCCTCTTTTTTATCGAGGCAGGGGAGTTCTAATAGTCATCTCTCAGGAGGCTCAGCATTTTTTTTGCCTGGGCGTCATCTTTTTCCATGGTGAGGTATTTCTGGAAGTGGACTCTCGCATCGTCGAATTCTCCGAGCTTGTAGCACATGAGGGCGTAGTTGTAAAGAGCTTCAAGGCAGGCCGGATCAAAGCGCAGCGCCGTTTTGAACTCGTTCCTGGCCTGGTCAAAGAATGATTCATTGTCAGACATGGTGAGGGCAAGGGTGAAATGAACGTCTGATTCCTTATAATCAACCTTCACGACATTTCCTTCCGGGTCCTTCTGCTTCATGAACGGCGACAATATTCTCTCAAGGAGCGAAGGCTCGCGGTCGTACGAGGTGCTTTTTGAGGGCGCGCTCTGGGTGGGGACAGCCCTTCTTCCATGCTTCTGGGTTTTTCGCACCTGAAATTGAGGCTGCTTGCTGTATTCCTTTCTCTTTTCATTGTCGTTGAGCAGGTTATAAGCCTCCACGAGCTCCTTCATCTTGTCGTCGGAGTAAAGCTTGGCATCGGGGTTGAGATCGGGGTGGTATTTCTTGGAGAGCTGCCGATATGCTTTGCGAACCTCTTCAGCGCTCGCAATGGGCGGCACGCCCAGAATCATATAGAGATCTTTTGTGACAGCCATGGCATACTCCTTGCTATTTTAATGAATTGAGCAGCTCCTCTGTTCTTGCATCGGAGGGATCAAGCTGGATCGCCTGTTCATATGAATACTTTGCCCTCTCCAGGTCCCTTAGATCAAAATAGACATTGCCAAGGTTACGGTGAGCCCGGGCATAGTTGGGCTGAATGGCAATTGCCTTGCGCAGGACATCGCGGGCCTCCTCGAGCCTTCCCTGGGTGGCGAGGGCGATTCCCAGGTTATTGAGGCAGAGTGCGTCCCGAGGATTTGTGTCAAGGGCCAGCCGGTATTCCTCGACGCCCTTGTCAAAGAGATCGAGGGCGCAGTAAACGTTTCCCAGGTTAAAATGGGCCCTGTTATAATTGGGGTTTATTTCGATGGCTTTCTGGTAGTGCTTCATCGCGAGCTTGTAACGGCTCGCTCTTTCAAGTGCCACGCCAAGGTTGTTATGCACATCGGCATAGAAATGCTTCTGCTTGATTTTCAGCACTGTACTGAACTCATTTATTGCGTCATCGAAGAAACCCTCATCACTGTATAATTCACCCAGCTTCCTGTGGGCATTCACATACTGCGGGTTTACATTGATTGCCTTCTTGTATTCTGAAATTGCTTTCCCGATGCGCCCTGCAGCCTCATATGCCACGGCGAGCTTGAAATGCACGTCGGCATAATGGGGGCTCACCTCCAGAATCGCCTCGTAGGCTTCTATCGCCTGGTTGATAAGGTTGTTGATTTCGAAGCCGAATGATATCTCAAGAAGCCGCTGCGCCTCCTCGGGGGTGATATGGCGATGCTGCCCTTTCTGAAGTGCAGCGCCGCAGGTGAAACAGAATGTGTGGCTTTGCTCTCTCTCTTCTTCACAGACAGGGCATCTCATCCAGGTTCCTCCCTTGAGACAATTCTATGGAGATGTTCTATGGAACACCTCAAATTCCTTCATAGGGCGGGAAGTTCGGGCCTTATGGAAGCTTTCCCGGAGAGGATAACTCATATTCACACGGCAGACTGCTTTCAAAAAAAAGGATTTTCCGCTATAATGGAGGAGTACTGTCTCATCTCCCGCCTGGGGGGAAGGGTGCCAAGTCTATACCAGGAAGGTACCATGCCGGCATGTTCGGACTTTTCTCTTTCGGAAAAAAGAAATCACCTGTGGCCGAGGGAAAGAGGCTCAATCTCCGCCCCGTAGCCGCAAGGGATTACCGGGTCCTCCTCACGTGGTTCCAGGACATTGAGCTTATGGAATATGCCTTTGGCCTCACCGTTGAGCATGACGTGATCAACCGCATTGCCATGGAATACTACCACGACCTCATGACGTCGCCGCACAATGCCTACAGCATAGAAACCAAAGGGGGGCTTCTGATAGGGTTCATCCGTTTTACCGTGAGAACGGAGGGTGACCACTACGGAAGGATAGGCATACTCATCGGCGAGAGAAATTTCTGGGGGAAAGGCTATGGGACAGAGGCGCTCAAGCTTGCACTTGAAGTGCTTTTCACTGAAAAAAAGCTCGGTTATATTGAGCTTGACACCGCCCAGTTCAACTCGAGGGCCCAGCGCTGTTTCGAGAAGTGCGGCTTCAGGAAAATGGGGGAGCTTACGGAGGTGAATTTTCTCACCGGTGAGGTCGCTCACAAGGTGTGGATGAAGATAACCAGGGAGGAGTTCTATGCGCCCAGGAGTGGTGATCTGAAGGCGCCATAACGTCCGTCAGTCACTCGGAATGGTATTCCAGGAACACTCTTGTCCTGATAAGAGAGGCCTCGCCGGTCATTTTCAGCCAGATGGCCCTGTAAGGGCCGATGAGTTCGACGAGCTTTTTCAGCTCAGGTTTCACAAAGCTGTAGAGTTTTAATGCCGCCTCCAGTTCATCAAGCTTCAGGTAGCCGCAGAGCAGGTCTCCCCCTGTCACTCCCTCCGAGAGCACCTTAAAGCCATTCAAGCCTGCAATGGAGGGCCTGCTTTTCAGGTAGGTGTCAATGAGAAGCTCAAGGTGAGGGAGCGTGCCGTCAAGGGATATGCAGAGGAGGGTGTCCAGCGGAGTCACAAGGACATTTTTTCTTGAGTATATGGTATGGTCCTTGTAAGTCTGAAGGGTGCTGAGAGGGGCCTCATCGAGGAGGGAAGGAAGGGAGCCGCTGATTTTCTCCCTGAATCCCAAGGTGAGGATACCGGGAAGGTTTTCCGGCGAGAGCTTCGGCGCCGTGCCCCGGCCTGAGATGCTTTCAATGAGGCTTGTTGAGAGCATGGAGCCGATATCGATGGAAATCCCGATCTCACCATTCATTTTCGGCGAGAGTCCCTCCAGCATAGGCATCCTGAGCTTTACGGCAAGGATTCTCAGGGCTTTGCTGAGGGTCCTTTTTTCCCTTGCTCCCGGGAGGGCATCCTCAATGGAGAGGAGTTTTCTGCTGTTCAGCACAAGGAAGAACGAGGTGCTCTCGGGGAGCGCGCGGGGCATGGAGAAGATTTCCACGTCATTGTCACCGCCCCGGGAAGCCCCCGGTGAGGTCTTGTCATCTTTCAGGACGCTGTCAATGACAATTCCCTCCTTTTTCTTTATAGCTCCGAGGCACCAGGAGCTATGGTCACTGGAGAGCTTTTCCCTCCCGAGGTTGCAGAAGGCGGTGACGAAACGGGGTGACGGAAGAGTGGCGCAGCTCTCCCTGAAGGCCCTGTCGGAAGCCAGGGCGCTCTTCCTGTCAAGACCGGCGTCAATGGCCTTTTGAAGGTCGTCAATGCTGTCGGCGATGATGAGGAAGTGCCTGTATATGCAGAAGTGAGGTCCTGTTCTCAGGTCAGGCGAAAAAATGTCGGCGCCCCTGTAAGGGATATGGGTTACCGATGAGGTATCCCTGTAGCGCTTTTCAAGCTTCTCAATGACTTTTTTCGCCTGATTGCCGTCTCTTATCGAGGCGGCAATGATGAGGCGCGGCATTTTTTCCTTCCATTTCAGAAAGGATTTGTGGGGGCTTTCATCGAGCACGTTGGATGCCATGGCAATCCTGGGCCCGGCCCAGCTCAGGAAGTCGCTGTCCAGATCAAGCTTCCATTTGAGCTTCAGAGCTTGCGCCAGAAACCGGTATCCGTCGGTGTTTTTCCACCTGCTGTAATATTCCTCGAGGTTTTTCCCGGGGGAGAGAAGAGGAACGGCATCGATGGAGATGACAAGCCTCGATGACGCAGGAAGCATGGTGAGCGGATCGGCCAGGGTAAGCTCTCTCTGGCGGTAAAGAAGGAGCAGTCCGGCGCACACGGCGGCAATAACCAGCAGAAAGGCCGCTCCTCTCCTTGATACCTTCGGTTTCCTTGCCGCTTCTTCAGCGCTCATGGTGATTGCCTTTCCTTGCGAGGTCTTTCCATGATATTCCGTGAATACCTTGTTGATTCCTTTGCATCATTAAGGTATAATGGTTCCAGGAAGGAGAGGTCGCTTTGGACAAAATTCAAGGCCCTGGATTTACCAAGTACGATTCCCAGCACCTCCAGGTTTCGCGGCGCCTTCAGGCTGAGAGCGTGAAGCCCAACGTTTTCAAGGAGGTCGATGAGGATGTGGCGCGTGCCCTCCTCATGACCGATCTCGTGGCCCTCTCACCCGAGGCCCGCGAGATCCTCAGGAAGCTGAAAAAGCACCTGGATTCCAGAAAAGAAAGGGGCTTTGTGGAAGGCAAGGAAGAAGATTTCAATTCTCTTCTGGGCGGCCTCAAATCACTCAGGGAAGCCATTTATGAGCAGGAAGAGGAAGAAGAGGAGAACGAAGGAAAGGGAAAAAAGAAAAAGGAAAAGCAGCTTTTCCAGAAAAAGGATGGGAAGTACATTATCCCTTTAAGCGGCCCCCAGAAGACCGAAACCTCGGGGACGCAGGCTTCGCAGACCCGCGAGGCTGCCGGCGGCAGCAGCCGCATCAGGGACATCGTAGAGAGCATTGTGGTGCAGGATGCTCCCTCGCTGCAGAAGAGCCTGGTGGGGCGTGAGCTTGAAGCCCTTGGCGAAAAGATGATCACCTACGTGAAAAGCTTCGGCGTGCACATCATTGTGCTTGAAAAGAACAGCAACCTCACCCAGAGAAAGGTGAAAGGCATGATGATTGTGGCGCCCGGCGAGCGGACCTTTGACGGGAGGCGCTGGGAAGAGGTGAGAGGCATTTATTGCCAGGACAGGCGCCTCATAGTAGTAGGCGAAGAGCTGCTGGGAATGAGAAACCACTCGGCAATCCGCCATGAATTCGCCCATGCCTTTGATCATGCCTTCACCTCAAGGAATCGCAGGAGGCTCCCTCTCTCGGTACAGCTCTGGAACTGGTTTGAAAAGGAGCGCAAGGCGCTTCCCTCCCAGTATGCCGCCACCAACCCTGCAGAGTATTTCGCTGAGTCCGTTGATGCCTATTTTATCCCCGAGGGACGGGCTTACCTTGAGCGGAACGATCCCCAGATGTGCGAGTATCTCACCACGCTATTCCTCTCTGCGTAGATCGTTCTGGGATCTGGAGCAGAGCATCGCGGTCAGGATAAACACCAGGATTGAAATGATGCGGAAGAGGGGGCTCACCATTTTTCCCCATGACATCAGGATGACCAAGGCGAAGCCGGTGATGAGAATCAAAAGAAGGAAAAGGTTGAGGATAGATACTCTTTTCACGAATTCCCGCATTGAGGGGATAAGGTGGAACATATAGTACACGAAGGCATATCCGTTGATGATCAGGAAGTAGTTCAGAAGGACGCTCAGGCTCAGATCCTTGAGCCCGCTGTGAAGCAGGAATGCCTTGTCCGGGAGAAAGGGCGACAGTGTCGCACCCATATAGGCAAAGAGCGAGGGCACGAGCATCAGGAAAAGGATCGGGGTCGAAAGCTTTTTCTGATTCTCCTGATCAAGGGTCTGGTACAGAAGGTTGAGGTAGACAGGGCACAAAAGGGCAAAACAGATAAAAAGGCTGTTGAAAAAGTGTATCTCATCGGTAATCCACGAGGGGATCGTGAGGGCCTGGAGGGCTGCCTGGTCTATAGAGGAAGGCGAGGAGACGGAGAGGAGCTTCAGGATCTGCTGCTGGGTTTTCAAAATAACGTGGTTATGGTAGATCAGCATGATAATCCCGTTGATGAGGGGAAGAAATATTGACGCGAGGAGCGCGCCCAGGTTAAGGGTTGACTTGACCGTCTTTTCATGAAGCCCGATTTCAATGGGGACTTTTTTTATCTCCGTAGGGGTGGTGATGGTGATCACCGCGGTGTGGGTCGTGCCTTCGGGGAGATCGTTGGTATGGACAGTGAACTCGACGGACTGGCTGTTCTGGTTGAAGTATTCCGGGAAAACCCTCACCCACGTCACATCGGCGGTGATCCGCCCTGCAAGCACTCCTCCGCCTGCATTCTTGATATTAAAGCTTCCCTGCACCATCCTTCCTTCAGGGATGTCTATGTAGTTCAGCTCGGGAGTATCAATATCCAGCTGGGGCCCTCCAAGACTTGCCTCCTCACCCAGGAGCTGCCTTTTGAATTCTGCGGCGGAGTGGTAGCGGGCATCTTTTGTCTGCGACAGGGCCTTCCTGACGGGGTCCTCAAAATTTCTGAAGTACTCGGGCTTTTCCTGGGACTTGGTCTGGAAGGGGAGCGGCGGTGTTCCAGGGCGAAGGCCTGTGAGGATCGTGTAGATGAGGGCGCCCAGGTTATAGACATCGCTCTTGAGGGAAATCTCCTCCCCTTCAAGGACTTCAGGGGCGAGGTACTCAGGAGCGAATTTTTTCAGGATCGGCTTTCTCAGGTCAGGAGTAAAAAACCTGTCATTCCCGAAATCCATCACGCGGATTTTTCCCATGGGGGTGATCAGGAGGTTTTCGGGCCTCAGGCCCCCGAAGAAGAGGGGCGGAGACTGGTTGTGAAGGTATATGAAGATGTCGCAGATCTGTGATGCCCAGGCATAAAACTGTTTTTCCGGAATCGCGCCCGGTGTCTTGGCAAGGAGCTGATCCAGCGTTTTCCCCTCGACAAACTCCCTCACCAGGAAGTTGCTCTCGTTTTCCTCAAAGTAATCAAAATACCGCGGGAGCGTCGAGTGCTTGAGGAGCATCACCTGTTTCGCTTCATTCTGAAAATAGTCTATGCATTTCTTGCGGTCGCCGGGATTCTCGGGGAATATGACCTCTTTGATGATCCGTGACTTGAGCATCTTGAGGTCCTTGGCGATATAGACCTTGCTGTATTCCGACTTCCCCAGCAGGCGGACTATCTCATAGCGGTCGCCCTGTAATTTATGGCCTTCTGCTAAATCTTCTTTCATTGCATACCTAAAGGGACGGTCTGTTGTGGTGTATATTCCCCCATTTTACCTATTCTCTCTGCCTCCTCTTTTTCCTTTGAGAGAGAAATTTCGTTAAAAAGGTATCACGCAGTGCCGTCACGTATTATTATTTTCTCACTTTAAAGGCAGGAGGATGGAATGTTCAGAGACCTATGCAGCTTTGACCCTGATATTGCCCAGCTTATCCTGAAGGAAACGGAGCGGCAGGCAGAGACAGTGAACCTCATTGCGTCGGAAAACTTCATCAGCGAGGCGGTGCTCGGAGCCCAGGGCTCCATACTCTCCAACAAGTATGCGGAAGGCTATCCTCATGACCGCTATTACGCGGGCTGTTCCTATTATGACGAGATAGAGAAGGAAGCCATAAAGAGGGCCTGCGGTCTATTCTCGGCCGAGCATGCCAACCTTCAGCCTCACTCGGGCTCCCAGGCCAACATGGCCGTCTATTTTGCCTCGCTCTCTTACGGTGACACCATAATGGGGATGAGCCTCAACCAGGGGGGCCACCTTACCCATGGGAGCCCGCGGAATTTCTCCGGGAAGCTCTACCGTTTTGTCTCATACTCGGTGAACAGGGAGACGGAGCTCATAGATTACGAAGAGGTGAGAAGCCTCGCGCGGGAGCACAGGCCCAGGCTCATAGTGGCAGGCGCCACAGTCTATCCCAGGGAAATCGACTTTTCCCGGTTCAGGGAGATTGCCGACGAGGTGGGAGCCCTTCTCATGGTTGATATGGCACATATTGCAGGGCTTATAGCGTCAGGGGTTCATATGAACCCCTGCAGGCATGCCGATTTTGTCTCGTCAAGCACCCATAAGACTCTCCGCGGTCCACGGGGAGGGATGATCCTGAGCAAGGCATCGTGGAAGAAAAAAATTGATGCCGCCGTGTTTCCCGGCCTTCAGGGCGGCCCTCTCATGCATGTCATCGCGGCAAAGGCCGTGGCTTTCAAAGAGGCGGCTACCGGGGAATTCAGAAGCTACTGTGCCCAGATTGTGAAGAATGCGAAAAAGCTCGCCTCATCCCTTCAGGAGAGGGGATTCCGCCTCGTAAGCGGCGGCACGGACAACCACCTGATGCTTATTGACCTCACCAGCAAGAAGGTGACCGGCATTGAAGCCCAGGAGGCCCTCCAGGATGCCGGTATCATCACCAACAGAAACTGTATCCCCTTTGATTCCCTGGGGCCGAAGACTGCAGGCGGAATCCGGCTCGGCACACCCGCCATCACCACCAGGGGCATGAAGGAGGAGGAGATGGAGTTTATCGCCGACTGTATCTACGAGGTCATTGAGAAAAGGGGAGATGAGGCGGCAAAGGCGGCCATCAGGGAGAAAGTCCGGGAGCTCTGCAAGGGCTTCCCTCTCTACGAGGAGAAAATTCTCGCCCAGAAGGTGGTCTGCGAGGAGCAGGGCGTGGTGACACAGAAGAAAGCATAAGGCACCCGGGGGCTCATCGCCCGAAAGGATTTCCGGGGACCTGTATCGTATCTAGGAAATGGCTTACTCTAAAAGTATGCGGGGGGACTGATGGATTTTCAGAGCTTTTTCAGACATATTGCGCCATTCAAGATATACGCGGTGATAGTCATAGGTCTCTTCACCCTCTCGGAATATTATATCTCTTTCATGCATTTTTCTTACGCGGCCAAAAAAGAAGACAGCCCGGCAAACCTCAACGCAGCGACGCTTAAAGGCTTCATCACCCTTGCCGTCTCCATTGCCCTCACCGCGCTTACCATATGGCTCGCCGTTCTCAAGTGGAAATAGCCCCCTTCAGATCTGTTTGCGCATCTTTCGTTTCGCCTGTTTCAGCCGTTCAAGAGAGGAGATGGCGTCTGTCGAGAGAATCGGCTTGATTTCCGGCACCTCGGCAGCGGGCGCCGCAGGCGTCCCGGTCGCAGGCGTCCCGGTCGCGGGAGTCTCAGGCGTCCCGGTCGCGGGAGTCTCAGGCGTCCCGGTCGCGGGAGTCTCAGGCGT
>JAVHLM010000023.1:80191-111731 GCA_031082125.1 Candidatus Eremiobacterota bacterium
CCCGGTCGCGGGAGTCTCAGGCGCTGGAGGTGCCAGCTCTGCCTGCCGGGGCAGGGATTCCTCCCTGGGAGTCTCTATCAGGTCGTCCCTGCCGAGCGTGGTGCCCTTGTAGCGGTCTCTGAGCTTTTTCTTCCCTATTTTAAGGGCCTCGATAGTCTCAAGGCTTTCAGAGCGCTCATGGGGCTTTCTCGGGGTTCCCATGCTTTTCAGGAGCCCCTGGAGCCATCCCCTGGGAAGGGAGACTCTTCTCAGGCCCACGTCAAGAGGGAAAAGAAGCAGGGCAGAGAGGAGGAGGGTCTCCCATATCTCCACGGCCCTGTGGGCCTTTTTCCGGGGGTGGGTGAAAATCTCTGCCGGCTTTGGATTGTAGCGGCCTCCTGTTGACTCTGCAAGACGATGAAGCAGAAAGGTGTTAGGGTTGTAATCCCTGTATTCCGGTGAATAGGGAATCGAGAGGGCACAGGTTTTTCCGCCCCCCCCTTTTTCCCTGATGTTCACTATATAGCTGCCTGACGCAAGAGCTTTGAAGCTGCCTTCATACGCGCCGGGCCCCACCTGATGGAGGCTTGCATCGAGGGGTGAGAGATCGGGAGTGATGACCCGTGCTGAAAACTCAAGGAAATTGAGGTACTCTCCCTCTTCATCCTGGGCTTCAAGCCTTATGGTGCATTTTTCTCCCTCGTGGCTGAGCGCTACTGAATAATTGCCGCTCTCCACCGAGGGGAATGTCCAGCGCACCAGCTGGAGCCAGAAGGGGCGGCTTCCCTCCCATGTGAAGAGGGAGGGGGCCCAGTGCTCTCCCTCATCGCTGGTGAATGCCGCTGATTTCCCGAGACCGCTCCTTCCAAGGGCAAGTATGGGGTCATTCTTGTGCGATACGAGGACCACGGTGGAGGTGGGTTTTTCCGTCGAAAGGCAATATCCCGCCATGCCCGGAATCTGCGAGAAATCAATGCCGGAAAAAGCCTGGTGTGATTCTCTCAGCAGGGGCCTGAAGGGCTCCTCCACCACGGCGGACCGTGAAGCGATAAAGGTATCCTTGACGAATATCCTGGGCAGAAGGCTGGCATCGTCCGTGTAGTACGCCCGCCCCTTTCCCTTTTCCGCCAGCCCCCTGAGGAACTCTATATCGGCATCGCTCCCTATTGCCACCGTGGTGAGAGTGATTTTCCGGGTGTTGGCCCTCTTGACCAGGGTCAGGAAGTCTCCCGACTCTGTCCTGCCGTCGGAGAGGACGATGATATGCTTGAGGGCCGCCTGGGAGCGGTCGAGCTCGTTGATGGCGCTCTCCAGCGGGGGATAGAGGTTTGTGCCTCCCCCGGCTCTGATGGTGGCAACATTTTCTATCATCTTGTCCCTGTGTTTTGCCGGTGAGAGGCGCGTGATCCATTTGGAGGCCGAGTCGAAGGCTATTACCCCGATGCTGTCCCGGGCATTCACCATCTCTATGGTGGCGATTGCCGCCTCTCTTGCGAGGACCACTTTCTCCACGCCGCCCTGCGCTTCGCTCATGCTTCCCGATTTGTCAATGACCAGCACGATGGCTGCCTGAGGAAGCATCTTTTTTTTCCTCACATCCATCGTGACAGGAAGCACCTCTTCCACGGGCGTGTCGTAGTAGCCGCCTATTCCAAAGCTGTTCTTCCCCCCGATCATGAGAAAGCCGCCGCCCATGTCGTTGACGTAGCTTTTCACGAGACGCATCTGCTTCTCTGAGAGGCTCAGGGCAGAGAGATTGCTGAATATGAGGGTGTTATAATCGTGAAAATCCTCGAGCCTTATGGGAAGAGTGCGGGCATCCCCGCATTCCACCTTCATGCCGGCGTCAGCAAGGAGTCCCGCTACAGGTCCCGGATTATTCTCTGAAAGATAGAGCACCTTGGGCGTTCCCTTGACAAAGGCGATTGCCGTGGCGCGGTTATTTTTCACGATAGAGTCCTCTTCCGGCTCTATGAGAACCTCGAAGGAACAGGTGCCGGCCTTGCTCACTTTCTGAGTGAGGAAAAAGATGTTCTCACCGGGGTGGAGACTCAGGCTTTCATGGGCTCTCATCGTGCCGTTCATGAAGACCTTCATCTTGATTTCTGCCGCCGCGGTGCTCTCCACGGCAACCCTGAGCTCAAAGGGCTCATTGATAGTGCAGGTCTCGGGAAGATCGATCCTCTTTACCAGAACCTCCTGTTTTTTCTCAGACGGGTAGGGAACGGTCCAGAGCTCAGTGTTCCTTATGCCCGAGAGGCCTCCCTCCTCGCCAGCCTTGCCGATAGTCTCATTCCCATCGCTCACAAGGACGATTCTTTTTGCCACACCCTCGGGGAAGAGTGCCCGGGCAAAGTTGACGGCCTGTGATATGTCGGTGTGCTCCCTCCTCACCAGGGTGGAGAGGGTGACCACCTTTCTTGAGGCATCGATGACCTGGTCAAGATAGGCATCTTCTCCGAAAAGGGCAACCTGTATGCCGTCCTTGGCCCTTGCGTGGCCGATGCTCTCCTCGATGAACCTGTGGGCGAAGGCCCTGTGGTTCTCGGGGGCGCTCTCCGTGTCATCGACAAGGAATACCACCGAAAGCTCGTCGGTGGGGAGGTAAATCCTCATGCCTGCCAGGGCCAGGACAAGGCATGCGTAGATGACAATTCTCACTGCCAGGGAAATTTTTTTCCTCAGCGCCGAGAGATCTGCCTGGGAACGGGCGCTCCAGAGCCAGAGGGGAACGATGCCTATGAGCAGGAGGAGCATGAGGGGATTGGTGAATCCGATGAACTTCATTACTGCCTCCTCCTGTGGAAACAGCTCCATTCGAGAAGGAGGAGCAGCAGGCCCGTGAAGGCAAGGGGCTTCCAGAATTCTATGATCATCGGCGATGACGAGGCTGTTGCAGCATGTGCAGCCTGAGGTCCCTCCGGGGAGATGAAGGGTGCAATTTTTGACTCTCCTTCATCGAGGAGGTTCACTGCGAAAGAGCGCTCTCTTTTGGCCTTGATGGTATAAATGCCGACTTTCGCCGTATCGGTGAAAAAAGGTGCCGCGGTGCCGGCGATAATTGTTCTCTGCAGGCCCGAGGGGAGGACCACTTTCAGCCTGTCCCCCTCACGCTCCCTTTCAAGGGAGACGCTCTCCTCGCTCCTCAAAAGATGCGGCGAGGTGCTGCTCCTGCCGTCAAGGAGGCAGTCAAAGATATTTTCCATGAGCATGGGAAAGAGGGGCGAGAGGAAAAGGTCGCTCCGGTATGCGTCGAACCCCGTGGCTATTGAACGGTGGCTTCCCTTTTCAAGGAGCATGATGAGGGGTGTCCTGTCGGAGCTCACAAGGGCTTTCCCCCACGGGGGGAGGGTGATCTGATCCGCTTCTGCAACAGTGAGGGTTGAGTAGTCAAGAAACCTGTTGACGGGGTGGCTCTTGTCCCATGAGAGCCCTCCGGGTAATTTTACCGGGCCCTTTGTGGTGATGAGCTTCTCCGGAAACCTGCAGTGAAGGAAAAGATGGGCTCTCCCTTCAGGCAGCTTCTTCACTTCCGTGGAGTCCCAGATGACGAGATCGGCTTTTGCAAGATCCTTCCCGGAGGGCGAAGGAGTCTTTCGTACCTCGCAGCCGCTCATAAGCTGGAGAAGCTTTTCCAGGAAAGGGTTTCCACCTGTCACGAGAAGAACCTGAGTGGGCTTCACGGCGGGGATGACGGCAAAGACCCTGTTGTCCACGGGAAGATCATCGTCCATGTCAAGGACCGCCTCGAGCGAGCCGCTCTGATCCCCGGTGATGTCGAAGATGTAGGATTTCTGTTCCCCTGGCGCGAGGGCCACTTCGCGGGCCTCGCGCACCGAGGTCCCCGCCATAAGCGAAATAAGCGTGTTTTCAGGCTGGGGTGAGAAATTTTTCACGGTAAGAAAGAGCTGAAAGCCTTTCCTGGTCTTTCTCATGTCAAAAGCCGTGATGCCGAGGTTGCGCACGGATTTCCCCACGGGCTCATAGTGCAGGACCCCGCCGTAGCGGCTCCACAGCGAGGGAAGATCGCCCCCGCCGTCGGAGAAGAGGAATATCTGCGCGTCAGGATGGGTTTTCACGAGGGACGTTGCAAGGGCCAGCGCAGGCTCAAGGACTGTCCCTGTATCACGGGGCTGTATGCCTCTCAGGATGGTCAGGAACGCCTGCTTGTCATCGGTAAAGCCGGTCTCAAGACGGGTTCTTGAAGTAGCGGTGATAAGCACAAAGAAGGTGCCTCTCTGGGCTCCCTCCACCATATGGGTAATCTGCTCCCTGGCAAGCTCAAAGCGGGTCTTTCTCCCCTCCCTTGCCTCCATGCTCGCCGAGCAGTCCAGCACGAAGATCATGCGGGGAGGAAGGTTCCTGAGGGATTTGATATAAGGGCGGGCAAGGCTCGCCGCCAATAGGATAATGAAAAGCAGCTGGAGGAAAAGCAGCAGGTTGCTCCTCAGCTTCTGAAAAAAGGAATCCACCTTTGCCTCCTCCATCGCCTTGTTCCAAAGGAAGGCGCAGGAGACGGGAAGCTCCTTTCTCTTCAGCTTCATCAGATAAAAGATGAGGATGAGGGGGATAAGGAGGAGCAGGGCAAGAGCACCGCCATGGAGCCAGTTCATGCGAGGAGCCTCCCCATCCTGAGGTATTTCAGCACTATCTCCTCGAAGGGCGTATCTGTCGTGGTCTGGAGGAAGCCTGCGCCGTGCCTGGCACAGTATTGCTCAATTTTTTCCGTGTGTCTCTGGAAGTTTCTCCGGTACGCGGCGAGGAGGCGCTCGCTCACCGTCACCTCCCTGGCAGACTCTGTCTCAATATCCACCAGCTTGAGATCTCCTTCTATCACAGGGTTTTTCTCAAGGGGATCGAGGACCTGGATGAGGAAGAGGGAGTATTTTTCGTAGAGAAGAAAGCTCAATCCCTCGAAGAACTCGCCTTCCTGCAGGAAGTCGGAGAGGACCACCACCAGCCCGGGCCTGAGCTTTTTCCTGCCGAAGGAGAGAAGGGAGGCGCCCAGGGAGGTTTTCCCCCGGGGCCTGAGGCCGCTGAGAAACCTGAAGCACTGGAAAATCTGGTTGGTGCCCCTGAGGGGAGGCTGATAGAGACTGATCCCCTCGTCCATGGCGGCGATGCTCACCCTGTCAAAGTGTGAGAGGGCGATGAAAGAGATGCAGGCTGCTATTTTTTTCGCATAGTGCAGCTTTTCCTCCCCGCCCAGCGACATTGAGGCGCTCGTATCGATGAGGAGATAGACGATAAGGTCGAGCTCCTCGACAAAGAGCTTGAGAAAGAGCTTCTCCAGGCGGCCATAAATGTTCCAGTCAATATAGCGGATGTCATCGCCGCGCACATAGTTCCTGAAATCGGAAAACTCCAGGGACCGGCCCTTCTGGCTGCTGGTGTGCTCACCTTTCTGAGTTCCCCAGGCCACTTTCTTGGACATGATCTGAAGGAGTTTCAGCTTTTTCAGGAATTCCGGCGTAAGAAGTTCTGTTTCCTTCAAAAGTTTTGCCTCTTGGAGTGTTTCTTCATGGCAGCCATATAAAGGAGTCCCACGATAAAAAGCAGCACCAGGTAAGCTACAAGGGAGCACATGTACATGGGTATTGTGCCGAAAGGAGTCATGGCAAGCACGGGAAAGTCCCTCGTGGCCCAGAGCGAGCCCATGGCGATGGTGGGGGAGAGGAACTGGAAGGTGGAGAGGCTCGATATCTTGGTATGGCCCTCTTCTCCCAGCATGGTGAGGTAGGGAAGAAAGGCTGTCACGATGAGCATGAGGTAATAGAAGAATGCAAAGGGGAGAGAGCCTTTCAGTATCCTGTGAATACCCCTTACGAGGGCAAAGAAGGCAGGCACGAAGAAGAGGTTCAGGAAAAAGCTCGGCATGAGGGGTGATTTGTCACCGGGCAGCTCATAGCTTACCAGGAGCACGGGGATAATGCCGGCGAGACCAAAGAGAATGGGCATGAAATAGGGCTTTGAAAAAACCGACTTCATATGGGCCCTGTATTCCCTTTTCGAGGGGAAGGTGGGGCGGTTTCCGAAGAATCCGGGGAGAAAAAGGTTCACCATGATGAGAAAAGTGAAGAAGGCCCCGAGTTCGTCAGGGTCGGTGCGCCCGTTGGCAAAAGCTCCCGAGAGGACCGTGAGGTTGAAGAGATACCCGATCAGGAAAAAAATGCTCAGGTATCTCATGTTTCTGGCCTGGTGGTATATGTAGTTCACCGTCTTGCTGAAGAGGAAGCCGGCCACGAGGATGAAGTTCACGGCGAGGTAAATCCAGAGCGGGAATGAGAGCGACTTGTACTGGAGAACGTTGTTGAAGGTTCCCTGGTAGGCATAATAGCTCCATATCACGCCGATGCTGGGAACAACGGCTATGCTTGCGAAAAAGATGAGAAGGTAGCTCTGGTTGGTGGCATTGGCAGTCTTGTTCTCCCTTACGGAAAAAAACTGGCCGATCTGGCAGCAGAGAAATCCCAGGGCAAATATGACAAAGTAGCCGCCCACTATCTGCAGGGGCGAGACGCCGCCGAGGAAGAAGACCGTTGCCGTGATAGGCAGCGATGAGATGAGGAGCAGGAAGATGTAGGCGAGGCCATGGATGAGCTTCCCCGAGATGATCTCCGCGGGGGTGAGAAGGGAGCCGATGAGGAGCTCGTAAGTTCTTTTCTCCTTCTCCGTTGAGATACAGCCGCAGGTGAGCGAGGGGGCGATTATCACCACGAGGAAGAGCTGTATCCAGAAAAGAGCCATGAAGATGGTTTTCCCGATATCGGCAGTGTTCTGGGGATATCCTGAATCGGAGGCCTCCATGACGATAAGGCAGAGCGCGATGGAGAGAATGGTGAGGTACACCGTCTGGGTGATGAATATCTTCCTGTCACGGAGGCCTATGCTCAGCTCTTTGTAAAGGATCGGATTGGAAAGGTTGGAAAACCAGTTCTTGCGCAAGAGGGAGGTCATTACGCCATGTCTCCTTTTGTAATCTGCATGAATACATCCTCAAGATTGGTCTCTTCCTCCCAGATTCCCAGGAGTCCCGCTTTTTTCATCACAAGGGCCTCGATAAGGCCGGCAATGCTGTCCTTTTCTCCCTGCCAGCTGAAGCGGAGGTGGCCGTTTACCTCCTCGACTTCGCCGACCATGGGATCCTCTTTCAGCATTGCCGCGGCGCGGACGGTGTCACCAAGCACCCTGATCTTGTAGCTCGCCATGGTCCTTGTCTTTTCAATGATGCTCTGCACAGATCCGCAGGCTATAAGGCTTCCCTTCTCTATGATCCCGATCTTGTTGCAGTAGTCTGCGAGCTCTGGCAGGATGTGGGAGGAGATGAAGATGGTCTTTCCCATGGTGGAGAGCTCCTTAAGGAGCACCTTCAGCTCAATCCTTGCTCTCGGGTCCAGTCCTGACGCAGGCTCGTCAAGGATCAGCACCTTGGGATCATGCAGGAGCGTCTTCGCGAGGCAGAGACGCTGCTTCATGCCGGTGGAAAGGACCTCGATGGGCGATTCTTTCAGCCCCGTGAGATCGGTGAGCTCAAGGACATCGCCGATGAGCCGTTTTCTCTCGTTCTTGCTTTTCCTGAAAGCGGCGGCGAAGAAATCCAGGTACTCCCCCACCTTCATCCCGTCGTAAACTCCAAAGTGATCGGGCATGTAGCCAATCACTTCCCTCACTTTTTCAGGCTCCTCCGTCACGGAGATCCCGTCGATATACATTTCGCCTGAGGTGGGAGGGAGCAGCGTCGCCATCATCTTTATGGTAGTGGTCTTTCCCGCGCCGTTCGGCCCTATAAAGCCGAAAGCGTCGCCTTTTTCTATCCTGAGGCTTATCTCTTTCACTGCCTGGTGGTTCTTGAAATGCTTGGTGAGGCTTCTGAGCTCTATCACTTGCCTGTACTCTCTTTCCCGGCACTCCGGCCGGTGATGATAAAGAAAGTGCTCTCTTCCACTGTCGCCCCGTGCTTTGACAGGGTGATGCCCGATACGTTCTGATCGGACCAGCCCAGAATAACGGGATCGTCCCTGGTGCGGGCCGGCCGGTAGGTGGAGCTGAAATTCAACAGGAATGATACATGCTCTTTTTTGCTGTCATAGGCGGGATCGTCGTCATTGAGATGCCAGGTCCTGGTAAACCAGGAGCCCAGGTCGTAAGGCGTGTTGAGGGGCTGCGAGAGCCTGAGCGAGATGCGCTGGCTCCCCCGGTTGAGGGTGAATGCCGGCGTGATCCTGGAATGATAAAGGAGCATGCAGTCGGAGAGGGTCAGGTCCATGCCGTTGGTAATGCTTCCGGAAAGAAGGTCCCCCTCTTCGTTGAGAGAGCATTCTATGGCTCCCGCGACAGGAATGACCTGCCGTGCCTTGAAACGCCTCATTGACCACATATCAAGGGTGAGGTCCCGCAGCTCCGGCCCCTCCTTCCATTCAAGAGTGAAGCTTTTATCCTCGGGAGGGGTGATCTCCCACGTGATGGCCTGGGGATTGTTCATCTCGATGGCATACCGCGAGAGGCCCGGCGAGAAAAGGGAGTAATAGGAGGTCATGGGAGCCGCCGGGAGGTTTTTCTGAACCTCGCAGAGCGAGATGATTCTGAATATTGTCTCCGAGCCCTTGGTGAAATAGCCGTACATGAAGCTGGAAAGGGAAAAGACCAGGGAGATGACGGTCACCGTCAGAAAGGTGAGGAGCATGAGATCCTTTTTCTTGAGCACCATGTAGTTGAGGGGTCCCACGATGAGTATATAGAAGAAGAGGAAATAGCTGAGATTCTTGAATGAAGGCGGATCGATCTCGGGGGGATTGGAAAGGGGGTATGAGTCGTCGCCACGGGCTCCCTCTTTCCCAGAGGTGTGCATGTCGGAAAAAATCCTGGCCCAGAAGTCAATGGTGCCCGTCCACGTCGTGAAGGGGGGCCTGGTGATGTCACAGGCAAAATAATAGACAATACCTCTGCCGAAGCGTTTTTTCACCAGCAGGGGGGCACCCTGTTCGGTGAGCATCACCGTGCCGCCATAATTCTTCACCTTGCAGAGGGGCAGAGGCTCCGTGAGGGTGAGGGGAGCCTTGCAGTAAGCCTCAAGGGCAGGAAGAGCCCTCGTCTCCCCGGTGCCCTCCTCCTTCACGGGGAGAAGCTGTTCAATGGACGATCCTTTGAATTCCCCGGGAGAGAGGCTCGATGAGACGAAAAGCATTCCTCCCGAGAGGACCCAGTCGCAGAGGGCTTTTTTCTGCTCGTGAGTGAAGGAGAGCGAGGGATAGTTGCAGAGGAGTATGGCGTTGGCGCTCTCATAACCGGCCCAGTTGAGGGGGAGATGGGATGTGGAGGGATAGACGATGCTTACCTGGGCATCTTTCCCGACAACGGCCTTGAGCCTCGGATTGGTGAGGTATTCAAAGCCCGCCTGTTCCTTCGAGAACACGAGGACAAGAAAGTCCTTCGGGTATATGTGGTTGAGGGTAAGCGACGCTTCCGCAATGATCTGGCGCCTTGCCTTGAGCTCCACCTTCACGGTGGGGGCATAGGATTCGAAGTCGGGCACGTAGAGAAAAAGCTGCTTGGACGACTGGGGAGGGAGGTTCACCTGCCTCATGATAAGGCCGGCATTCTTGCGGTAAGCCTGCCTGTTGCTCACTTCAAGCGTCCCCTTGAAGGCGCTTCCGAGGTTGCGGATTTCCACGCAGAGGGGGAGGGTGTTCTTGTGCTTATGGTAGCTGCCAATAGCAGGATAGGCCTTCATGTCAACGATTGTACGGGCTTCAGCGCTGATGTTGAAAGACAGTATGCACAGTATGGCGATACAGGCCCACCTAGCGCAGGGGAGCTGCCTCTTGTTCATATGCCACCTCTTTAAGGAGTTGCTGCACGATTGTATCTGAAGAGATTCCCTCGGCTTCGCCCTCGAAGTTCAGGATGAGGCGGTGGCGCAGGGCAGGCACCGCACAGGCCTGAATGTCTTCAAAGCTCACATTGAAGCGTCCATGCATGAGAGCCCTCACTTTTCCCGCAAGGGTGAGGGTCTGGGCTCCCCGGGGGCTCACGCCGTATCTCAGGAAGCGCTTCACCATGGAGATGGCCTGTTCCCTTTCAGGGTGGGTGGCAAGGATGAGGGTTGCCACATAGTTTTTTACCGGTGTGGCGATCAGGATCTCCCTGCTGAGAGTCCGCATCTCGAGGATCGATTCACCGTCGGCCACTTTGGAGAGGGCAGGCCTCACCTCGGCGGTGGTCCTGTCAATTATGGACACAAGCTCGGCGTGATCAGGGAACTGCACCACTATTTTAAAGAAAAACCTGTCAACCTGCGCTTCAGGGAGGGGGTACGTCCCTTCCATCTCGATAGGGTTCTGTGTGGCCAGCACAAAGAACGGTGACGGGAGGGGATGGAGTGTCCCCGAGACCGTCACGTTGTGCTCCTGCATGGCTTCAAGGAGGGCGCTCTGTGTCTTCGGCGTGGCCCTGTTGATCTCGTCCGCAAGGACCAGGTTGGCAAAGAGGGGGCCTCTCTGAAACTCAAAGCCCTTCTTCCCGTCAGGCTTCTCCATCACCAGGTAAGTGCCGGTGATGTCAGCCGGCATCAGGTCGGGTGTGAACTGCACCCTGCTGAAGCTCAGGTTCAGCACCTGCCCTATGGTTTTTACCAGGAGTGTCTTCCCCAGGCCCGGCACTCCCTCGAGGAGCACGTGGCCGTCGGCGATGAGCGAGAGGAGCACGTGGTCAATGACCTCGGTGTTGCCCACGATGGTCTTCTGAATCTCTTCCCTGATGACGGAGAATTTCTTGCCGAATTCCCGCACCCGTTCTTCTATGTTCATGGGGGCCTCTCTTTCGGAACCTGCTATTTTTTCCGGTAAATAAGGTAGGAGATTACCGTGAGAATCCCGAGCATCACCAGCGATGCCGCCGTGTCGGTCTTGTGCTCCTCGCCCGGAGTATTGTAGCTGTAATTGTAATTCCCTGTCTGGATTCCCAGTTTTGAATCATAGGCCGGCATGTTCTCAGGGAGTTCCGGGTGATTTTTCCCGAGGCAGTAGAGCTGGAACTCCCTCCCCGTCTTCTTGTAGCCGCAGCTGTAAGTATCAACGCCCATGGCGGGGCAGGAAGGGATGATGTTGATATAGGCCGGCATTATGGGGGAGAGCACCTCGGGGTATTCCCCTCCGTTGTCAGTAGCATACATCTCAAGTGCCGTGGCAAGGTTCCGGAGGTTCGATTCGCACTGGTAGTAATTTGAATAGTTGGAATAGCGCCTTCTCGCATGGGCAGGGGAGGAGAGGAGGGTCATGAAGACTGCGATTCCTGCGATGATCATAAGGGCCGGAGCGGCATGGCGCTTTCTTTTCATTTTCCCGGTTCTATCTCCTTGAAGTAGTCTTTCACGAGTGCCCTGTACTCTCTTGGAATCTTCTCTTTCCCCACCGATTCCTCCGCTTTTCCCTTGTACGCCGCATAGAGCTTCCTGGGATTGTTCTCAATGGTTCCCGCGGCGGGAATTCCCCCTTTCACCTCTTTCGAGAGGATGGCTCCCTGAGACCCCGACCGCTGACCCTTCACTTTGGTGAGGGCGCTCTCCTTCTCGTGGCGCTCGGCGTCGTAGAATTTCTCGTAGAGCTCGTTCCAGTGGCTCGTTTTAGAGCTCTGCCTCTCGGTGAAGTAATCAGGTGAGTTTTCCTGCCCCTTCTGCTCCTTGTTGGTGGAGCCCACGCCGTAATCACCCGGTTTCTTTTCGCCGGACTTTGTATATTTCTGCGATACCTGTGAAGCCTCCTTTGCGGCTTTCCCGTCGCTTCCCCTTTCCCCGTCGGCGCTCCCCGGGGAGTCCTCCCCTCCTTCGCCCTGTTCTCCCGCGGCATCCTCGCCGGCCGTTTCCCCTGAAGGAAGGCCGTCATCGCTTGCCATCTGTGATTTGCACCGCTCAAGGTCTTTTACGAGCTTTGAGAGCTCCCTGTCGCTCTTCAGTCCGGCCTCCATTTTTTCAAGGCCCGCCGCCGCTTCCTCGAGCTTCTCCGAGGCGCCCCCGTGGTCTTTCTTTTCCATGCGGGCAAGGGCTTCGCTGAGCTCCTTCTGAAGGCTGCTGTTCTCGCTGAGGAGATTTTTCATCTTTTCCAGCTCCTCCTTGAGTGCCTGGGCTCCTTTTTCCCCGAGGGCAGGGTTCTTGAGGTCCTTTGCCATCTGCCGGAGCTTTTCAGAAGGGGCGGAGTCCTTCGCCTCGCCTCCCCGGGACCTGCCGTCGCTCCCTCCGCGGAGCTTGTCTATGAGGTTTTTCTGGAGCTCAGCCTTTTTCTGCTCCTCCCTGAGCTTTTCCGAGAGGCCTGCTATCTTTGCCATGGCCTCTTTTTTCCCCACTCCCGGCTTTTTGAGGTTTTCGGAGAGTTTTCTGAGCTCGGCGGATTTTTTCCTGATTTCCAGATCGCCCTGGGTTTTCGGTGCCTTTTTCTCCAGGTTCTGGGCAATGAGATCGAGCTTTGCCGTCACGGCCTTCAGTTGCTGGGCTTCACGGGGCGGGGTGAATACCTTTATGAGGCCCCAGGGGGGGGTGGCAAGAAGAATGACCACCAGGGGCGCGGTGAGAATGAGCCATTGCGCCTGCCGGGGCACCGTGAAGGGGAAGGTCCTCTCAGCCGATATTTTCTGGGCATTCGCCGCGGCATCCTTGAGGAGCCCTTTGAACATGAGGGTTCTCTTCTTGTTCTCTGTGACCCATTCCAGCACCGTGCTGAGCCTTTCTTTCATGCGGAGCTTTTCATCAGTGATGAGGGCTATTTTCATGAGAGGAATCTGCTGGAAAAAATACATCCCCGCGGGGATCAGAAGGGTAATGCATAGAGGGACAAGAGAATAAAGGGTTTCAGGGGTTCCGAATCCTACGAGCTTGAGGCAGATGAGGATCAGGATTGACGATGCGGTGCCGTAAAGAGCTGCCTGCGCCGTTCTCTCGGCGAAGAGCACTTTTCTGAAGCGGTTTCTCAGGGCCTTGAGCTTTTCTATGATAAGGGATTCTTCCATGGCGCACCAGCCTTCTCTCTATCATTTCATTGTGATGAGTCGTTTTCCCTCTCATGCTATTCCCCCTTTTGGGAAAAAACAGCGGTGTTTTCCCGGTCAGCTCCCCGGCAGATCAGAAGGCACCGGCAGAAGGGCGGCCAGGAGTCCTGCTCCCTGAGGAGGACCGAAAGGCCGGCAGCGGTGAGGTCTTTTTCAAGAAGGTGAAGGGAATAGCTGCGGCGGGACTCAAGCGAGGCAGCTCCGCTGGAAACGAGGCCCAGGAGGCGGAAAAGCCTGAAAAAGCACCATCCCAGAAGAAAATCCAGGCCCTGGAGAAGAAAGCGCTCACAAGGGCCCTTATAGAGGGGCTGCACGATGAGAAGAGGCCCCCTGGTAACCCTTCTCACCTCTCTGAGGAGATCGACGGGAGCCAGGGAATACTGGAGGACGGAGATAAGGAGGGCAGTCTCAAAGGAGGAGTCAGGGAAAGGGAGAGTGACTCCGTCAAATATGACGGGATGGGTACCGCCCATGGAGAGATCCGCCACATCGGCTTCCGTGCAGTCAAAGCCGCCCTCGCTGCGAAGCTCAGCCGCCACGTGCCCCGTTCCTGAGCCTACGTCCAGGATGGCCCCCCCGCGGGGAAGATGGGCTATAAGGCGCCGGGCCATAGCCTTTGCTCTTCCTGTGAGGAACAGGATGACGAGCTTCCTGAGCTTCTCTCTCATAGCAGCCTTGTTTTCACTTTCTCCTGCTGTTTTCTGACTCCTCTCCCCTGACTCCTCCCTTGAAAAACCCTTCCCCCGGGAAGGATTTTTCGCTGAAAGAGAGGATAGAGAAAGAGGGAATGTTCGCCCCGGAAGGAACCTAAGGCAGGCCATGGCAAAAAAAGTTGACCTCAAGGTGGGGTACTCCTGCAACAACAACTGCATTCACTGCGTGGTGGCAGATAACAGGGCCCTCTGCCAGGCTCGCGGGATTGAAGAAAATCTTTCCACGTCGAGCCTTCTGGCGGAGCTTGCTGACAGCAGGCAGAGCGGATGCGGCTCTGTGGTCTTCACAGGCGGTGAGCCGACGCTGCGCAATGATCTTCCTTACCTTGTGCACAGTGCCCTGTCTCTCGGATATGCCGTGGACATCCAGACCAACGGGCGGGCCCTTGCATGCTGGCGCTATGCCCGGGCTCTCTGTGAGAGGGCTCCTCTTTCCTTCTGCGTGGCGCTCCATGGATCGACGGCAGTCGTTCATGATGCCGTCACCTCTGTGACCGGGAGCTTTTTCGAGACTGTCGCGGGGCTCAGGAACCTTGTGAGGCTGGGGCAGGGGGTGGCGGGCAAGGTCGTCATCTCGAAGGTGAATTACCGCTCACTTGCCGGGTTGTGCCGGTTTTACGCAGAGCTCGGCGTCACCGACATTACCCTTGCCTTTCCCCATGCCCTTGGCAATGCAGGCCGCTTTTTTGACGAGGTGGTGCCCCTGTACAGCGAGACAACGGCACCCCTGAAAGAGGCACTTGAGACCTGCAGGGCCCTGGGAGTGACGGCAAGAACGGAAGCCTATCCCCTCTGCTTTCTGGAGGGATATGAAAGCCATGCCGTGGAGCTTCATTTTTATGATGAGGAAACAGAGCTCAGGCAGCTTGGCCATGAACACCCTGTCATTGACTGGACAAGAGCCCGCAGGGAGAATAAGATGAAGTTCCCTGCGTGCCTGTCGTGCCGGTATGATCTCATATGTGAAGGCCCCTGGAGGGAATATCCCGCCATGAGGGGCTGCGGAGAATTCCACGCCGTGCACGGCATCAAAGTGGCGCACCCCCTGGCGGTGCTCTCTGAAAGAAAGGCTTGAGAGGATGGTGACTCAATGAGCGATGAAATGGGATTCATCAAGGCAGGGGAGGTAGAGCTCCCTGAGGGATATGAAGGCCGTGAGCTCCACTTTTATATCTCCCGGGGAAAAGTCGAGATCTGGCTCATGCCTGCCAATGCGCCGGCAGGAGCGGTAGAAGCCTGGCTTGCCGAGAGGAAAAGAGCCTCAGGGGAGAGCCAATGAAGTTCCATTATCACGTGGTGCCGCCGGCAGGGCTCCGCCGCATTGTCTCTCACAGGGATCTCGGCACCCTCTACGGGGTGAGGAGCGAGACGCTCTATCCCCCCTGCATTGAGGAAGGCGCCGGTCCCCCTTTGCAGAGGGAAGAGTCCTCTGTCTTGACGGGCCGTGCTTCATCAAGCCCCCATCTCGTTCATTTCCCCGGGGATCATGAGTATGTCATGCTCAACAGGGATCTCTTTTTCGAGGAAGACGAGGGGGGGCTCCTTGCCATAGAGCCGGAATCGGCCCAATGGCTTATTTTCAGCCCCATGGTGGGGCGTTTTGTGCGATCAATGGCTCACCCCGTGCCTTTCGGCTACGTGCTTTACAACGCCTCGATGCCGAAGGAAGAGACGAGGCGCCTTCTGTTCAGCCTCATAGAAAGAAACTTCCTTCACGTGGAATACTACCCGCCTCTTTTTGAGCCCCCCCGGGCCATGGCACCTCCGACTCCTTCGCGGTATATTGTGGCGCTCCAGGGAAGTGACGGCTCCAGAATAGCCCCCGGAGTGATAGGGGATCTTGTAGAGCAGATCTTTCATGAGAAATACGGCCACCCTGTCTCACTTGAGCTTTCCAGCCCCGGGCTTGCCGGGGGGCTTGAATATATCGCCGAGGCACACAAGGCAAGGGACAGAGCCCTGGAAAGGCGTTACCGGGATATGACAATCCTTGCCTCAGGATCGCCGGGCGGCATAGGGAATGCCGAGACGGCCTTTTTTGCCGATAATGTCATAAGGGTGAGGCCGTCAGTTCCTCTCACTTCCCCGGGGGGCGGAGGCCGGCCGCGGGAGGGTATGCCCTTTTCCCGCGAGCTTTCACTCCTTGCAGCGAAGGGAGTGCTTGAAGGGCTCTCTGTTCCCCTCAGGGGGCCCGCTGATTTTGAGTCTCTCGGAGCCTTTTCACCCCTGTGGCACAAGCTGCCCCATTATATTGATCTTCCCTACCCGGGTGCCCTTACTCCCGATTTTTCCCCGCGGGAGCATGGGCACGTGATGGCCAATGCCGCAGCGATGATGCTTGAGGCCCTCTGCGAGGAAAGGGATGGTGAAAGCCCCTTTGCCCTTCCCCTGCTGGTGCCTCTTATCACCCTGCTGCGGAGCCTTGCGGGAGCCGGGCACTTCCCGTGCTTTGACCTGGAAGGCCCGCGGCGGGAAATCTGCAGCCTGGATCATCACGGTAAGGTCATGGAAGACCGTTTCCCCGAGGGCTGTCATTCCTGTCTGTTCCGCTCATTCTGCACAGCCCCCCGCCAGGGCTTCGCCATTCTTTCAGGGGATGACAGGGAGGTTTTCTGCGGATTTTCAAGCACCTTGATACCTCTCATGATGAGAAGGCTCCATGAGGACAGAGGATTTCTCAAGATGGTAAAGGAGCATTATGGATACCATAGCTTTGCCTGAACAAGGGGGCTTTCTTCCCCCCGAGCTTGAGGATTATGTCTTAGAGCGCCGTCCAGGCCTCTCATTGTCCCGGAGAGGAGAAAAGGTGCTCATTATTGACCCGGACTCCGCGTCATGGGCTGTGCTCCCCCGCCGCTTGGAAGAATATCTCGGGCAGATGCTCGATCCCCTGAAGTTCTCACTTTTCTGCGCCTTCAATCCCTCAATGGAGCCCCGCAGGCTCAGGAGCATCGTGGACTCCATGTACCGTCATGGCTTTATCACTCTTGACGGGCGGTCTTTTTTCCCGCCTCCCTCCGTGATGTGGAGGCCTCCTGATGACGAGCCCGTCTATCCCCGGTCCTTTTACCTCCATATGACCGATGCCTGCAACTTCCGCTGCACTTACTGCTATGCCAGGGCCGAGGGACATGGATCCTCTCTGCGCAGAGAGACCGCCTTTGCCATACTGGAGAGGATCATAAGGGAAATCCCCTATGACAGCCTTTACGTGGAATTCCACGGCGGAGAGCCACTTCTTTACAGGGATGACATTTATGCCATCGTGGAATATGGCGAGCGCAGGGCTCTCCATGCCGGCAAAATGCTCAATTTCTCGCTCCAGACCAATGGCTCCCTCTTTGATGGCGAGTTTATCTCCTTTGCCGCCGCCCATCATCTCAAGGTGGGCGTGAGCATCGACGGCCCCCCGGCGCTCCATGACCGTTTCAGGCGCTATCCAGGCGGGAGAGGCACTTTTTCTGACGTGTGGGAAAACGTGAAAAGGGCCGAGGCGCTCGGTCTTCACTGCGGCATCATCGGCGTGGTGCACGATCCGGAGGACTATCTTGAAGCCTATGAGTTCCTGGTGAGCTCGGGCGTCCTTTCCTTCAAGCTCAATTATTCCTCAGCCCTCGGAAGGGGCAGGGATATCTGCCCTGTTGACGAGGAGAGGGGCCGGGCCATGGCCCGGGGTGCCCTGGCCATGCTCAGGGCTGCAGCGATATTCAACAGCCAGGGCCCTCTCAGGGTAAAGATCCACGATTTCAACCTTTATCTCGCCGCGCTGCTCTCAAAGAAGCGGGAATACATGTGCCTGCGTTCACCCTGCGGTGCCGGGCGATCGATTCTTGCCTTCGGCACAGGGGGGGAGATATATCCCTGCGAGGAAATGAGCACGTACCCTGAGTTTGCCTGCGGCACAGTCTGGTCACCGGTGCCTCTCACCGCGATGATAGATAATTCTGCCGCCCTGGCAAAGCTGAGAGCACGCCGTGTCGAGGGCCTGGAAAAATGCAGGGATTGCCCTTTCAGAAGGCTCTGCAGCGGGAAATGCCCCCACAAAGCCTTTCACTCCCATGGCACGGTCATGAGGGAAGACCCCATGTGCTCCTTTTACCGCCATCTTTTCGAGGAGCTCATGTGGGCTATAGACAGCACCCCCGCTATAAAGAGCCTTGCGGAGCCTCCATGACGCTTCCTGCCCCGGGCTTTGCCGCGGAACACCATTGCAGCGGCTTCCGGTGGCAGGATGTTAACATTTTGTTAACAAGAAAGGGGTGTTTTTCTCTCCCTTCCCGGGTGCTGGAGTGGTATAATCAAAAATGAGCGAAAAGGTATTCTCGCCATGAGAGGAGTTGAGCATATGATTAAAGGGGTTTCTGGATCGCCGGGTGACTCTTCTGATTTCATCAAGAAGACCCACGGGTGGTTCAAAGAAAACATTGAAGGCGAGGGCGAGTCGAAGGGAGACTTCGGCAAAGCCGTCGCTGCCGGTGCCGCAGGAGGCGCCGCGGTGGGAGGGGTTCTTGGCATGGCCAATGCCATCAGGAATGCCGGTGATGCGGAGCTTGAGAAAGTGGAGATCAAGCATCCCATTTACCAGGACAAGCTTGAGGGGTATGATCAGCATGCCGATCCCATGGGGAGCAAGTGGTCCCTCAAGTTCACGCCTACGGTACGGCAGGAAAAAGTAGGCGAGTACACGACAGTCGATTACAAGTCCACCTTCACCATGGGCACCTTTCTCTCAGGTGTGGTGGGCATGACCATCGGAGCCATCGGAGGCGGCCTTCTCGCCGCAGGCGTCAAGGTGCTCCGTGACATTATCCTGAACAAGGAATAGGGGGTGAGTGCATGTCCGACATGGAAGTAGGAAAATCCGGAATGTTTCACAAGCTGGGAAATTTTGTGAAACGGGAGATCGAAGGCGATAAGAAGCAGGAAGAGGAAGGGACCTGGAGCAACAGCACCCTTGACTATGTCACCAAGGGCGGCGTCACGGGAGGGCTCCTGGGCGCCGGCATGGGTGCAGCGGCCCACTATGCGGCGGGCGATGCGCAGTCCAAGACTTACAAGTATGAAGTCCCCGTGATGGAGAACAAGAAGATCGGGGAGATACCCTCAAACCATGTGGCCAATAGCCCCGACATCCCTGACCCGGCCTTCGTGGACGCCAATGGAAAGCCTGTTGACGGCAAGGGTGTGGGGGTGTACGGCAACGTGCCGCAGAGAGGCATCCTGGGCGGCTTCAAGATGGAAGAGAAGACTGCCGAGGTGAACACCAAGGGCTCGACGCTCCTGGGAAGCGTGCTGGGCGGCGCTCTTATAGGCACCTTGGCAGGCGTGCTGGCAGGTGTGGCTCTCAAGCTCATCAACGGCATCATCCATCCCACGCAGAACCAGGCGCCCTGGAGCAATGCCGCGCCACCGGCCTGGAGCAACGCGGCACCGCCCGAGTGGAAAAACTCGTCAGCAGGCCAGCCATGGTCAAAGAGCGCACCGGCCTGGAGCAACACGCACAACAAGGCGCCCTGGTCCGATGTGCATTCAAGGACTCACAGCAATTACAGCGACACCCATTACCGGTCGCACAGCAATTACAGCGATACCCATTACCGGTCGCATGATAATTACAGCAATTCTCACAGCAACTCCTGGGATCGGCACGTTTCGTATTAGTGAGATTAATCGTAAGGTGAGGTGAATGATATGGATAAAATAAGCCCTGTTGACAGAGGGATGACAAACACCCCCATAAGGATGCCTGAGCGTCTCCAGCTCGAGGCCGATGGAAGCGTGCAGGTCCATGCCGCCACTGACAAGGTGGAGATCAAGGGCAAGAAGGCCAAGAAGGAGAAAGACGGGATCCTGGCCAACACCACGAAAACCATCCTGAGCGGCGTAGGCCTCGGGAGCGGCGTCGTGGGCGGCGGTATCATAGGCGCAGGCATCGGAAGCGGCGGGAGCGCCCTGGCGAGCGTCATGGGCAACGGCTTTACGTGGGCGGCAGTGAGCACGGGAGGCGTCGTAGGGGGAATAGCCGGCGCGGCCCTTTTCGGCGTCGCGGGCACTTACGGTGGCTGGAAGTTTGCCGAGGCCCTCATAGGCGGTGGCAAGTTCATGAAAAAGCTCCTCTTCACCAAGGAGCCTTTGAGCCAGGAGCAGCAGGCAGCCCTGGAGAATCTCAAGGCCGTCGAGGACAGTCCCAAGGACGCCCAGAAGGTACTGAAGTTCATCGCGGGGGGTCTCTCGGGCGACGAGAGCCTCGAGAATGAGACAGCCCTCTATTCAGGCCTCCTCTCCCACTTCGGAAACAAGAACACCGACGCGGCCCTCTCGGCCTATGCCACCTTCAAGAATCATCTCCCGCCCGGTGAGGAGCGGGACAAGGCACTTGGCGAGCTCGGTAAGTTCACTGAGACCTTCAAGGCTCCCGAGGATGCCATGGATGCCCTCTATGCCGTTCTTACCAACCTGAACGCCAAGGATTCCATTCCTGCCGAGTGTGAAAGCCTTCGCTCCGTGGCGGAGGATCTCAAGAAGTGCTCTGCCAATGGTGCTGAAGTCACGCCGGGTATGGCGGGAGAAACTTACGCCACCATCAAGGCGAATTTCTCGCCCTCCGAGAGGAAAGAGGCCATTGCCGCCACCCTCGGGCAGTTCGGCGGGGCCAGGATGGAGCCCAAGGACGCCATAGAGAACCTCAAGTTCATTGTCAACAACCGCCAGAAGGGCGACGATCTTGCCCAGGAGAGCAAGAACCTCCTGGGCCTCCTGGAGCAGACCGACGGGAGCCTTGACACGGCGCGCCTCGCTTACCAGACCACCAAGGCCAATTTCCCGCCCGGCGGCCGCGGGGAAGCCCTCAAGCTCTTCTTCGACCTGGCGACGCTTGAAAAATCGCCGCAGAACGGCGCAGCCGTCCTGGTGGAGCTCAACAAGGGCCTCTACAAGGGCGAGGATCTCAAGGAGCAGATCGGCTTCTACAAAGATATGCACAAGCTCTTTGAAGGCTCGTCAAATCCCGCGAAAAGCTCGCTTGAGGCATACAAGACCGTCACGTCATACTTCAAGAAAGGCTCCGACCGCGACAACGCCGTGGAGTTCCTCACGAAGCTCACGGCGGCAGAGAAGGCCGCAGGCCAGGATACCGGCAACGCGGCAGGCGATCTTGCCTTTGTCTACACCCATGTGAGCGAGGGCGAAAAGTTCCCCAATGAGCTGGAGAAATTCATAGGTCTCCTGGGTTCGGAGGGAAGCTCCAGCAAGGCTCAGAAAAAGTACGTTGATGCCAAGTTCCAGGAGCTTTACGGAAAATAGAGGATACCATCCGGAGGAGAAACAGGGGGGAAGGCAGCTTCCCCCCTTATTACTTTCCCGTCAAAAAAGGTTATTCAAGACAGGAAGAGAAATATACTCCAAAGCATCCCTGACGACGTCACCATACTGACAGTATAAGGTGCATCAGTATATATAGCCACTAATTTTAATAAGAAAGAGCACTCCCCATCCCGGCCCGCCCGGCTTGTGAAATGTAGAAGGTATTGCAATGAAAAAACTCCTTTTGAGCACAGTGTTTCGTCCCTTTGGCATCAATGACCTGTACGGCAGGAAGGAGATCCTCGCGGAGTTTTACCATACGAACCTCACGAGGGGCGACGGCATCTTCAGCATAAGAGGGCAGAACCCCAACCTGGGTCTTCACTTCATCGCCGAAAACCTGGAGATCCCCACGAAGGTCCTTGAATGCCCCTCGCTTGAAGAGTTTTCAAACGAAGTGCGCATGGGCTATGACTATGTGGGCGTCAACTTTCCCCCCGTGGCCTTTGAGAAGGCCAGGAAGCTGTGCGAGGTGGCCAAGGGAATCTCTCCCGATATCGTCACCGTCGTAGGTGGATACGGGACCCTCATCCCTGAGACTGAAGGCATTGCCGACCATGTGTGCCGCGGCGAGGGAGTGCGCTTCATGCGAAATCTCCTGGGCGAGGACCCGGAGCGCCCTCTCAGGAACCCCGTGCTTTTCAACGACTCCAGCGAGCTTCTGGGAGTGAGATTCAGGAAAGGGGCGGGCCAGATTGCCGCGGGGCTCGGATGCCCCAACGGCTGCGAGTTCTGCCTCACCTCCCACTATTTCAAGTGCCGTCACCTTCCCTTCCTCAAGACGGGGAAGGAGATTTACGAGACCATGCAGCGCCTGGGGAAGGACATGCCGGTAGGTATAGGCATCGGCTCCAAGGGCTTTCTCATTATTGAGGAGGACTTTCTCCTTGATGAGAAAAGGGTCCGGGAGCTTGCCGAGTACACCCGGAAGGAGATCAAGGTGCCCCTGCGCTTCTCATGTTTCGGGAGCGCCAAGGCGGTGAGCAGGTATGACCCCGAGGAGCTCGCCGAGATGGGGCTTGATACGGTATGGATAGGCGTGGAGAGCAAAGAGAAAGGGTATCACAAGCTTGAAGGGATAGATATGCACAAGCTCTTCTCCTCCCTCCATGATCATGGTATCAAGACCATAGGCTCGATGATCCTGGGCTATGATTTCCATACTCCCCAGGCCCTCAACGAAGACGTGGACTACCTCATCTCCCTTGCCCCCACCTTCAACCAGTTCATGCTCTATACCCCCCTCCCGGGAACGCCTCTTTATGAGCGTTACAAAAAGGAGGGGCGCATTCTCGATCTGCCCTGGGCCCGTTTCAACGGTTTTGAGTTCACCATCAAGCATCCCCATTTTTCACCGGAGGAGATGGAAAAGATGCAGGTGGCAGCCTATGAAAAGGCGACACGGGAGCTTGGCCCGTCGGTGATGCGCCTCATTGATGTGTACATGAAGGGATACATGAAGCACAAGGATTCCAAGAATCCCATGCTCAAGAAGCGCGCCGAGATTTTCCGGAATTTCTGCCGCTATGCCCAGCCCATTCTTCCCGTGGTGAAGAAATACGCCCATATGCTCAACCCCGCGGAGCGCATCAATACCCTTCTCGCTCAAATCAGGCGCGAAGCAGGGAAATTCCCGATTTTCGGCGACTCTGCCCATTATTTTCTCCTTTTCAACCTGAAACTCAAAGAGCTCAAGCAGCGCCTCATGGGGGAAAAGGTCATTCAGCCCGTCCTTATTGAAAAGTCTTACCGCTTGTGAGGAGCACGGGGGAGCCTTGAAAGACATATATGTGCACAGCGACGGGGAACAGTACCTCTCGAGGGTGATGCTCCACGGGGAAAGGGAAGAAGAAGGCAGGACCGTGTCGATCCAGGTCTACCCCGGCCGTGAAAGGACTCCCGCCCCGCCCCCTATGGCGCCCCTTGCACCTGAACATTACCTCTGCTGGAATCCCGGCCTTTTCATGGCGCCCCGCGGCAGAGAGACCCTCATCGTGGAGCCTGAATCGGCCCAGTGGATTGTCCTTGACGAGAGGTATTACTCTCTTTTCAGCCTTGCCCGCCCCGTGACGCCCTTTTTCATGCTTTCAAAGAATCCTTTTGCCCCGCCTGAGGAGACTGAACAGTTTTTTTATTTCCTTCTCTGCAAGAACATCGTGCAAAGAAAGGATTGGCCCCTTCTTTTTCCGCCGGTGATGCCGTCGCCCCTTCACTACCCCAGCTTTTTTTCGATCCATGTCACGGAGAGCTGCAATTTCCGCTGCACATACTGTTACGGTGATGCCCCGTCCAGGGGAAAGAAGATGAAGAAGGAGACGCTCCGTGCCATCATAGACGGAATCTTCCTCCATTTCTCGCGCCAGGATGTGACTATTGAGTTCCATGGCGGCGAGCCACTGCTGGCCCGGGGTCTCATCGAGGCCGGCTGCCGGCAGATAAGGGAGCTCTGGAAGGCAAAGCCTCACCGCCGCTTCCGGATCCTCATCCAGACGAACGGATCGCTGATCACCAGTGAGGACATTGACTTTTTCCGTGAGCATGACATTTCGGTAGGCGTGAGCATGGACGGCCCCAGGGAGATCCATGACAGGAACCGTGTCTACCATGGCGGGAAAGGCACTTTTCGAGATACGATGAGAGGGTTCAGCCTTTTGCGATCCCATGGCATAGAGGGAGGCGTGCTGGCTGTCGTCGAGGAGCCCCGCGACTACGTCCCCGTGGCCCGGTTCCTTTTAGAGATCGGTGTCACCGGCTTCCGCCTCAATCACATGGTGTGCCAGGGGAGGGGCGAGGTGGATCCCCTCAAAGCCCATTCCCGAGGCGAGGCTTTCGCAAGGGAGTATCTCGAGCTCGTGGACTTTCTCGATGAGTACGGGAAGGCACACCGCGAGGAGCGCCTCGATGTATGGCCGGTGAACATCATGCTTTTCCACCTGGCGGAAACCCACAGGCCTTTCATGTGCATGCGCTCTCCCTGCGGCGCGGGAAGCCATGGCCTGGGTTTTGATTACCGCGGCGATATTTATCCCTGCGAGCAGCTTGCTGGTTTTGGGGAGCTGCGAGTGGGCTCAATATTTGACAAGTTGCCCCTGGATGAGCTTCTCGGGGAGAGCCCCGTTATAAAGACGCTCCGCGAGAGGCGCGTTGAGCGGATTGAGAAATGCTGTACCTGCCCGTGGAGGAATTTCTGCGGCGGGGGCTGCGCCGCAGAGTCATTCTCCTGCTATCACGATCTTGCCCACGAGGATCTCCACTGCACCTTCTACCGCCGCACCTTTGAAAACCTCATGTGGGAGCTTCACCGCAGGGGAGACCTCACCCACCTGATGGGACAGTTCGGCCGCCAGAGAGGATACGGTTATGAGTGACAACTATGCGGTTGCAAGGATCGACGGGCTCCATACGAGCGCCCGGGGTGACGAGGTGCTCGTGCTTGAGCCTGATTCAGCCTCATGGGCCGTAATGCCAGAGCGGCATTACGAGGTGCTTGAAGCTCTTGAGAAGCCTCTCTTCTTTGAAGAGATCCTGGAGAGGTTCCCCCACTTTGACGCCCCCTTTCTTCACCGTCTCATAGACAGGCTCCATACCCACGGCATGGTGGAGGTGAACTGGAAGCGCCATTTCCCCCTGCCCCAGGTCATGTGGCGTCCTCTGGACGACGCGCCTCACTATCCCATGGACTTTTACTTTCACATGACAGACGCCTGCAATTTCCAGTGCACATATTGCTACGCGGACGCCAGGACGCGGGGAGCCAGGATGACCCTGGAGATCATCAAGGCTGCCATGGAAAAGGTCTTCCGCGACATGCCCTCACCCTGTGTCTCCTTTGTCTTTCATGGCGGCGAGCCCCTCCTTCTCAAGCCGCTGATCCTCGAGGCCATCGAGTTCTCCGAGAAGACTTCGCGCCGCTTCGGCAAACATGCGAGCTATTCCATACAGACTAACGGCTCCCTTATCGATGACGAGCTGATTGGCGCCGCACTGCACCACCGGATTGAGATCGGCGTGACTCTTGACGGTCCGCCGGCGCTCCATAACAGAACCCGGGTATACCCCGACGGGCGGGGCACCTTCGATGATGTCTGGGAGGCGTCACAGCGAGCCCTGGCAGCCGGGGTGCCCCTGGGGTTCATCTGCATTGTTCATGACCCCGATGATTACCTGAAGAGCTACCAGTTTTTCACTGCCCGGGGCATACTGAGCTTCAATATGCGCTTCAGCTTCGCTGTAGGGCGGGCAAAGCAGGCCTATCAGTTTACCCCGGAGAAAGCTCGGGAAATGGCCCATGGCGCCCTTTCCATGACGGCGCAGGCCCTTCTCTTCTATAAACGCACCGGCAGTGCCCCCCGCATCAACGATCTCAATGCCATGATAAGAAGCCTTGTCTCCAAAAAGCGAGATTACATGTGCATGCGCTCCCCCTGCGGCATCGGGCGCTCCATTATTGCCTTCGGCCCTGAAGGGGAGATATACCCATGCGAGGAGATGAGCCCTTACCGTGAGTACGCCTTCGCGAGTATCTTTGATGCAAAGCCTCTCACTGAGCTCATCGACAGCTCGGAGAAGCTTGCCTGCTACCGTTCAAGAAGGGTGGAGACCATCCCGCGCTGCAGCAGGTGCCCCTGGAGGCGCTTCTGCATGGGCCGCTGCACCCACAAGACCCTTCAATACTATGGGGAGCTTCTGCGGGAGGATCCCTCATGTCTTTTTTTCTCGACGCTCTTTGAGGAGCTTGCCTGGTGGATCCATCGCGACAGGGACCTTCTTGCCCTTGCAGAGTGACAGGGGCTATGAAGGCTGCTTTTTCTCCAGCTTCTCCCAGTCCACCGTGTAGACGTTGAGCTTCAGGGATTTTCCCTTCACCTCGACGGCGGCGAGGTGCTTTGTGGGCGGGTCGCCTTCCAGCTCTTTCATGGTCGTCTCAGTCATGAGGATAGGCGATCCCAGCTCGGAGCTTTTTCCCTGCATGCGCGCCGCCACGTTGGTGGTATCGCCTATGGCCGCCGGCTGGAGCTTCCTGTCGTGGCCGTCCTTGTGGCCGATATAGCCCAGGGTCACCTCGCCGGTGCAGAGGCCGATGCCGACGTCAAAGCTTTTCTGCTTCTCCTCCATGAATTTCCGCTTGAGGGACTCTATGGCCTCGCATATCCCCAGAGAGGCGAGGACGGCTTTACGGGCGTGGTGTTTCTCCTTCCCGTCGGCGCCGAAGACCACCATGTAGGCGTCGCCCTGGAAGTCGAAGATCTCGCCGCCGTTCTCGTAGAGGGGCTTTTTGACGAGGGTGTGGTACTCGACGAGCATGCTGAAGACCTCTTCGGAGGAGAGGGACTCGGAAAGGTTGGTGTAGCCCCTGATATCGGCGAACATGACGGTGGCCCAGATGGGCTTCCCTCCGGCCTCAAAGTCCGTGTGGAGAGGGTCCAGGCGGTCCATGAAGCTCGAGGGGAGAAGGGCCGAGAGGGTTCTCTTCGTGAGGTAGTTCTCTATGGCCGCGTAGCCTATGATAAGAAGAAAGAGTCCCGTGAGGGGGAAGACAAGGGGGAGCCACCAGGAGAGCCAGATTAAGGCTGCAAAGGTGAATACCCCATAGGCCGCGGCGAGGAGTGCCACGCACCAGTATGCCTTTGTCCTGTTCTTTAGCTTGTAGAGGATGAGAGCGGTAAGGAGGGAGAGAATGAAGTAGATTGTATGGTAGAAATCAAGGTAGGGGTAAATTACATCCTGTTCAATGAGGGTTTTCAGCACGTACGCATGGATGAAGCCGCCTGGAATATAGGTGCCCATGGTGTTCTTGTATTGATCGTTTGTGTCCACGGAGTTTATTATGAGCACTGCCTTATCTTTGAATGCGCCCCTGGGCACATTCTCTGAAAGCACATCGTAAAGGGAATACACGGGAAAGATCTCATCAAATACGCCGCGATAGCTCACCACGAACTCATAATGCTTCTTGTGGGCAAACCAGTCGTTGCTCTGCCCTGCGACAAAAACAGGAATCTTGAGGCTCCCGATCCATAAGGTATCTTTACTTATAGACAGATCTTCGGTGCCCATGAAGATTTTTGCCGCTATCACCTCTAGAAGATAGACCATATCAGTATCTGTGGGGTTATGTGCATGCCGGCCTTTGACAAATACAGGGAGTGTTACGATCCTCTCGTCGGGAATGGAAGGCATGATGATGCTCCCCAGAGGAGGATCGGCCTTCCTGAGGATATGAGAGAGGGGGGAGAAGACAACACTGCCATCTCTTGATTTTTCCGGGTCATACCCCACGGAAAAAATAATATTTTTAGAACGCTCAATGGCTTTCCTGAGATCCTCATCACATTTTTGAGATGTGGCGCCGAAAATAAAGTCAAAGGTGATTGCTTTCGGCCTGCCTCCCTCTTCATTATTCAATGTCTCAATAAGCCTCGTGAAGCGTTCCCTCCTTATATCGAGAGGCCATGGCCATTCATCTTTGAACTTTTCAATCGTTTCGCCGTTTATGTTCACCACGACAATGTCTTTTGATTTCACTGGGGGAATGAGCAGGTCGCGGGCTCTCATACGCGTCCCCAGGCTTCTGAATTCGATGAAATGGAAATATGGATGGTTATGGGTACAGAGGATAAAAAGAAAGATCGCCGCGTAAATCGGCAGAAGGAGGCTTTTCCCCGAGAGTCTCATCTTCATGGACGCGTTCCTCTTTTCCACTCATCAAAAAGGCAGGTGGAAGCCATTTCTCTTCACACCTGCCATCTCTTCGCTTCGAAGCTGCAGGCTCCTATTTCCCCATTTTGCTCGCATACTGAGACTTGAACTTCTCCACGTTGATCTTCCAGTCGTCCTGGTGCGCTTTGATCTCCTTGAAGAAGCTCTTGGCCTCAAAGGCAAGCTCCCTCATGGCCTGCTGGTATCTCTGCCTGTTCTTGATGCCGGGGCTTTTCCTGCAGGCAAGGCCGGCTTCCATGACACCGACGAGCTTGTCATTGACGTCAATCATCTTTTTGTGAAAGGCTTCCATTTTTTCAGGAGGGACCACCTCGCGGTACTCCAGGGTGGCCTTTTTCCTGCTGGCAATAAGGGCATCAATTTTTTCCGCAGGCATATCCTTGAAGCGCTCGCCTTCGATGAGATCCTTGGTATCCTCATTGATGCCTTTCAGGACAGTGCCGTATTCCTTCACCTCGTTCACCCATTCGGGCGGCACGTTGCGGGGGAGCTTCTTTATGGTGGGTACCACGCCGCCTCCCATAGGCGGCCCGCCCGGGGTGCCATAGGTGCCGGCCTCGCTTGACTTCACGCGGAACCGCCCCTCTTTTCCGATGGAGACCTCCCCTTCGTTGACCTCGACGGTATTCCCGCTGTTTCCCACCTTGAGGGAGAACTCGGTGCCCTCTATGCCTGCCACGCCCTGCGGGGTCTCAATGGTCACCTTGGTTTTCTGCGGCAGGAACTTTCCGAAGATGTCGCCGATCTTGACAAAGATGCTCTTCTTTTTCACGTTGTAGGCCGTGAGGGTAATCTCCGTGCTGGCGTTGAGCTTGAGCTCCGAGCCGTCACCGAGCATGAGGGCCGCCTGGCAGCCGGCACCGGTCTTGAGGGTGTCGCCTTCATAGAGGTCCATCCCCACCATTCCTTTTCTGGTGGTTCCCTTGTGAGTGACCATGACCTCCTTCTTGATGCCCGTGATCATGGCAATGGAGCCTGTCTCCTCTGCGGCGAGCCATCCCTGCGCCATGCCGCACAGGATCAGTGCAAGGGCAAGAATAAAAAGAGCGTTCATCTGCTTTTTCATAACAACCTCCTTTTTTCAGTAGGACCCTCAGAGCCTGCCAGGGTTTCTCTCTTATCATATTTATTTCTCTTACAGGTTTCTTACACGCGTGAAGAGCTCCCGGACGAGCTCAGAAAGAGCGCTTCTCATCACTGGTCCGCCTCTTGCGGGCCTGGAGAAGGAGCTGGTAGGTGATGCCGGGCACCTTCTGGACAATCTCCTCGAAGTCCTGTTTCTTGAGGACCAGGGCCTTCACCGGCGTGAGGGCGTTGATGCTTGCGGTGCGGCGCACCTCTTCGAGAAGGCCTATCTCGCCGAAGACATCGTTGGCATTGAGGGTGCCGATCTCGCGGGGCATCCCGTCCACTTCCATTATTACCTCGCAGGTCCCCTCGAGGATAAGGTAAAAGGCGTCGGCAGGGTCGCCCTGTTTCACGATGGACGTGCCGGGAGGAAACTCGCTCACAAAGGTGGTGTCAATGATCTTTTTCAGAATCCGCTCGGGGATGTTCTTGAATACGGTGGTCTGGAAAAGGATGGGCCTTATCTCCCCCAGCTTCTGGAAGCGCTCCCTGAGCCCCTCATCGTGGAGAAACTCGTGGAACAGGCCGCTGTCTATCTCCAGGAGCTCCACAGGCGATATGGTGATTATGCTGCTCGAGTGCCTGGTCTCTGAGCCGGGGCTTGATATCTCGCCGAAGAATTCTCCGGCCTGGGCATAGGTGATGAGCTGGTTCCCCTTGACGACACGGACCGTGCCGTTCAGGATGATGTGAAATGACTTTCCTGCCGTGCCCTCGGCGAAGATTATCTGGTTGGGCCCATACTGCTTGATGCTCCCTCTGCTCATGAAGACTTTTACCCAGTTGGGATGGGCCCCCTCAAGAAGGGGTGAGTGGATAATCGAGAGGGCGTCTATGGGCGAGATGAGGGTCTCCTGCTCGAGGATGCGGTAGTTGCCGAACCAGCTTGTCTGAAGGTGCAGGTCCTGGAGATTGCCGTCGATGTTGCTTGTGTGGGTTACCACGAGCTTCATCTTCTGTTCCTCGGGGAGCGACGCAAGGTCGCGGAGGTCAGGATGCACCTCGCCTCCTCCCGCATCCATGAATATCACGCTTGCCTCGGCATCGAGGGGGATGCCCTGCTGAACCCGGTAGGTCTTCTGGTCAATAATCCCGGCCTCGTAAGCCTTGTCAAGCTCCTTTCCCCAGAGCGTGTCGCCTGAGATCAGAATTTTTTTCTCGATCTTCACCCCGATGGTAGGCACGGGATGCACGGCCTCGTGGGCCACGAACTCGATGCCGAACCATCTTCTCGGCTCCCCTGGCATAAGCTCGATGAAGTTGATGAGCTTGTCTACCTCCTCCTCGGGGATATCCAGGATGCAGGAAGCCTTCACCAGGAAGCTCCGGTAGATCAGCCGGCTTGTCATGATGGACACTTTCTTGTCGTTGAGGAGCATGTCCAGGATGTTGGCGTGATCATCGTGGAGGTGGGTTATCACGAAGACCTGGATGTGGTCCATCGAGATGCCCAGTGACTGGAGGCGCTCGCGGAGCCATGGCGATCCGTCAATGGAGATCCCCAGGTAGTGGGCAAAGATGATGAGGCTTGTCGTGTCCCCCGTGGGATCAAACCCCGAGTAAGAGCCCACGTTGATGAAACCGAGCTTCATAGGCTTTATCGGCTGGTTGATAGGTGGAAAGCTCACGTAAGGGGCAGGCCTGTTCTTCACGGTGATATCAACGTCTGCCTTCTCCTCGCCGCAGGAGATCTCGAAGATCGCTTCACTTAAACGGCGAATATGGACGCCCCGGTAAAGGGCGATATGGTCTTCGAAGTGGATGGCATCCACGAGGCTCTCTATGGAGGGGATATCACTCTGGAAATAATTGTGGTAGTCAATTGTGTGGCGTATGATGCGCTCGTCGATGCCCCAGGCCCTCATCTGCTCTTCCGAGGGCCCCATGAGGGTCTGCCTGAGAATTCTGTGCTGCCTCTCCAAGGCGTCGTGGTCGCCTATAAGGGTAAATTTTCCCTTCTCCGGGTCCTTTTTCACAAAGATGTGATAATAGAGGGGAAACTCCACCGAGGCCTGGTTGAGGCCGTATTTGAAGAACGACGAGGGGAGGACCACTGCTGAAGGGACAGGAATCTGCTTCTTTATGAATACCTTGATGATGTCCGAGGGGGAGCCGAACATGATATCGCCCTGGACACACCGGACTACGACGCAGCCCGGAGCAATATTCAGCACTTCGCTCATTGCGTCACCCTCGCCTTCACCGCGTTACCGGCGGCAGCAGAAAGAAGGAAGCCTTTTCAGATTTCATTCCCTATTCTGTCTTGTTTTTTTGTTTCGCTGCATTGAAGAGGCCAATATCGACTATTACACCCAAGACGATGAAAACAATCAGGGCTATGCCGAAGGTATCCAGTTTTTGCTGGGGCAGGGCGATGGTTAAAAGATATCCCAGGAACACGACGGCCAGAAGCCCTGTGATGGCAAGGACCACATAGGCCAGCCCGAGGGGCTCCTCCTCGGCCTCTTCCTCATAGTAGCTTCTCTGGAGCTCCTCCTTCTTGGGGGCTTCAGCCTTGACAGGCTGGGGCCTGGGCTCCTCCTTCTTTGGGGCTTCAGCCTTGACAGGCTGGGGCCTGGGCTCCTCCTTCTTTGGGGCTTCAG
>JAVHLM010000023.1:111831-133565 GCA_031082125.1 Candidatus Eremiobacterota bacterium
GGGCTCGGGCCTGGGCTCCTCCTTCTTTGGGGCTTCAGCCTTCACGGGCTCGGGCCTGGGCTCCTCCTTCTTTGGGGCTTCAGCCTTCACGGGCTCGGGCTTGGGCTCCTCCTTCTTTGGGGCTTCAGCCTTCACAGGCTCGGGCTTGGGCTCCTCCTTCCTGGGCTCCTCGGCCTTCACGGGCTCAGGTTTCACCGGCTCTTCCATTCCTATGGCGATCTTTTTCTTGGCGGGCGCCGGTGCGGGCTCAGCGGCCGGCTTTTCCTCTTTCTTCTCGGCTTCCTGCACGGGCGGCGCCACAGCGCCCTTTATCTTGGCAAGGTCGGACTCAAGCTCCTTTACCGATGCATAACGCTTGTCCACCTTGATATTCGTCGCCTTTGACACGATGGAGTTCCACAGGGGCGAGACATCGTTCCTCAGATCGGCCACCTTGGGGAGGATCAGGGGGGCTTTTGTGGGGTCCTTTCCCGTGAGCATCTGGAAGATGATCATGCCGACGGAGTAAATATCGGACCGCGCGTCAGACTGGCCCTTGCCGAAGGCCTGCTCGGGGGGGCTGTAGCCGCGCGTGGAATGAATTACCGTGTCCTTGATCTTGTCGGCCTTGAAGGTCCTTGCCTGCTCGAACTTGGTGAGGAAGATGTTGTTCTTGTCATCATAGAAAATGGACTTGGGCTGCAGATCCCTGTAAATCACCGGCGGTGTCTGGGCGTGGAGATAGTCCAGGATGGGGAGGAGCCGGTCAAGAAAATCCAGGACCTCATCTTCATGAAGTTTCGCTTCATCGATGAGCCGCTCCGCGAGAGGGGTGCCCTCTATATACTTGGTGATGATGACGCTCTCTTCAGTGTCGCTGACGCTTTCGAGGAAGACGGGAAGCCCGGGATGGGTGAGCCTCTGAAGGAGACCGACTTCCTTGAAGACAAAATGCTGCGACTGCTCAAGAAGCTCGGGGTGCTCGGTGTCTATGGGAATAACCCTGATATGTACCGCTTCCTCTGTCTTGAGATCCTTTCCCAGGAAGGATGATTCGAATTCGCCGCCGGGGATTTCCTTTTCCACGCGGTAACGATCCTGATATACTCTGTTCAGATATTTTTCGGACATTACCTCACCTCATCTGCCATGAAAGCCCGCCGCCCGAGGCAGGATATTTCATATTGTGATAGACCTATCTACTGATCTAATGAGAATTCTTCAAAGAGGTATTTGCTCCTTCTAAAATTGAAAATTACTCACCCGGGGAACTTTCGCAAAAAATGACAGGTTCTCCGTTGACATTATAAGATTACGGTGGTACAATCTTCTTGATAGTGAGACGGCAGGGATGCCGCTCAGCGGAAAATACCACGCAACGGGGTGATATATGGACAGAGTGACTCCGGTTAATACTCCCTCCGTGCCTGTTGAAAAGAATTACAGGGCCCTTGAGGCTTCTCTTCCCGCTGAAGAACGCAGTGAGCAGGACAAGATTGAACTGTCAGGCGGAGAGAGCCAGGGCTACCGGGAGCATATGAAAAGCCCCCCGCCCACGGCGGGGAAGGGAAATGCCGAAATCAATGCCATTGATGACAGGATGAAGGGCGGTATCGCCGGGACCGTGGCGGTGCTCGGCTACGAAATGTCCGGCGCCGGCACCTATATCCATGAAACAGCCCATAAGCAAATGGTGGAGCACCTTTACCGGAATGCCCAGGTCACCGTGCAGGTTGACGGCCTTGATAACCTGAAGAGTTTTTTCAAGGAGCCGACGGCAGCAAATCTTGGCCATATTTTTTCGGGGTATGACGCAAACAAGGACGGCGCCGCCGGTGTTACCCACTATACCTACGGAGATGGTCCCAGTGAGCTCGGCACAAAGCTCGGCCCGAACGGGAGCAGGGCAGCCATATCGGCAGCAGGCTGCGTCTCCACCCTTATACCTGACATTGCCGCCTTTGCTGCCGGCTTCAAGCTGAGAAAAGAGCATCCTGTAGCGGGGTACACCCTTATGACCCTCTCGGGGGTGCATCACTTTGCAAATTCCATGTACCCCATCGATGCCGTGCTTCCAGGCCCCAAGTCACCTGGCCATGACTGGGTGAGCTTTTCCCAGGCTACCGGCATTCACCCTGCACTTACCGGCGCAGTTTTTGCCCTTTCACTCCCCGCGCTGGGAGTGGGGATGTACATGCTTGAGAAACGGAGGGAGGAAAAGGCAAAAGACCACGAGGCCCTTGCCCACCTTATTGCGTCTGGTGCCCTTCCCCGCGAAACGCTTGATGCCCGCCTTGAAGCCTATCCCCGGAAGGATAAGATCGATAAGCTTGAGGGGGAGCTCCACAGCCTTGTCACCAGGAAAGACAGCCTCGCTGAGAAGGGATTCAACAAGGAATTCCACTCTCTCCAGAGGAAGCTTGAGAAAGAGTACGAAAGATTCAGCGGGGGCCTTATTGACGAGTTCAGGAACAGGGTCGATGAAGAGAAGACCCGTATGAATGAGAAAAAGGACACTCCTCTTGCCAAGGTGCTCAGCGACAGCCTTGTCATGGTGAAAGATGCCTATCAGAAAGACAAGGTGGGAACATTACTCGAAGGAGCGGGGCTTGCAGGTGGGCTCTTTATAGCAGGAAAAAGTGTGGCAGATGCAGTGAAAGTCTTTGCCCTCAATTCCGCCCCCGCGACCTCTAAAGTGCTCTCAGCGCTTGTTCCCGGCCTGGGGGTGGTGTTTACCGCAGGAGCAGCTTACAAAGCCGCAAAAATAATCAAGAATCCCCAGGTATCCCTCATAGACAAGGCTGCTGCCGCAAGCTCGGCCTTTTTCACAGGCCTCACTGCCGCGGCATCACTTATCCCGGGAGCGGGCCTGCCCCTGTCCCTTGCCGGGATCGCAGGCCTGGTGGGCACTTCTCTCGGCCGCTGGGTGGCTCACAAGGTTTCCGACAGCTGAGACGCACATCCTATAAAAGAAGCAGTTGACTCATGGCAACAGATTCAATCATTATCAGGGGTGCCAGGGAGCATAATCTTAAAAACATCGACCTGGAGCTTCCCCGCAACAGGCTTATTGTCATAACCGGCATCTCAGGCTCAGGGAAATCGACGCTGGCTTTTGATACCATCTATGCCGAAGGGCAGCGCAGATACGTCGAATCGCTCTCTGCCTATGCAAGGCAGTTTCTGGGGCGCATGGACAAGCCTGACGTGGACTATATAGAGGGCCTTTCTCCTGCCATCTCAATCGATCAGAAAGGAGCAAGCAGGAATCCCCGCTCCACAGTGGGAACCGTCACCGAGATTTATGATTACCTGAGGCTTCTTTATGCGAGGATTGGCGTTCCTCACTGCCCTCAGTGCGGGCGGGAAATCTCCGTCATGACGGTGCAGCAGATTGTGGACAGGGTCATGCTCATCCCCCCCGGCACCAGGTTCATGATCCTCTCGCCCCTTGTGAGGGGCCGCAAAGGCGAATATCACAAGCTTATTGCCGGTATAGCGGGGAAAGGGTTCACAAGGGTCCGTGTTGACGGGAGCCTTTACGAGGTCAATGAGGAGATTGACCTGGACAAGAACAGGAAGCACACCATAGAAGTGGTCGTGGACAGGCTTGTGATGAAGGACGGCGTCAAAGGGCGCCTGGCTGAGTCCGTGGAAGCATCCCTCGCTCTCTCTGAAGGACTTGTGATAGTGCAGCTCTCCGATGGCGATGAGTGGCTCTTTTCGGAAAAGCTCTCGTGCCCTCAGTGCGAGATTTCCCTCGAGGATCTCCAGCCCCGCCTGTTTTCCTTCAATTCTCCATACGGCGCCTGCCCTGAGTGCTCGGGAATAGGCACGCGCCTTGAGCTTGACCCCGATATGCTTGTTCCGGACAGGAGCAGGAGCATAGAGGAAGGGGCTATTGTGCCGTGGGGCAAGCCGGTGCGCAGCTTCAGGCATATGCCCAGGGAGAGCTGGTTCTGGGAGCGCTTTTACGAGGCTGCAGGCCGCGAGGGGATTCGCTTTGAGGTGCCCTTTGCCAGGCTTTCCCCGGAGCAGCAGCAGTTCGTGTTCTACGGGACAGGAGGCCGCACGGGCCACAACGGCCATTTCGAAGGGGCGATTCCCAACCTACGCAGGCGCTATCTTGAGACAGAATCTGAATACATCAGGTCCACAATAGAAAAATACATGGCAAGGACCCCCTGTCCCGCGTGCAGGGGAAGCAGGCTCAAGCGTGAGGCCATGGCGGTGACTGTCGGAGGAAAGAATATCGCCTCTCTCACAGAGTTTACCGTGAAAGAGGCAAAGCATTTCTTTGCGTCTCTGGTGCTCTCCCCGAGGGAGGAGGTCATTGCAAGGCAGATTTTCAAGGAAATCAAGGCCCGCCTCTCTTTTCTCTCTGACGTGGGCCTCGAATACCTCACCATAAACAGAGGCGCCGCGACGCTCGCAGGCGGCGAAGCGCAGCGGATAAGGCTCGCCACACAGATAGGCTCAAGCCTTGTAGGGGTCCTTTATGTCCTCGATGAGCCGAGCATCGGCCTTCACCAGAGGGACAACAGGAAGCTGCTCTCTACCCTCAAGGCCCTCAGGGATCTTGGGAACACGGTGATTGTCGTCGAGCATGACGACGAAACGATACGCTCGGCTGACTTTGTCGTGGACATCGGCCCCGGGGCGGGAGTCCATGGAGGTGAAATTGTGGTGACAGGGTCCCCGGGCCATGTGATGAAAGCCCCGGGGTCATTGACGGGACGCTATCTCTCAGGGGACCTCATGATTCCTATGCCGGCTTCAAGGCGCCAGCCTGACCACAGGGTTCTTGCCATCAGGGGAGCGAGGGAGCACAATCTGAAAAATATTGATGTGACGATTCCCCTGGGGCTTTTTGTCTGCGTCACCGGCGTCTCCGGCTCGGGAAAGAGCACCCTTGTCGATGAGATTCTCTACCGGAGGCTTGCCCAGGAATTCCACGGGAGCAGCGAGAAGCCCGGCCTGCACGAGAGCCTCGGCGGCACCGAGTTTGTAGACAAGGTAATCATCATTGATCAGTCGCCCATCGGCAGAACGCCGCGGTCGAACCCGGCCACCTACACCAATGCCTTCACGCCTATCAGGGAGCTTTTCTCGGAGACCAAGGACGCCCGCATGCGGGGATATCTCCCCGGCCGCTTCAGCTTCAATGTCAAGGGCGGACGCTGCGAGTCATGCGAAGGCGACGGGATTATCAAGATAGAGATGCATTTCCTCCCTGATGTGTACGTGCCCTGCGAGGTGTGCAAGGGAAAGCGCTATAACAGGGAGACCCTGGAGGTGCGGTTCAAGGGAAAGAACATTGCCGATGTGCTTGAGATGACCGTGGAAGAGGCCCATGAGTACTTCATCAATATTCCCCGCATCAGGAAAAAGCTCGAGACGCTTCGCGACGTGGGACTGGGCTATATAGGCCTGGGGCAGGCGGCGACTACACTCTCAGGCGGAGAGGCCCAGCGGATCAAGCTCGCCTCCGAGCTTTCCAGGAAAGCGACAGGAAAGACCCTTTACATACTTGACGAGCCCACTACAGGCCTACACTTCCATGACGTGGCGAAGCTTCTTGAGGTGCTCTCAAGGCTTGTGGACACGGGAAACACCGTGATTGTCATAGAGCATAACCTCGAGGTTATCAAGTGCGCCGATCATATCATCGACCTCGGCCCCGAGGGAGGCGATGCAGGCGGCTTTGTCGTGGCAAGCGGCACTCCCGAGGAGGTGGCCGGGATGGAATCATCCCATACAGGGAGCTATCTCAGGAAGTATCTTGAGAAAGCAGCGCTCCCCTCATAAGCCTGTAGGCACGTCAAGCCATGTGATTCTGAGGGGGAACTTCCCGGAAAGATGGCTCCCCAGGGCTCTCACTCCCAGTGTCTCTGTGGCATAATGACCCCCGTAGAGCACATTGACGCCTTCCTCTTTTGCCATATGGTAAATGGTGTGGCTTGGCTCACCCGTGATGAAGAGATCCACCTTTTTTTCCAGGGCTTCCTGGAAATGTGAGGCCCCCCCCCCGGATACAATGGCCACAGAACGAACCACAGGTGCACCAAAGGGGAGAAGGGTGCTCTCCGTCATAAGAGTCCTGTCAATGAAATCTTTCAATGAGGTGCGCTCCTGCGGTGTCCCAAGGATTCCCCACATCCCCAGGTCAGGAGCCTTGCCAGATCCAAAGGTTCCGGACCTAGAGAGAGAGAGGAGATCGCAGAGCTGCGCATTGTTCCCCACAAGGGGATGCATGTCAAGGGGGAGATGAGCGCAGTAAAGAGAAATGCCGGCATCGATCATAAGCTTTACCCTGCGGTATACCATGCCGGTGATGCTTTTCAGCCCTCCCCAGATGAGCCCATGGTGCACAATAAGCATATCGGCACCGGCTTCACCGGCTTTTTCCGCAGACTGCAGGGAGAAGTCCACGGCCAGGGCAAGGGATTCCACTTCGTCACGCCCTTCGATCTGCAGTCCGTTTGCGGAGAAGTCATCTATCTCCCTTACTCTGAGGAACTCATCAAGATATTCAGCAAGGGCAGCTCTTTTCATCGCAGGACCTCATTCTGCCAGGCTATCCTTGGCAGCCTTGTTCATCTTCATGACGCAGGCCACCAGCAAGGCTCTCTCATTTTCGTCAAGCACTCCCTCCCGGGGTTTGGGAAAGGGGGCGGTTACTTCTTCCGGAGAGTGAGCTTCACTCTTTTTCATGGAACCAACACCAAGACCCATAGATATTCCTCCTCTATGAGCCGTCATCCCGCCCTTATTTTTTCTCCATGGCCAGTAATAATCCTTTCAGGCGATTGTATTTGAAGCGATGGTGGATTATAATTGAGATGGTTGCAGTCTTTGTTCTCCAGGAATTGAAAAGTAATAAGGTAAGCAGCAGAGAGGCCCTATGACTCCAAGCAGTGCAGGAACTTCACTTTTGAGTGCGAATGAAATTCATGGGGTAAGGGAACCAAGCAGCAATATTGCCGGTGAAAGGACACTCCCCGCGCAAATGAGCAAAAGAAAAAAGGCTTTGGATCTCTTAAGAGATGCAAAGTCTCTCGATTCTTCTGCTGAAAAGGAAAAGTATCAGGCACTTCTTCTCTCTGCCCGGGACGCCGATCCGTACATGTGGGAGCCCTATCTTCTCCTGGGGCTCTTTTATTTCAAAGAGGAAAAATGGAACGAGGCCCTGGAAAACATCACCAAGTACATCCAGCTCGATTACACCCTTGAGCGCGATGAAAAGAAAGCCCAGAACGTCTATCTCTGCCAGGCCAAGAGCTTTCAGAAGCTCGGCAAGAAGAGCGAGTCCCTCAGGTTCGTGAAGCGGTTCATAGGGCTTTTCCCCAAGTCGAACCTTACCGCAACTCTTGTGGAGCAGGTGTACAGGAAATTTGAGGAGCGCGAGGAATGGCTCAAGAATTTCCAGAAAGGCCATCTCGCCTACCAGAAAGAAAGATTTGAAGAGTCTCTCGGATTTTTTGAAAAGGCCCTGTCGCTCAATAACACCTTTTCCTGGTCCTACTATTACAGGGGACTCTCCTATGAAAAGCTTGAGCGTCATGAGGAAGCTCTCAAAGAGCTTGAAAAGGCTGTCAGGTTTGAGAACGAGTATATTTTCCACTTTCAGGCTGCGAGGATTTACCGGGCGATGGGCAATCTCGACCTCGCGGTGGCGGCCCTCGAGAGCTCCTTCCAGGACAACCCCCATTACCTGCCCGCCATAGTTTTCATGGCAGAGCTCGCGCTTCATGGCAGGGATTTTGAAAGGGCCAGGAGCTCCATTGAAAGGGTGCGGGTGCTGGAGCCTGACTCTGAAGTTGCCGGGAATCTCCTCAAGCTCCTTGAGCACAAGCTCAAGGAGAAGGAAGAGCCCAGAGCGATCAGGGGCGACTCTGACAAAAAGGCTGAAGACATCGTCAAGAAAGCCGAGGAGCAGGCAAAGGCCCTGCTGGACAAGGCCCGCAATGAAGAGCTGAATCTGATGCTCAACGCCCAGGAGCAGTCATGGAACATCGTGGAAGAGGCCCGCGAGCAGTCGCAGAAAGAGCGGGAGAAGGCCCAGGAGGAAGTGAAGGCAATAATCCATAAGGGCCATCAGAAAGTGAAGGAGCTGGAGGAAAGCTCCCGGTCAAAGGCCCAGGAGCTGCTTGACAAGGCCCGCCGGGAAGCGGAATCAATTATTGAGGAGGCAAGGAAGGAAGAGAAGCGCATACTTGAAGGGGCCCGCGTAAAAGAGCAGGAGATCATGGAGAAGGCGAAAGAGAAGGCGGAATCGATGCTTGCCGCGGCCCGCAAGGATTCAGAGGAGATCGGGAAGAGATCCCCGGTGCAGGTCCAGGAGAAGGAGGCTGCACCCGGGGTGACGGAACGGATTAAAGCAGCTCCAGTCTCTCCAGAGCCGCCGGTCCAGAAGACCCCGGAACCCCAGGCAAAGAGCACTTCCAGCACCTCCCAGAGCATGATGCAGAGCAACGCTTTCTTTGACACTCCCTCAATGACTTCATCAACCGCCTCAAATTTCTGGGATGACACGCCGTCCTCGAAGCCGGCAGCCCCCCCTGCCTCTCCTCCTCCTGCTCCCCCCGCCGCTCCTCCCCCTGCCCCCCCCGCATCGTCCGCACTTGAAGGAAACCAGGGCTTTGACGAGCTTGAAGGTGACCTGGTTGATGACGATGATGATGAAGATGAAGATGAGTCCTATGGTGACGGTGAGTTGCCCGATGCTGATCTGATCGACAAGGAACTGGGCCTGTCGCTTGATGATATTCTCGATGAGATTTCCAAGGACATCGATGAGGCTGATGAAAAGCCTGAGAAAGAGCCTCCCGGGGAAACGGCCCAGATGGCCGCGCCGTCCCTTTCAGCGATGATTCCGTCCCTTGATATCCCGGACCTGCCGTCATCGATTGATGGAGAGGTCCCCGCCATTCCTCTCCAGAGTCTCCTTCCCGGTATCGATGATGAGATCCCCGCAATTCCCCTCGACGGGGTTTCCCCGCCCCTGCCGGAGAAGCCATCTGCCCCTCCGCCTGCGGTAACGCCCTCACCGGTGAGACCCGCGGCACCTGAAGCTCAGAAGCTGGCCGAGGCTGAGAAACAGGCTGAAGCTCAGAAGCAGGCTGAAGCCCAGAAACTGGCCGAAGCCCAGAAGCAGGCCGAAGCCCAGAAGCAGGCCGAGGCGCAGAAGCTGGCCGAGGCGCAGAAGCTGGCCGAGGCGCAGAAGCTGGCCGAGGAAAAGCCCCCGCCTCCTCCTGCGCCGAAAGAGAGAATCAGGATGACAGGGGCCCAGGAAAGCGAGATTATCGCCAGGGGCGATCTTGACGGCTTTCTGCAGCTTCTTGACGCTGATATAGAAGAAGAGCCCAAGGCACAGAAGACCGCCAAGGAGAGCAAGGAGACAGCAGAGCTGGTGAAAAAGGCCGAGGAGCATTTTGACCTCACGGAGTGGGATAAGGCCAGGGAGGTATTCCTCCAGGTTCTTCAGAGGGAGAAAGATAACGAAGTGGCATGCTCCCGCCTCTCAGAGATCTATGCCATTAAAGGTCTTGTCTCTGACGTGATTACTCAGAACTGCGAGCTGGTAAGGATACTTCACGCAAGCATGCAAACGGACAGGGCGCTGGAGGTGGCGCAGAGAACCATCGGCCTTGAGCCCCAGGGATTCAAGATAAGAATGAGCAAGATTCTCATTTACAAGAAGACGGGCGACATAGAGCACATGGTCAACGAGACCATTGCGCTCACCAGGATATACTCTGAGCAGGGGATGGGCGACAGGGCCATCAAGCTCGTGAGCAAGCTCCAGGAATGTGCTCCCGATAACCTGCAGGTAATACTCATACTTGCCGATTCCTACACGGTGGAAGGCGATATTCCCAAGGCCGTGCAGCAGTATAGAAATGTTGTTGAAAGGCTCATAGAGTCAGGCAACACTGACAAGGCCATTGAGACGCTGAGGAAGATAAAGGCCCTTTCAGCCGGTGACGCCGCCATTCTCATGAAGCTGGGCTACCTCTACCTTGAAGCGAAGAATTATGACTCTGCCGAGTCGGAATTCAGGGCCGCCCTCAAGCTGAATCTGAACGATGTGAATGCCCTCAAGGCTCTTGGCACCGTATGCATGGAAAAAGGCGCTTTCAGGGACTCCATCCTGGCCTTCAACAGGGTCCTTCAGATGGATCCCTCGGAGATATTCGCCAAGGAGCAGATCGGAAACATTCATAAGCTCACAGGCAACAAGGACCTCTGCATCAAAAACTACCTGGAAGTGGCCCGCGTCTACCAGGAGAGCGGCAACACCGCCAAGGCCCTTGAACTTTACCAGAAAATCCTTGAGATCAACCCCGACCACGAGATTGCTGCCGGAGAGGCGGCGAAGCTGAAGTAATTCCGGCCATTAAGACTGCCGCCCTGCGGTATAGACAGCCTGCGCCCTCCATGGCGCAGGCCTATCATTATAAAGGAGGACTTGAAGTGAACACGATCACCACGGAAATCGACGAGCACATCGGCACCATCACCATGTGCTACACCAAGAAAAGAAATGCCCTCTCCAAGGAGCTTATCGAGGATATCATCGGGGCGCTCAGGGATTTCGAGGAGAAGAAGCTCCGCGTCGCCATCCTGAGAGCCGAAAAAGGGGCAAAGGTATGGTCGGCAGGCCACGACATCTCGGAGCTCGCGAAGCCTGGGCGTGATCCGCTCGCTTACGGAGACCCCATGGAGTCGGTGCTGAGAGAAATTGAAAGGTTCCCTGCTCCTGTCATCGCCATGATAGAGGGAGGGGTGTGGGGAGGGGCCTGCGAGATGGCCTTCACCTGCGATATCCTCGTGGGAACCAATACCGCCACCTTCGCCATCACGCCCGCAAAGCTGGGAGTGCCTTACAACCTCAACGGGATACTCCATTTCATGAACATCGTGGATATCTCGACGGTCAAGGAGATGTTCTTCACCGCCCAGCCCATCTCGGCCGAGAGAGCCGAGAAACTGGGGATCCTGAACCATATCGTGGCCCCTGAGGAGCTTGAGAGCTTCACCTATGGCTTTGCGAGGACTATTGCGAAGAACTCGCCTCTTACCATCCAGGTCGTCAAGGAGCAGCTCCGCATCCTGTCAAAGGCCCACGCCATGAGCCCTGAGACCTTTGAGAGAATCCAGGGCCTCAGGCGGAAAGTCTATGACAGCGCCGACTATAAGGAAGGCCTCCAGGCCTTCCTGGAAAAGCGCCCCCCCATGTTCAAAGGGGAATAGCCCCCCTTATTTCTTGAGCAGGATAAGGTTGTTCTGTGCCAGGTCGAGGGACTCAAGATAACGCTTGAAGGAAGGGTAGAGCGCCGGGCTCACCTGGTTCTCCTTGAATTTTACTTCGCGGCGGTAAGAGAGCTCCCGTGACGAGGGATTGAACCGGCACTTGAGGGAGATGTCAAGGTAAGGCTCGCTGACGGCGATATCCCCGGGGATATAAAGGGGCCTGTACCCGGGCGGGATCTTGAGCAGGAGCTCGTAGGAGATTTCGCTCGTGCTCCCGAGCACATAGGGGTACTCTCTCGCGGAGAGGCTGGGCGAGTACGGGATCCTCGAAAAGCCGAAGGGCATCCTGGGCACCTTCAGGATCATCAGGTTATCCTGAATCACGGCGAACTCCCTGGCGTTGACGGCGACGGAGAGCTCCATGTTCTTTGAGAGATCGAGGGCATCGCCGCTCCTGAAGCTTGCCGCCTCGGCATCAGGGCAGAACTCCTCGATTTTCTGCTCGAAGTACATCTTGAGCTTTTTACCCCTCAGGTGGTAAAAAGTGCCCCTGGCGCTCGAGTCATAGATTCCTGAGGTTTTCGACGAGAGGGTGCCGGCAAAATCTCCCCTGTCATTGAGGGTACCGCTCACAGCGTTTTCCGACCTGTCGGTGATCGGCGAGTAGCCGCGCCGGGGGGTGAACTCGGTGCCACCGGCCTTTACCACGAGGGCCTCGGCGCCGATGCGGTTCTCCACATAGCCGAACTGCGCCATCTCAGCGGAAGGATCGAGGAGCACGTACTCCTTTCCCCGCGGGAGCGCCACGTATACCGAGTCAAACTGCTTGAGGGTGGGCACGTCCTTTGCAAGGGGAAGAAAGTGGTCGTTCACCAGGGCGGGGCATGCTTCCACGCCGCAGGCCTCCAGAAGCGATATGAAGAGCACCGCCTTGTCCCTGCAGTCACCATACTTGTTCTTGATGACGACGGCAGCCTTGTGGGGGGTATAGCCGGCATCGCCCAGGGGAAGGCTCACTGCCCTTACCTTCTGAGCCATATAGATGGCTATGGCCTTGATCTTCTCCTCCCGGGAAGAGGCGTTCCCCGTGATCTCCCTGGCCAGGGCCGTCACTTCAGGCGTCACTTTCGCCGCCTCAAAGAATTTTCCCGAGAAGGGGCGCGTGGCCTCTTCCCATGAAGTGGCGGTAGTGAAGAGCATGTTATGGGCCACTGCCGGCAGGGGAGGCATGCTCTCCTCTCTCTTTATCTGGGGAACCTTGCTCACCTTGAGGGTGTAAGTGGTGGTACCGTCCTTTTCACCTGAGGCGAACTCTTCCCTTTTCCCGACAAAGCTCGCGGAGAGCTTTGTCCCTGTAGGTACCGTGGCGGTGAATACCTTGTCAAGAAGGGGCTCATCAAGCTGGAAATAGACCCTGTCGCTCACGTAGAGGTTTTCCTTCAGGTCAAGGACTTTCCGATAGTCCAGCAGGAGCGTCACGCCGGGGTCCACGACGGGGAATGAGAAGACACGGTTGAGAAGGTTTGAATAGATAGTCGCGTCGGCAAGCTCAGCCGGCGTAATGTCGTTTATGGCTTTTTTCTCTATTTCCATGAAGGTGAGATCACCCTTGTAAGTTCCCCCCCTGTTGAAGATAAGCTGCTCGGTCTCTGTGTCGTAAGGCACCTGCTGGTCGCTGTACTTTTCCCTCCCGTGCTTGTTGAGGACCTTGATAAGGTACCTCGTATCCTCGGTGGCCTTCTGGCCTTTCACCTCGTAGATCTTCTCCGAATAGAGAATGAGGCCGTTCGCGTCGGGAAACTGTGACCCGTCGGGGGCGCTCTTGAGAATCTCATTGAAATCAACGGCAGTGACAGCCGCGGTGAGCAGCACCGCCAGGAGCAGCGTGGCGGCAAGGGTTCGTATGCTTCGCATCATCAGATTCCTCCTTTTCCTGTTGCATGGAGAGCGGGTTTCAGCGCTTCTTTTCCAGGATCACCATCTTGCGGGTGAAGGCCTTGAGCTCCAGGGCCGCTTTCCTGAGATCCTGGTATTCCTTCGGCGAGAGTACGGTCTTCTCTATGCGGCAGTCGCTGTGGCATGTGATTGTCGAGCCTTCAAGCTTTGTCTCTATCGTGACGGAAACGGGGCCCTGCCTGAATTTCATCGAGGGCGGTATTGAGACGATACGGTACGAAGCGGGGATGATGAGGGAGCTGTACTGCTCCGTGCCGCATGTAGAAAAGACTCTCATGGGATACTTTCTCTCCTTGAGGGTCGTGTAGTCCCTGAAGATGTTTGCCGTCACAAGGTCAAAGGGGGAATTTGAAAGGGGAATGGAAAGGAGCATGAAGTCTCCTGCCGGGGCGCCGTAGTCCCTCGCGTTCAGCTTGAAGGAGAATGAATAGGGCGCCGCAAGATCGACGGGGTTCCCCGACTGCACGTCGCTGATGACGGCCTTGGGGTGAAAGCGGGTGCCCAGGCGCGAGAGAAAACGGCTGAACTGCACGGCAGGGTAAGAGTTGTTCACCGAGCGGAGCACCAGGTCGTAGTAGCCTTTCCCCTTCACCTGCACTGTGCCCGTGAGGGAGCCGTCTTCCTTGAGCTCAGTGCGGGCCGAGATGGTTCCCAGGCTTTTTTCGGCAGGCACGGGTGGCGCCAGTACCAGGTCATTTCCTTCCCTGGAGAGAAGGAGCACGTGCTTGTCGCCTACATAGGTCTCCCCGAAGGACGAGGAGAGCTCAAGGGTAGGGTCCATGTAAATAATGGAGCCGTTCTTGAGGGCCACGGCGCAGATGGCATGCTGGAAGTAAATGGTGGGGACCTCGGTGACGGTGGCCACGTTCACGTTGATAAGGGTATCGAAGCTTGTGACGCCGATCTCCTTGAGCATGGCCATCATCAGGATTGACTTGTCACGGCAGACGCCATATTGCTTGTCGAAGGTGTACGTGGCCTGGTGGGGCTCAATAAAGGCCCCCACGTCCATTGATGAGCCCATGTAGCGTATCTTCTGGGAGATAAAGCGGAAAATGGCAAGGATTTTCTCCTCATCGGTAGCAAGACCTGCGGTGAGCTTCTTTACTGTCTCGCGGAGCGCCGGGCTCATATCCACTTTCCCCTCGTTGAGGGACTCGCCGTAGGCCGAGAGCTCCTTCCAGCTCTTGAAGGTGCTTACAAGGACCTTGACTGCCACATCACCAAGGGAGACCATGCCGCTCTCTGAGATGATCTGCGGCATGTTGCGCCCTTCCCATGTGTAAACGGCCAGGGCTCCCTCCTTGCTCTCGGAGAAAGCCAGGGTGCCGTTTTTTACCACCGTGCGCAGCGGCATGCTCTTCGGCCCTCTCACGGTGACCTTCTTGTGCAGGACGGGCTGCCCTTCCTGGAAATAAAACTCGTCGGAGTAATTGTTCTTGAGGAGGGCCTTTGCCTTCGTCACGTTGGTGTACTCAATGGTGCACCCCACGGCGAGGTTGGGGATGGTGACGGTCTTCTGCCTGAAGTTTTCCTCGAAGATGTTCATCTCCTGCGTTTCCGGCGAAGTGGTGTCCTTGATGGCGGAGGCGTCGATGACATGGAAGGTGCCGTCGGGGAATATGACGCGGGCCAGGGGGATCTCTATCTCCTGGTAACGGCGGTGATAGGAGAAGGAGAGTGTTGAGTAGTTCTTCTTCCCGTTTTCCGTGAGAATTTTCACAAGGGAATGGCTTGTCGTGGTGGTGTCGCCGTTCTCCTTGAACTCCACGCTGACGTCCTCGGTGAGAGTGAGCACGTCGGCGTCGGGGTATTCTGCCGTGCCTCCCGAGCGGTCCATGAGGGACTTGATGTCGTCAGGCACCTTCTGCTCCGACGCCCATGCATGATGACAGGCCAGAGAGAGAGAAAGGCAGAGTGTCATAATGAGGAAAAGAATACCCAGTCTTGCCATGGTGCACTGCTCCTTTGCTGATGAATATGGGGAGTCTTTTACAGCTTTATGGTAACTCTTTCAATAGAAGGCCCTCTTTTCCTTCATTGCCTTTTCAGGGCTCCCATGCCCTGATGCGTTCCAGGGCCGGCGAGAGCTCCGCCATAATCTTATCCCTGTCAGGGATCCGGGGCTTTCTGCCGCCGACCATTGAGAAGGCAACCGAGGAGGGGAAGGCCTTTTTCACAATCCAGGCGTACACAGAGTCATTGTCAAGGTAAAGGGAGGTGCTGTCCCTTCCGTCCAGTGAGAGGGCGATGATATCGGCGTGCTTTCCCTTCTCCAGGGACCCGGTCTTTTTCTCTAGGCCGATGGCGCGGGCTCCTTCAATGGTGGCCATCGCGCACATGGCATGGCACGAGAGCGTGGCGCTTTTCCGTGCCCTGTGGCGCTGAAAGCACATCAGGGGGAGGAGCTGGCTCAGGATGTCGAGCCTGTCGTTGGTGAGAGGGCCGTCAGTCCCCACGCCCACAGGGATGCCGGCTTTCTGCATCTCTGCCACGGGGGCGATCTCCAGGCCTATCTGGGTATTGCAGATGCCGTTATACGAGGCGCCTGCGCCGCAGGCAGCCATGGCCTCGATGTCGCTCTCCTCAAGGTAGATGCAGTGCGCCAGGAGCACTCTCGGGACATTGAATATGCCGATTCCTGCCAGATGAGCAAGCGGTGAGGAGGTCACCGAGGGGCGGCTCCGGTAGAAGCTTGAGGGAGGCGCCGCCTCTTTGTCGCGGGGCTTCCCGGCCTCGTCCGGCGTCTCGCAGCAGTGCATGAGCAGGGGAATTCCCAGGTCCCCCGCCAGGGAAGAGCAGGAAAGCAAAGTCTCATCATCACAGGCATAGGCCGAGTGAGGGGCCACGGCAAGCTCCTGGAGGCGCTCACCGGCGGGAGGAAGCCTTTTATGGAGCTCCCGTATGTAAGAGAGCGCTCCCCTTGCATCCCGGCCCGACGGCGCCGGGAAGTCGCTCATCACCGTCTCGCCTATGACGGCCCGGAGCCCGGTCTCAGAAAAGGCTTTGATCATCTCTTCGGCCTCGTAGTACATCTCAACGGTGGTGGTTACCCCCGCCATGGCAAGCTCGCGGCATCCAAGGAGCGTGCAGTAATAGACAAACCCAGGCGTTTTCAGGAATTCTCTCTCAAGGGGGAGCATGTAGCGGAAAAGGACATCGTCGAAGGGGATCCCGTCAGGCATTTTCCCCGCGTAGCCTATCATGGGCACGTGGCCGTGGGTGTTGATCATTCCCGGCATGACAAGGTGCCCTGCAAGGTCGTGGATTTCGGCGGCTTCATAGCGGCTTGTTATAGTCTCGTAGGGCCCGATTTCCTCAATCATGCCGCTGTGGATGGCGACGGCCCAGTCCCGGTGGAGGTCTCTGTCACCCGGGGCCATGGTAATGAGGTACGGGGCCTTTATCACTGAATCGGCTTTTTTCATGGCATCAGCTCTTTATCACTTTTTCCAGGCGCTTGAGGGTCTCGGGCCTGACAGCCCTTACACGGTGGAGCATCACCTTCTGCACTTTCCCCTTGAGGGGCATCTCCTTGAGGGGATCGCTCTCGATCTCGTCCTTCACCTTCACGTAACAGCTGTCGCTGATGGTCACCAGGCTGTCGAGGTCCTTCGAGAGGGCCTGGATGCGTGCCGCCGTGTTGGTCGTGTCGCCCATCGCCACGAGCTGCGCCTTGCTGTCACTGCCCACGACGCCCTCGGCCACGGGCCCTGTGCAGATGCCCACCCCCACCTCGAAAACCATGCCCTTGACAAGGCCCCACTTCTCGCGGAGCCCGGCGATTGCAGCCTGCATCTCGAGGCCCGACTTGATGGCGAGCAGCGCATGCTCCTTCTGCCCGTCGATAACGCCGAATCCCACCATCTCGGCATCGCCCAGGTAGTCCAGGATGGTGCCCCTGTTTTTATCGAAGATCTTGTTCATCTCCGTGTGGTATTCCGTCATCAGCTTCGTGAGCTCAACGGGTGAGAGCTTCTCGGAGATGGTGGAGAAGCCCCTGATATCGGCGAAGATGATGGTGGCCTCGACCTCGCGGGTTCCCACGTGAGCCCTTGTCTCGTCCTTGAGGATCTCCTCGCCGAGGCGGTGTGAGACAAACTGCCCGAAGTAGGAGATGAACTGCTTGCGCTCATAAAAGATGAGGGCGATGAAGAGGAGGAGGAGGCCCGTGAGGGGTGTATAAAGATTGATGAGAGTATGGAAATAAATGAATGACAACGCGCAGATGAGGACCCATAGACCGCAGAGACCGCAGAAAAAAAAGATTCTTATGCTCCATTTTATTGGCCTGGAAAAGATAAATGCCCCGAGAAATAAAGGGACAAGGGGGAGCAACCAGTCAAAATAGGCATTATAACCTGTAAAAGCATTATTAAGAATGGATGATATGGCAAATGCATGGATAACGCCACCTGGCATCTGATCATCATCGCTCTGATCTTCTGCTGCCTGTCTTGAGTAGGGGGTATAAAAGGTGTCATGGGGGTCAAGGCTGTTATATATAAGAACAATGCAACCCTTTACCCTGTTCCTGATGGTTTCCAGAAGTGCCTTCGAGGTTTCACTTCTTTTCTCGTCGAGTATTATGCTTATGGGCCATTCCTGCCCCAGCTTGATAAATTGCCTTCTTGATCCTGAATAATCAATCATCATCCTGTAGGGAAATTTTTCATCGCTTGCCTTGATGAATGGTATGGAAATATCTTTTAACTGCATTGTTGAAAAGAAACCGTTTTCGTCTGTTGTAATCGGCTCTTTTTCGTAGTCTTTGAAAAGTTGGACAGAAAGGAGGCTCAGTGAGAGGCAGTAGATATTCTCATCGAAGCTTTTCCTTGTATCTGTGAGAGGATTCATATATACCAGAGGCAGATAGCGGTATACTTTCCTGTCCGTGACGACCACGTGACCAAAATAAGCGCCGCTTTCCTTGAAGCTTTTTGGTGGTTCTTCAGGCGCCATTTCATTATAGTCCCAGGGCTGCGCAAGTATGACCTTTCCATGATTTCTTATAGATCTTATGAACTCTCTGTCTTCACTGGGGATCTCTTTTCTCATGTAGAAATCAAATGCGATGACTTCTGCCCCTGCTTCTTTGAGAAAGTCCACCACTTTTGCATAAAGGATTCGATTCCATGGGAAGGGGCCATATTTATCAGTATCACTCCTGTTTATGGATAAAAGGCATATATTGCGGTGAGGTGGTCTTTTCCCGAAATTCACCATGAGATCGTCCCACCATGAGGAGTTAAAGCTGGCAAGTATTCCCCATTGATTGATGGCGATCATGAACAGGAAAATCAATATGGCGCAGAAAAAGAGGAAACCAGCCCTCCCTAATTTCTTCTTGTCCTTTTTTTTATCGCCTTTCTGAGACAACATAATTATTTAATGGGATTAGAATCATAGGTCGGTTCAGAGAGAAATTTTCTTTCCTCATTTTGATAATAAGCTTTGTATTTTATGAGCTCGGTTTCTGCAATCTGCAGCTGAGCCTGTCCCTGTTGGAGGTACTGTTGCTGATGCTGGGGCACCGTCGATACAAGATATTGGAGCAGAATGTGAAAGGCACCTTTCATGGCATTATGGCCTCTCTGGAACATAGGATCAGGCACCATGGAATCAAGAAGATCTCTTGCCTGGTTAATTTCTTTCACCTGCTGCTGTGCTGCTATCAGAGAGCCTCCGCTGCTCTGTTTTATTCTTACGGCATTATCAAATGCCTGTTTAAAACTCTCCATGGCATCAACGTATTTGTTTATCTGGTTCTGCCACATGATGAGCTTTTGAAACTGCACTATTCTCGGTGCAGAAATTGTGGCGGTCTTGGATTTCGCCATTGATTGCTCAGAACCTTTTACTCTCACTTTACCCTTGCTGTTGGAAAATAGAACTTTCCCTTCAGCGACTGTAAGAATGCTCCCTGCGCTCTTGTCCACTTCCATCTGCAGTTCAGTCCCTTCAATCGCTGCTGCGCCATGGGGCGATCCGAACTCAAAATTCGCATCCTGCCGGGTCATTTTTGCGAAAACTTTGCCAAACCATAAGAAGATCCCCTTCTTGGCATTTTTTTCCTCTATAGTAATCTTCGTGTTCGGTCCCATCTTTACTTCAGAATTATCTTTCATAAGAAGGACTGCCTGTGATCTCCCGTCAGTGATGACTTGGTCATTACTTATGAGAGCAGAGCGGACCTTGGCATTTTTTTCCTGGTTGTCCCTTATAACAGTGAGGCGGCCATAAATATTGCACACCATTGCGAGAGTCTTGGGAGCCGCGTAACTCTGCATGTAAAATGATAAAACCAGGACCATCATTAAGCATAAGACTATAGTAATACGGATTACAGCTCGGTGAGATAAGAGTTTCACGGAATGATCTCCTCTCGACTATTTGAAACCGGTTATTATAACCTCGAGAAAAACTACGCAATAAAAAAGAAAAGGTGTAAAAAGAAGTGTTACACCTTTTCTTTTTGCATTTATTTCTGTATTATTCTGTCATTTGCCTGGATGGGATCGCCTGTTCCTGAAGACTCGCATTCTGTCATGGAGTCATCCACATTTTTCGCTTCTATTGTGGTGATGCTGCTGTTCATTGTCTTTGTTTCGCCCGTTCGGGGATCCTTGAATGACTTGGGGCGCGTTACTTCAAACTTCATCCCTTTGACAATGCCGTCTTTTCTCCCAAGGCTGATATACACTTTGGTCCCGTCGGTATTAATCACGTACCCCTCGAGCTTGGGCTTTGCGGCAAGCTCCTTGAACTTGGCCGACTCGAACTGCTTTATGAGCTCGTCGGCCACCTCGTAGAGGCCGTTGCCCAGTCCCGATTCTATGGTCTCGCCGCCTTCGCTGCCGCCGCCGGTGCCGCCTATATAGAAGGAGCCGCCGCCGGACTTCACGGGGATCTCCTTGCGCACTTCGAAGGGCGCGCATGCCATGCCGGTGTTCACATCAACGGCGCGGGCGTTCACAGAGACCCTCACCTTCTTGTTGCCCTTGTTTGAGCCTGAGGCGCCGATTCCGAAGCCGATGGACCAGCCCCCGCCGCCGCCGGAGTCAACACATGAGAACTCGGTGACGGTGCCGAAGATCATATACTGGGCGCCCAGGAGCCTGCCCACCTCGGCGGCCGTCTCGGCGGTGACCTCTCCTGCGATGCCCAGGTTGTGCTCCTGCATTATCTTGTCAAGGTTCTCTCTCTCGAGAACCACGTATTTATCTGACTTGATGAGCCTTGTGGTGAGGATTTCCGCCATTGAGGGGCCGGGATCAAAGCCGCCGCCCCACCAGTGGCCGATGGTGGAGCCGGTCTTGAAGGGGAACACGGCAAGCCTCTTGGGATCCTGGCTATATGCCGTGCAGGTGAGCGCGAAGGCAAAAAGCATGAAGAATATCACTACCGGGACATACTTTCTCATTACTTCATTCCTCCTTGGTATTTGTCTGTCCACGGAGGATTTCTCCGGCGGGGCCCAATATCCTGCTCGGGAAGAGGAGTTGCCGTGCCTCTGGCGAAGAAGCACCTTGGAGAATTCCGGCAAGGGGGGTCAATGCGCGCACTCAAATTTCCCCTCTCCGACGAGACCCCGTGGGGGAGCGATCCCCTCTGGGACAAGGAGTATGCTGAAGGACTCATCGCACAGTGGGACGAGGGAACCTCCCAGGCGGTCTTCATCCTTGAGAAGACCGAGGTGCCCTCAGGCGGCAGGGTTCTTGATCTCGGGTGCTCCGTGGGCCGCCACACTCTTACCCTTGCCCATGGGGGCTGCCTTGTCACCGGCATTGATATCAGCCACTATGCCATAAGGAAAGCCGAAGAGATCGCCCGCATGAAAAACCTTGCCCCCGAGCTGATCCACGGCGATTTCCGGGCCGTGGAGTTCAAGGGGCCGTTCGAACTGGTCCTCCTGCTCAACAACACCTTCGGTCTCTTCAGCGAGGAGGAGAACCTTGCCCTTTTCGGGCGCGCGGCAGCGGCCGTCGGCCCCGGGGGATTCCTCGTGATCCACACCCACAACAGGGAGCACATCGTGGAGAGGATGGGCTTCCAGAAAGGCCTTGGCAGGAACTGGGAAGAGCTTGAGGGGAAGCTCCTCTCGCGGGCTTCGTCCTTCGATCTCCTCAGGAGCCGCTATAACCAGTGGAGCGAGTACATGATCCTGAAGACAGGTCAGAAAGTAGAGGAGCCAGTGCACTCCATAAGGCTCTACAGCCTCTGCGAGCTTGCCGGCAGGCTCGCAGGAGCGGGCTTTTCCATCGCCCATGCCTTCGGCGATTACGAGGGATCGGAATACACCATCATCTCCGAGGAGATGGTGGTCTTCGCGAAGAAAGAGGGTTGAGGGGACCTCGAGCCCTTCTGATAGACGAGGAAGGGGGGGCCTTCCGAGAGTGAGCCGAAAGTAAAGGTGAGTTCGTAAGGCGCCCTGCCCCTCACGGCGAGGGTCCGCAGATCGTGGAGAAGATGGAGGTGGCAGGCCTCGCAGAGCACGATGAGGTTCCACTCGTCATCGGTGCCGCCCTGGGAGCGCCTGATGA
>JAVHLM010000024.1:0-25700 GCA_031082125.1 Candidatus Eremiobacterota bacterium
AGGTAAATGGGAAATCCACAGGAAAATCTGGTTTAGTTAACCGGGCTGGGACACTCCCTGCCGGCTTTTAATTTTTTTACATTGGGAACATTCGGGAAGTCTGTCAGCCTGTCTATCTGCAGTATGATCCGTTGCCGCAGAGAATCATCGGCAATTGCCAGGAGGTTTATATCCGCTGAAGTTGCATAATTAATCGCGTACGTCATATTTTTCCTTTATCACTGACGCGGGTATTGCCTTCCCTTCAGCATAATCTTTGCGCCCCTGCTCGATTGCTGCCCACTCTTCCTCGTCTAAGGGTTCATCATCGTAAAGGAAAGCCTGAATAGCTCTCACGACAAGCTCCTTCATAGTGGACTTCCCCTCTGCCGCCCTTACACTGAGACAGGTGGAAGAATATGAGATGGCAGCAGAGGAACGGGAGCTCCCGGTGAGAAGCCCAGGACCGTTTTGAGGAGAAGACCGGGATCCTTTCTCCAGGCCCCGGAAAGTGAGGGGAAACCACCTCTCCCACGGATGGCTTGAGAGGAGCTGACAATTAGTATTCAGCCCCGTGGAGCTTTTTTCCCTTAAATTATTAATGCTCTTGAGTATAAAACTTCCAGTTGCCATCGCCCATTGCCTTCAGCAGGGCAAGGGCATCGTGCTTCACTCCCGCCACTACCTCGAAGGTATGGGTGATTCCCAGGCTGGCGAGGTGCTCATGAAATTCACGGTTGGCAGGCAGGGTCGTGTCAAGCGCCCCTATGGCCTGGCGGATCAGGATGGCCGATTGGAGCTTTGCCTTGTTTTCCTCGGCGATGTGCCAGGGGCTCTGCCTGAAAAAATAATCCTGGCTTCCCCCATATATCTTTTGAAGGACAAGTTCCCGGTCCTCTGCACTCTGCGAAGGACCGATCGCACCTGTGAACTCCCTTTGCAGGGGCCCTGCGCCCAGTATCGATACGGCACGAAAAAGACCGGGATACTTGAATCCGAGCCTTGCCGCGCCGTAGCCACCCATGCTGAATCCCTCGATAATCCGGCCTTCACGCCTCCCTATGGTCCGGAATCTTTTATCGATTTCCGGGATGAGCTCCTTGATGAAGATCGTTTCCACCGGCGTCTTCCCGTCGAGGGAATCACTCCACATCCCTCCTCCAAGACCGTTCGGGAATACCACCAGCGCTTCAGGCATCTTCCCCGATTTCATTGCCTCACCGTAATATTCGGCCATAGCGGCAGGTCCCTTTCCGCCGCCGGCACCGTAAACTCCCATGGCACCGCTGAAGGAGCCCCTCCCATGGAGCCAGAAGATCACCGGAAACCTCTTTTTCTGATCCGATTTGTAGCCCGGGGGAAAGAAGATGTGGTAACTGACCTCCTCGCCTGCCGATGCACTGGAAAATATGTGATACTCAAGACCGGGTGCAGTGATTTTTCTTGACAGCCAGCCCACCCTGGGAGCATCCCCGGCCCGGGCAACCTCTATCGGCAGTAGAGAAACACTAAGCATGCACACTGCAAGAATGGTGCAGATCTTCATCAAAATACCCCTTTCACAATGACTTCTATAATGATGGCTTTCCCTCATTGAGCTTGCAGGTCTCACCTGAAGCCCTCCATGGACCCCGCTTCAACAATAACCGTTCTCCCCTTCATTTCTTTTTTGTCCCGCCCGGGCCATAATCCAAGGAATGGGGACTGCCAGAAGGCAGAGAAGGGGGAAATAGTCGCCTGCACGGGTGTACAAGGTGCCTGTCGGCTGAAGGATGATCTCGTCGGTGAGGACAGTCCGGCGGAAGAGCTCTATGGAGCTTTTGATCCTGCCATTATAGTCGATGAAGGCACTGATCCCTGTATTCGCAGACTGCACCACGTTCACATGGTTCTCGAGGGCCCTGAAGACACTCCAGCTGAGGTGATGCGTGGCTGCCGAGCTTCTTTCGAACCAGGCATCATTGGTGAGCACTGCGAGAAACTGCGCTCCCCGCCTGACATTGATGCGGGCTATGTAAGGGAAGTCGCTTTCAAAGCAGATGATCACCCCGAATCTGGCCGCCGGCGTGGTGAAGGTTTTCCATGCGGCGCCTGGCCACACATCCCTAAACCTGTTGAAAGGGCTGTATCTGCGCAGGTGCGGGCTCCAGGGGAGGTTCTCGCTGAAGGGAACAAGGCGGCGCTTGGAATAGCTCTCCAGTATGGTTCCCTGCGGTGATATGAGAAATGCCGAGTTGTAAATATGTAAATCTCCCCCCATAAAGGGAGCGCCGGCGAGGAGGTAGATCCCGTGCTTCGCAGCAAAGCTCAGGATGCCCTGTGTCGCTTTGAAATCGTTAGGGAAATAGGTGGGCACCGCGGACTCGGGCCAGAAGAAGAGGGTGCCCCCTTCCACCTTTCCCCTGACGGTAAGTTTCTCGAGGGCGGCGATGGTTATCCTCTTCACTGTGGCATCCCACTCAAGGCACATGTCCAGGCTGGGCTGAATGGTGCTGATCTTCACACGGGGATAGAGATGCTCCCTTGAGCGATCCGATGCGATCCTGCCGTAGCCCCAGCAGAGGGAAGCGAGGGGGATGAGAAGGGCAAGCAGGGCGAGTATCACAGATTCCCTCTCCAGTCTGCGAAATGCCGGCCATATCCCTTTCCCTGAGTTCCAACGCAAAGCTATGCCTGTCAGTATTTCTTTGACTGATGCATTGAAGAGGACAATCATCAAGGTGATGCCGTACATCCCTGTAATACCTGCGATCTGTATGAGGGGAAGAACCATGTACTGGGAATAGGAGAGGCTTCCCCAGTTGAGCCCCAGGAAGCCAAGAGACCGGAGGTATTCATAGCTCACCCATACCAGGGCCGGGGATATGATCCTTACGGCGCTCCTTGTGCTTCTGAGAAAAGGGGCGATAAGGGCGCCGCAGATCCCCATGAAAAAGCCCTCCAGGAGGCTTATGGCGAGCCACACGGGCACTCCGAAGAGAAAGCCCCACTGAAAGATCGTGCAAAAAAAGCAGAAACCGGTGGCCCAGGAAAGCAGAAAAGCTCTCTTCATGCCGCACCCCGTCAGGGCGAAGAAGAGGGGGACAAGGGCGATCCAGGCACACAGAGAGAACCTGCTGTCGGGAAAGGAGATCCCCAGCAGAAATCCTGAGAGGAGGGCAAGGAAGATTTGGGTTAATGATTGTCTCATCTATAAGGGCTATTCCGGCAGTGAAAAAAATCCTGCTGCGGCACACTCCCGCGCAGCAGCAGTGCCATTTCCGATCCAATCTCAGCGCCGCTCAGGCTGTACCGCCTGGTGTTCCTATTGCTGGCGCTTCTCGCCGCGCTGGTCGGTAGTGATCCTGTCTGCAGACGGGTCGCCGGGGATATGGGTGCCGAAGGGCACAAGAGTGTAATAAATCCCGTCGTTCCCCTTGAAGTAATAGCCATAAGCGGCATTGAAGTAAACGTAGGTGCCTGTGTTTATTGCAGGGCAGCCCGCCATGACCGCCATGGTCTCAGTGGTGCCCGGCGAATTGAGGGAGAGCGCGACCAGTCCCTTGAGGGCATCATAGGCGCTGGTGACATTCGGCGCCATGGTCTTTGTCGCGATTTCACCTGATGTTTTGCTGTACCAGCAGTAATAGACATTGATATCAGCCCCGCCGTTGGAGATATCTTCCGCTCCCGAGCCGTCATGATTGTTAATCACCACGGTATTCAGCAGGTGTGCGCCATCGGCGGCACGGCATGCGAACCCGCCGCCCGCTCCCGCAGAGGTGTTATCACTGATGGTGGAGTTGGTGATCGTGGCGGCAGGAGCGATTGAGGATGAGAATATCCCGCCCCCGTCGGTAGATGCAGTGTTCAAGGCGATGGTGCAGTTCACCAGTGACAGTGATCCCGCCACTGCCGGAGCCAGCACGCTTGAGAGATAGAGTCCTCCTCCGCCCCCGCTTCCCAGGGTGGTATTTTCCGAGGTATTGCTGTTGATGGTGCAGTTAGTGAGCTTTGCGGTGGCAGGTCCTTCCACGAAAATTCCCCCGCCTCTCCCGCTTGTCACATCCACCATAATTTTTGCTGTGTTATTCTTTACAGTGCAGTCAGTGAGCTCCATGGTGGCGGTGCCTGCCCCATAGATCCCGCCTCCTCCTCCATTAAGGGCCGCTGCTGCAACGCAGTTGCTGACGGTGCATCGCTCCATCTTCAGGGAAGCGCCATCTGCCGCATAAATCCCGCCGCCTTGAATGGCCGTTGAGCCATCGACGGTGCAGCCGGTCAAGGTGAGCTTTGACGAGGTGTCGGCATATATAGTTCCCCCATTTGGGTTGGTGACGTCATTCTTTACGTTTCCGCCTTTCATGATCAGGCTTTTGATGGTAACCGTAGCATTGGCGCCAATATTGAATACCCGTGATGTGGTTGCAGAGGCATCGACGGTAATGGGCGTTGAGGAGCTTGAACCGTCGATGGTGATTGATTTACCAGTGATAGCAAGTTCCCCCAAAGTAAGCGTGATCGTTCCCAGCCCATCCGTAAAGTTTATGGTATCTCCATCGGCAGCGTTTGTAATTGCTTCCCGCAGAGACCCGGAGCCTGTATCGGCACTATCGACAGCGCTGGTGACAGTGTGAGTATCCCTGGGCCTTCCCGTGCCTCTCTTTTTCAGGGCTGTTTCCTTGCCGGTATATTGGTACGAGCCGATGGTGGGGGCCCAGGTGGTGCCGCCGCCGCCACCGCCACCGCCAGGTGAGGAGGCCGGTGAGGGTGACACTGAGGGAGTAGGCGACACTGTAGGTGTCGGGCTCGGCGAAGGAGACGGAGAGACTGAAAGCGTAGGGGACGGAGTAGGAGACGGTGAAGGTGAAGGAATAGGAGGGGTGGGCTGGGGATCCGCATTGTGCTGATTGGAGTTTACCGTTGCATTGACAATGGCCGCGGCCACGCCGCCCACTACGAGCATCGGCAGCAGCATCGGCCCCCCGAGGTTTGCCACACGTTCGTCGTCCTTGGTGCAGAGGTGAGGGGAAGAAGGCTGAATGGCGACTGCAGAGACCGCACAGGCGCCGAGCCAGCTGCTCCCTCCGCTTTTCCATGCCTGTGCCCAGGCTGGGCCACTCTTATTCTGGTTCAGGCATTGGAGAGATTTTTTGCCCGTGAGCGTGAGGGGCACCCTGCAGACTACCTGCGTATCGGTCCACAGGGCATATATATCGGCTTGAGTGTTGAGCCCGGACCCGTTGGTGAAGGCCACGTAACTCGAGCCCTGGGTGCTTCCGAAGTTCGTGCCGTTGATCTGAAGCCAGTCTCCTAATGCGAGAGGCTGGCCAGGGTTGTTCAGGTTTGACGCCGACTCCACCTGGGGGCCCGTTCCGTCTGTTGCCGACGATCCGCCATTCCAGCCGCCCTGGTAGAAGGACTCTGTCGTGCCTGCCCCTCCGCACCCTGCCAATAAATTGAGGAATGCAATAAAAGTCATGGTGAGTGCGGGGATTATGAGTATGAGACTGAATGGTTTCCTCTTCCTGTGCTGCATTGCGGGCTCCTTTGATTGCTTCATAGAGTGCTATAGACAACTGGCGATTCTCGACTCATGACCACCCAGACTCCATCCTCCGCTTCGCTCACGGGTGAGCCGGCAAATAAAGGAAAGGAGTTTATTGTTTCTTCTGTCTATTATATCAAAAAGTGAATCATCTGAGCAAGAGCTTCGGCAAAAGTCCCGGGGCCATGCCGGAGACCCTGGGCAGCCGGAATCTGACTTCCTGTTGATCATTCCTGAAGGCCTGACCTGACTATTTCTCGGGATAAGGGCTCTTCACGTTGTCCTTGAGATCCAGAAACAGACGTTCACAGGCGTTGTCTGCACATCGTGAAATGACCATTTTCCCGTCTTTGATGATTGACTTAATCTTGTGCCTGGTGACAGACTCGCCGTTGATCACAATCGTGCCGGTCTTACCGATGTTGGCCTTTGTCAATTCCTCGAGTACCCTGGCAGCATCGTCGGTGAGACATATGCTGAGCCAGAATTTCGTCCGCTCGGTCCTGTCCTTTACTTTCACCGGCATTTCCTTGAGGGAGAGGGGAACATGATGATCTTTTGTTATCACGACATACTCTTTCTTGTCTCCCGGTTCTTGAAACATGGAGCTGTAATTCACGATAATCTCATCATCTGCAAGAGGCAGAAGAGCCTCCCTTGTTTCAGAGACTCTCCGGACTGCGTAGAATCCATCCTCTACCTTTTCTTCCGCCCATACCCATGGCGCAAGGAGACTCAACAGGCCTGCACAGAACAGGCAGATTAACCGCGGCAGCATTATTCTCTTCATATCTTCCCTTCCTATCTTCCCTTCCTATATTTACTTTCATTACACCTGCTCCGGTCTCCCGGCCCGCTCCTGAAATGCGGGATCTCTCATTCACCATCCCTTTTCTCCATGCTGATTGCTCCGGAGGGACAGGTTTCAAGACACAGCCCACATCCGTAGCACTTTTCAGGGGAATACTCCATGACATCGCTCCCTATCTTCCTGGCTCCGAAGTGACATCGCTCAACACAGGTGCCGCAGGAGGAGCAGGTGGCCATATCCTGGACTGCCACAAGCCGTGAAGGAAAAACCTGATTCTTGTAACCAAGCCTCCTTGCCGCCCCGAGGGAATGGCAGCAGCATTCACAGCAGCTGCAGATCAGGAAAGGGGTTTCCTGGTCGGGAAAGATATAGGCCATATGCACAAGGCCGGCCCGGTAAGTCCTTCTGAGACCTTCGATGGCCTGCTCCAGCGAAATCTCTCTGGCGCCATATTTTTTTATATCCTCTGCGGTTTCGTTGATGCCGAGGCATCCGTCACCAGGCTCGATGGGGGGATTGCAGTTTCCCATCATTTTCCGGCATCCGCATTCATTTTGCGTAATGGTGTGAGCCTTTCTGAGAATGGATTCTATCTCTCCCGTATCAAGGATACGCTGCTCTCCCTCTATCCTGATATTCACCGGGATTGTGACAGCCCTCATCTTTCCCACGATATCTCTCTCCAGATCCTCCCTGGTCCATTCTTTCATACTGCCTCACCACCTTTGTCATTGAAGTTACCAGTGTAAGCAAATCATGCTATTGTAAGCTTCGATCCGGTCACCTTAATTTCCCTCTGATCTCCACGGCACAATTCCTATACCATTGTTCTAGCCGGGCATTACACATTTCCCAGGACAGGCTTTGTGGATTGTTTAAAGCAAACCTTCGAGAACTTCATCACAGGGTAAATAAAGGGTATATCAACGGCACCTGGTGAGGGTGGAAGCACCATGAACTTCAAAGAAGGCTAAAGGATTCTTATTTGAGCACAAGAATATTTATCCTTGCAGAAATGCGGCATGCTTGGCAACAGCCATTTCACGGTACTGAGACAGAATCCATGCCCGATAAGGTGAAAGGAGAATCTCAATGTCAGATGAAGAAGAGGAATGCGGTTTCTATGTCAGGATAAGCGGCTCTGACAGGATCATCTGCGACAACTGCGGCCATGATAATCCCCGCGGGGCCGAGGTGTGCGAGGAGTGCAGCACTCCTCTTCCCGGCGATGATGATGACGAGGAAGCCCTCAACACCGTTGTGGGAGAATTATCAGGCGAATCATCAGGTGGAACATCAGGCTCCTCCTCGGAGGGGAAAAAGGGCTTGCTCTATGATGCGAAGCATCTCAGGGAACTCAGGGAGGCATGTGAAGGTATTGAAGGGGGCACCATGTCAAGGGAAGATTACGGCCAGGTGATAAGATCCCTCTATGTGGTGACACAGAAGGGTGCGAAAAGGTTCAAGAACGATGTGATCAAGAAGATCCATGAGGGGATGCCGCCTGAGGATGTTCAGCTCCTGAACGATGCGCAGCGAGAATTGGAGAGGTATCACGAGGGAGTCTCCCTTATGCTGGGTTACCTTGAGATAGGCAATCCCACAATGGTGAGGGCAGGCTTCAACGTCGCGGAAGACGCCCTCGCCAAGCTCGACAGGATTCATGACAGGGCCATCAATATTTCTGCGTCCCTCTAGGAGCAATTCTTGCGGTATATTTCATTGGCGACCGGTTTGCTGCGGAGGCTTTGGCTCGCATCGACTACAACTTCTCTTTGCTGAAACTCCCGAGGGGCGGTGAGATTACGCTGCCGATGCGGGCTCTTTCCTTTGACCGGTGGACGCGGGTCTTCCTCACCGCAAATCCCGCCTCGACGGTACTTCACCTCGGCTGCGGTCTCGACGCCCGCGTGTTCCGCATCGACCCGGGGCCCTCGGGAAGGAGGTCCCCAGGCTCCACCGGGCAGACTGTTCAGTCATTTTCTCATTCCCCGGGGCATGACGGTAGTCTCCATTCCCTTCAGGATCCTGTCGGCAACTATGGCCAGGACCGATACAGGGATTGCTCCGGCCAGGATGAGGTTGTTATTCGACATTGCGATCCCGCGCAGGATGAATGCGCCCAGGCCTCCCGCGCCTATGAAGGCCGCAAGCGTGGCAGTGCCGATATTCAGCACCGTGGAAGTCCTTACCCCGGCCATTATCACGTTGAGGGCCAGCGGGATCTCCACCTTGAAGAGGATCTGATAGTCCTTCATGCCCATGGCCCTCGCCGCCTCAAGAAGCGACGGGTCCACCTGCTTAAGGCCCGTGTAGGTATTAGAGACAATAGGAAGAAGCGCGTAGAGGAAGAGGGCTATTATTGCCGGCACGATCCCGATCCCGAAGAGCGGCACCATGAACCCGAGAAGGGCAAGGCTCGGCAGGGTCTGAATGACATTCACCGTCTGCATTATGGGACCTGCCAGCTTCCCGAAGCGGCTCATCACTATTCCAAGCGGCACTGCAATGAGTATGGCGAGGCTTACCGCTATGGCGGTAAGCTCGATATGCTGGACTGTGAGGATGAGCAGATCTGCTCTCCGCCGGATCAGAAGGCTCCAGAGGCTGTCTGTTGCTTCAGGCTCACCTTTGCGGCTTTTGATGAGCCCACGGCGCGACAGGAAGGCGCTGGCTACCTCGCTGTGGCTCAATCCAAGCTGATCGACGGCATAGTTCATCTTCTGCACATCCTCGCCGCTGATCTTTCCGGCAAGCCTGTTGAGCTCCTTGTCAAGCCCTGGAAATCTCTTCAGGGCGTCTTCCCTTATGAAGGGGCATGCATGATAGGGCGGAAAGAAATGCCTGTCATCTTCAAGGATCATAAGGTGGAAGGCCGGGATCCTCCCATCTGTCGAGAACCCGTCTATCACATCGGCCCTGCCCTGCCTGGCCGCCAGATAGGTAAGCCCGGGGTCCATCCCGTTCACGGTCCTGAATCTGATCCCATAAAAGCCGGCCATCCCCTTGAGCCCGTCGGGGCGCTCGATAAACTCATGGGTGCAGTAGAAGTCGAGCCCCGGGGCGTGGGGCACCAGATCGGATATCGTCTTTATCCCCAGCTTCCGGGCCTTTCCTTCAGGCATGGTCAGAGTATACGTATTGTTGAATCCAAGAGGCTCGAGCATGATGAGCCCCTTCCTGCCGTAATGCTCTTTCACCAGTGAATAGGCTTTTTCAGGCTCGTCAACGGTCTCGTGCTTCATCAGCGCTATAAGAGCGGTTCCCGTATACTCGGGATACAGGTCTATCTCACCCTTTCTGAGGGCCTCGAAGCAGATGAACGTCCCTCCAAGCCCGAACTTCCTCTCCACTTTGATATCAGTGTTATCCTCTATCAGCTGCGCGAATATCTCAGAGATTATGAAGCCCTCGGTGAAGTTCTTTCCTCCCACGCTCAGCTTCTTTTCCGGGACCGCCGGAGAGGCTCGCAAAGAAAGCAGCACCATGAAAAACGTGAGAACAGAGCACAGGAGAATCTTTTTCATCATCTCTCCCTCGAAAGGTCTTCCCAGAACCGCGACGAAAAAACCCGCACCAGGGCTTTCCCGTCTATCACGCCGAGGGGCTTTCCCTCTTCATCAATGACGCCGATTGGAGTGCCGCCGTTTTCCATATACTCTGCCACGGCCTCCATCGCGGAAGCGGAGCCTTTTATCTGAAGCCCGGGGCCCGGGGGCCAGTCTCCAGGTAAGGCGATGTCCGATGCGCTCAGCGCGGAGGGAACCATCTGCGCATGATGGCTTGAAAAGAAGCTCTTCACAAAGTCATTGGCAGGGCTCCTGATCAGCTCATCGGGAGTGCCGAGCTGCTCTATGCTCCCCTGATGGACAAGGGCGATCCGGTCTCCCAGCCTGAGCGCCTCGGCGAGATCGTGCGTCACTATTATTATGGTCTTCCCGAGGCTTCTCTTCAGAGCCATGAACTCTTCCTGTATCTTCGACCGGGTTATCGGATCGAGGGCTCCGAAAGGCTCATCCATCAGTATCATGTCAGGATCGGCCGCCAGCGCCCTTATCACCCCGACGCGCTGCTGCTGCCCGCCGGAGAGCTCGCGGGGGAAGCGGTCCATGTAGTTTTCGGGCTCCAGGTGAACCATCTCCATCAAATGCATTGTCCTCTGCTCGATGGCCTTCTCATCCCATCCGCAAAGCCTGGGGACGAGCGCGACGTTATCCCTGATCGTCATATGGGGGAAGAGGCCGATGGACTGGATCACATACCCGATGCCCCTCCTCAGCGCAATGACGTCCCATTCCCTTGTGTCTCTCCCTTTCAGGCAGATAGTTCCTGAGGTGGGCTCGATAAGGCGGTTGATCATCTTCAGAAGCGTGGTCTTCCCGCATCCGCTCGTGCCGAGAAGGCAGAGCGTCTCGCCCTGCTCGACTGAGAACGAGACATCCTTCACGGCATGAAAGCCGTCAGGATAGTTCTTGTTCACTTTTTCAAGAGAGAGAAGCGCGCCCATGGGTGTCCCCCGCTTTTTGCCTGAGAGCACTCGGTGAGAGAGGAAGGATCTGCCGCGGCTCAGGGCGGCGAGTGCCGAAAGAGATAAAATCCCCTCAGGACATGAGTTCGTCGCTGGCCTGGTGAATAACCTGTCACTGAGCCCGCTGCCAAAAAATTTATCCCTGCACGGTTCCCGGCCGGGGAGGATATCACATTGTGAACAGGAAACATTTGCATGATTCGATTCCTGGTCTTGTGGAGTTTTTTGCCCCTATGGGAATATGTGTAAAGGAGGCTTTCATGAAGAAGTTTCACTCCATCTTGCTCTGCCTTATCCTTCTCCTGGCGGTCTTTGAGGCTGCCAATGCAGCCCCGGATGCTGTCACGCCCGTCACCCCTCTTTCAATCTCTCCCGAAGGAGCCATCACCCCTGAGCTCCGGGTACGCATGGAGGGCGCCCTTCCCCGGGACAGCCGCACAAAAGCCAATATCAATGCCGTGACGGTCAACAGCATAAACACCCTGGTTATCAACAGAGATATGGTCACAGGGCATTCCAACATCTATTCACAGAAGATAGATACCGGCAGGATTACCAATCAGAAGGTGAGCGGGCGGTGCTGGCTCTTTTCATCGCTGAACATGCTGCGCCAGCCGATGCTCAAAAAATACCAAGTCGATACCTTCGAGTTTTCCGAGAACTACCTCACCTTCTGGGATAAGATGGAAAAGGCCAATTTTTTCCTGGAAGCCATTATCGCCACAGAAACAAGGGATTTGCGGGACAGGATGGTTCAGCAGCTCCTGCGGGAGCCCTTTGAAGACGGTGGTCAGTGGAACTACACGGTAGCCCTCGTAAAAAAATATGGCATCGTCCCGAAGTCTGCCATGGATGAATCCTATCACAGCAGCAATACAGGGATTATGGACAGGGTAGTCTGCTCTCTTCTCAGGAAAGATGCATCCCTGCTGAGGAAAATGCATAGTGAGGGTAAAAGCGGGAAGGAGCAGAGAACGTGCAAGGAAGCGATGCTGATTGAGGTGTACCGCGTCCTGACCTACTGCCTCGGCACACCTCCCGGTAATTTCGAGTGGCGCTATGAAGACAAGAGTAAAAAGGCAAGCATTCCGAAGACCTACACTCCCCAGGAGTACTACCAGAAAGAGCTCGGCGCGGTCCTTGATGACTACGTATTCCTTTACAGCTGCCCCACCTGGCCCTTCAACAGGCTTTACCAGATCGACCTGGATCGCAACATGGTGGAAATGCAGAACATGACCTTCATCAACATTGAAATGAATGAACTCAAGGATATCGCCCGTAAATCGGTGGAGGCCGGTGAGCCGGTCTGGTTCGGATGCGACTCGAGCAAAGATATGGACCGGGATTCCGGCATCATGCGCCATGGCTTTTTCGATTATGGAAGCCTTTTTGGTATTGATCTCTCCATGTCAAAGGAAGACAGGGTCAGCTACCATGATTCCACGCCGAGCCATGACATGGTGCTGATGGGTGTTGACATCGTCGATGGCAGGGTCAGAAAGTGGCTTGTCGAGAACAGCTGGGGGAAGGAGCGCGGCAATGACGGCTATTTTTCCATGTATGAGAGCTGGTTTGACGAATATGTCTATGCCATGGTCGTTAAAAAAAAGCATGTCTCCCAGGCCACGCTCAATCTGCTGAAGACAAAGCCCATAGTACTGCCGGAAGATGATCCCATGAGGGAGAGCATAAGGATCTGGTAGCCCGCACCTTGAAGCCCCCTGGATGTCCCATATTCATGTAATGTTCCCGATATGGTATGACCAGCTGCCTCTCCATCTAGAGGCTGGAGACCTTGCCATACCTCTTAACGCTCATCACCCGCCCCAGAATTTTTTTTGCGTCCACAGTCTCTTCACAGTCAAGGGGCGGCGGCTCCATTATGGTGACGGAGACCCCTTTATGGGTCACTTCTGTTTTCTGTATTTTCCCGTATTTGGCCTTTTTCCCCGATTCATAGAGCACCAGGTGACCTTTCTTGTAGAGGGTGTAAACAAGCTTTTTTATAATCACCGTGTCTCCCTTGCGCACTTTTGGGGGAAAATCATCATCTTCCACCTTTATTTCAACTTCCGGGGCTCTCATCAATGCTTCCCTGATGGCCCCCGTCCTGCCGAACCTCCTGAATTCAGCTTCGGAAACATTTTGCACCGAAGGCTTTCCTTCATCACCATCCTTATGCTCCAAACCCGGACCTAAATCGAGCCTTTCTGAAGATTTCAATGCTATCGCACGATTCACAAGGTCCTCGACTGAGACCTTGGATTCTCCGGCGGGCAAAGCAGTTTTTTTCGGTTCGCGTGATGAGTGGGCTCCCATAGAGGTGAGCAGTTCCACGATCTGTTTTTTGTTGAATATCACTGCAAAATCAAGAGGGGTGCGATTCTTCTGATCAGCAGCATCGAGAGGAGCCCCGGAGGATATGAGAAGTCTTATCATCCCGGGATGGCCCTGCTGTGCAGCACAATGAAGAGGGGTTATTCCTGCAGAATCCCGGGCATCCAGCCTGGCGCCTTTTGAAATAAGGAGCCCGGCCGCCTCACTATGACCTTTCGTGGAAGCGAGGTGAAGGGGGGTCTGACCGTTCTCATCCTTCACGTTCACCTCAACCCCTTTTGCGATGAGGAATTCTATCATTTCCTGATTATTGTCGTCGGTAGCGGAGTGGAGCAGTGTTCTTCCTGTGTCATAAGGTTCATCAAGTCGTGCTCCCGCAGAAAGAAGGAGTTCTGCCGCTTTCGCTGAGGTGACCGCGTGAATCGGCTTTCTTCCATCAAGATCTGTTGCGTCTGTTCCGGCACCTGCCAGTAAAAGAAGCCTTATGACTCCCGGCATATCCTTGCCTGCCGCGATATGAAGGGGAGTCAGCCCCTCGTACGTCACCTCATGGATATCGGAGCCCTTTATCACGAGCAATCCTGCCAGCTCAGCCTGTCCTTTCAGCAAGGCCAGCTGAAGAGGGGTCAGCCCCGCATCATTTTTCGCCTTGAGGTTCGCTTCTTTTTCCACAAGAAGCTTTGCGATGTCCTCGTATCCCTCCTGGCTCGCCCAGTGAAGCGGCGTCAATCCATCGTCATCCTTTATGTTTACCCTGGCTTCATGGGCAAGCAGAAACTCGACCACTTCCTTTTGGTTGTTGAATGACGCGCAGTGGAGCGGCGTCTGGCCGAGGTTGTTCCTTGCCTCAATATCAATCCGTGCAGAGAGAAGGAGCTCTGCAATTCTCTTGGAGAAGGCAAGGTGCAGCGGCGTGGAACCGTTGCCATCCTTAACATTGCAGTCTATGCCTTGTTGCATGAGCCTCTCCAGCAATTCAGGATCGTTTTTTTCTACCGCCTTGAAAATATCTTTCTTTGCTGCCGATGCGGCCGAATGCTCCTCGTCTTTTTCCGATGAAGGGGAGGTGAGCCTCTGGGCTCGCTTCTTCCCCAGTCCGAGCAGATCTCCCAGTGACCTGTTTTCCTTCAGAGCTTTCTGAAGCTCATCTATCTGTTCTGCAAGGGCCCTCTGAAGGGAGATAATTCTTTCGCCCGCTCGGATTCTCGCCCGAAGCTCAAGCGTGTCGAAGGGCTTGGAAATAAAATCATCGGCTCCGGCTTCAAAGGCAAGGGTAATATCCTCTTTTTCCGCTTTTATCGTAAAAATGATGATATATTTCCGGTCTGCCATCGATGATTCACGGATAAGCCGGCACAGCTCAACCCCTTTTTTGCCGGGCATCATCCAGTCCAGTATCACTAAATCCGGTGATTCTTCGGCGTTAAGAGCTTCCCAGGCATCATCTCCATTGGCAAGGCTTACCACCTCGTAACCCCATTGATCCAACAACCTTTCGAGCAAGCGTCGGACCGTTGTTTCGTCATCGGCTATAAGCACTTTTTTACAAGACATTTTCCCACCTCATATGCCTGCTGGTATTCAGTCACCATATTCTTCAAAGGGAGAGAACCGGTCCCTCTTCAGGTTCATCTTGCTTGCGTAAGTCTCATCGCTTTGAATTTCAGAAGTGCAGCTTAATTTCCACGCAGTGCAGTGAATAGCTCGTGCTTTGGCATATCAATTACTTTTCTACAGGTGATGTCAATCTTCCTTGGAATGAATGCATGAATTCTGAAAAATCACGCCGCCAGGGCAAGAATGAAACGATAGAAGACCGCCTTCTCAATAGTAATCCAACCACTCCGATGGAAAATGTCGCCGTTATAGAGATATGGAGGCGTCTTTGTTGGCTTATACATGCGTTTTTCAGATGTTTATGTTTTTTGTGCTATTCCAATGCAGGGAGATCCGGCCTTTTCTGAAAGGGATCTATCGGCCGAGTCTCTGGGGCATACAGGAACCCCGGGAAGTTCCTAGAATCTCACTGCAAAGGGATTGCACAAGGAGGGACTATGGGAAAAAAAGAGCACAAGGACCGTACGCACCTGCCCCTCAGGGAACCGCAGCATCTACACTCGAAGATCCTGGATGTCCGCAACGCCGAGCCGCCGCCCCGCTTCCAGGTCAAGCCGCCTGCGGGCGCGCCGAATGTGCTGATCATCATGCTTGATGACTTCGGCTTCGGCCAGTCGAGCGTCTTTGGCGGACCTATTCATATGCCGAATGCGGAACGCCTGGCGAAGAGCGGGCTGCGCTACAACAACTTCCACACCACCGCCTTGTGCTCGCCCACACGGGCGACCCTGCTCACCGGGCGCAATCATCATACGTGCAATACCGGCTCGGTGATGGAGACCTCCACCGCGTATCCCGGGAATTCCGGGCAACGGCCTCAGAACGTCGCTCCCCTGGCGATGACGTTGCGCTACAACGGCTACTCGACCGGGTATTTCGGCAAGAGCCACGAGACCGCCGCGTGGGAGGTGAGCCCTTCCGGTCCCACAGACCGCTGGCCGACACGCTGCGGTTTTGACAAATTCTATGGATTCCTCGCGGGAGAGACGAACCAGTGGTCTCCGGCGGTTTATGAGGACATGACCAGGATCGAGGTGCCGAAGGATCCGAAATATCACTTCATGACCGACATGACGAACCATGCAATGGTATGGATGCGGTCACAGAAAGCCCTCACGCCGGACAAGCCGTTCTTCCTCTACTTCGCGCCTGGTGCGACCCATGCGCCCCATCACGTGGCGAAGGAGTGGATTGCAAAGTACAAGGGAAAATTCGACGGCGGCTGGGACAAGCTGCGGGAAGAGACCTTCGCGCGCCAGAAGCGTCTCGGCGTCATCCCTCAGGAGACGAAGCTGGCGCCGAAGCCTGAGGCCATCAAGGACTGGGACCGGCTGACCCCCGATGAGCAGAAGCTCTTCGCCGCCCAGATGGAGGTTTATGCTGGCTTTGCCGAGTATGCCGACGACGAGATCGGCAGGCTCCTGACGGCTGTCGAGGAGATGGGGCAGCTCGACAACACCCTCGTCTACTATCTTCTCGGTGACAACGGCGCCAGCGCGGAAGGGGGCGAGGGCGGCCTTTTCAACGAGATGACCTTTTTCAACCAGATCCCGGAGAAGGTTGAGGACATCCTGAAACGCATCGATGAGCTCGGCGGTCCGACCTCCTACGGCCACTATGCGGCGGGATGGGCCATTGCAGGAGATTCGCCGTTCACGTGGGCGAAACAGGTGGCGTCGAACTACGGAGGCACCAGGAACGGCCTGGTCGTGCACTGGCCCGGGCACATTACGGCACAAGGAGAACTGCGCACTCAATGGCATCACGTCGTTGACGTCGCGCCGACGATCCTCGAGGCCGCAGGCCTGCCGGAGCCCAAGACCGTTGACGGCATAATCCAGGAACCCATGGCAGGGGTGAGCATGCTCTACTCGTTCAATGACGCCGCGGCTCCGGATCGCCATCTCACCCAGTACTTTGAGATCTTCGGCAACCGCGCCATCTACCACGACGGCTGGCTTGCCGGCGTGATTCACCGGCTGCCATGGGCGAAAGAGCCGCTGACCACCCTGGAGAACGATACGTGGGAGCTGTATGATACGCGGAAAGACTTCAGCCTGGTGAACGACCTGGCGGCAGAATACCCCGAGAAGCTTGAGGAGATGAAGGCGCTGTTCATGAAGGAAGCGGAAAAGTACTCGGTGCTTCCTATCGACGACCGGGGAATCGAGCGGACCAATCCCGCCATAGCAGGAAGACCGGACCTGATGGCCGGCCGGACGTCCCTGACTGTCTTTGAGGGTATGACCGGCATATCCGAAAATGTGTTCCTCAACGTCAAGAACCGCTCGCACACGATAACGGCCGAGCTCGACCTGCCGGAAACCGGAGCGTACGGCGTCATCATATCCCAGGCTGGCCGCTTCGGTGGCTGGAGCCTGTATGTGAAAGACAGCACGCCGATCTATTCTTACAATTATCTTGCTTTACAGCGCTATGACATCATCAGCTCTTGTCGCCTCCCTGCAGGGAAAGTCACCCTGCGCTTCGAGTTCCTTTATGACGGCGGCGGGCTGGGGAAGGGCGGCACGGGCCGGCTGTTCATCAACGACCGGAAGGTCGCCGAAGGACGCATCGAGAAGACGCAGCCCAATGTCTTCTCGGGAGATGAAGGCGTCGATGTCGGCCAGGACGGAGAGACACCGGTGGTCGAGACCTACGGCATTCCGGCACCCTACCGTTTCACCGGGAGAATCCACAAAGTCACCGTTGACCTGAAAACAATAGACAGGACGTCGATGGAAGAGGGGAAAAAGGGGCAGAAAGAAGCGGCGAAAAGAATGAGGGAGGCCAGAGAGTAGGGGAAAGATAAGGAGCGACAGCACACAAGCAGAAGAATCGTGGAGCGGTGCTCAGGCAGGCACCAAATACATCGCTTTGGAGGACCATGGGCACCTAGTTCGACTCTTCATCGGGCTTTATGCTCTCTTCTTCCCGCATGCTCACCGTGCCGTCCTTGTTATTGAGTATCGTCTGCTTCAGATGATGATATACGCTCCCGTTAGTTTCATCGCCTTCTTTTTCGGGGGTGAGCGGGGAGATGGTTTCGCGGGAGTATGTCTCGGGGGTAGAGGCATTACCCCGGTCATATCCATATTTCCACGTACGCCCTCCATCTATCTGGCTTTCCATGTGCAGGGCCTTCCGGGTGTGCGGGTCATAGTTCAGTGTGGCTTTATACCCGTCGCCCTCGACATAATCCATCTGCACATGACCCGTTCTCTTGTCGAGATCACCTTTTGTTCCATCCTTCTGGATAAGCCTGTCGATCTCACCTTGTACATAATTCTTTATTTCATCTGCCGGCTTCTGTGCTTCTTTCCCTGTAACGCGCTTTACATCCGACGGGCTGGTGGAGGTGCCGATGGAACTCAGCGGGGAGGCCGTGGCCTCGGAGCCCCCCTTTTCGTCTAATGCAGGGAAAGCACAAGGGTATCTGAGCTGATCAATAGAATCCAGGATCTTGTTGTAGAATGAGGAGAGTTCCTGCACCTGTTCGGCTCCCGGTGCTGCGACAGGGGCCATGAGCGATTCCTCGATCCTCTGCCCGCGGATTTCCTTTCTTTCGTCGACCGTCGAGGCTCCATGGCCGAATGGGGCGGTTAAAGGTGCTCTCTCACTAATTCTGTTATCGAACATGATGGCTCTGCTCCCCCTGTCTTCATGGAAGGTCACTTCTATTATATCACACTTTCACCACTGTGAACATTAGTTTATGTATTTTTTATAAAGAAATACGAGTGGGTAACGCCATAAGTTTTCTGCTATGGCGTCACTCCTCTTACAGAACCATACGTACAGGTTTCGTATACGGCTCCTGACACGCCCTGAGGCAGGAGCCCATATGACTCAATACCATGACGTCAATTTCGACTGCCTGTTCCTGCTCTTCACCTGTTTTCCCAGTATGCTTCGGCTTCTTTTTCCATTTTTTCAAGCCTTGTGTAATAGTCGGGGAATTCGTTGAGATGGGCCAGGGCAATCTTCCCTGTCACGAGGGAGTCATCGCCGGTGACATTGGTGGCGATATCGCGGAACCCATGCTCAAGCTCCACATCCATGCCCATCCTGAACTGCTCCACGTCAAATTTGTCCCATGGGATCCCCAGTGTTTCGCCGATTTTTTTCGCTTCCTCTGTGGTGAAATGTTTTTTTGCCGTCATTTTTTTCTCTCCTTTTTCTGAGTATTATATCAGAAAAAGGGGAAAATGGGTAATTTCACCTGGAACCTTCTCGGGAACCGCGTCCCGCTGAAGCTTTCCGGGCTTATGATGACGGCACCTGGTGAGGTGTCGGAGCACTCCGTCAGAGGGCGGAATAGTACCGAAACAAGCTCCTTTACCGCCCCCGCTCCGTCCTCGATTGGCGCGTCCGGATCAACACGATTAAACGAACAAAGGCAGGCAGACCAATCCTGCTCATTTCTTGCCTGATAGTCCGGGATCTTGTATAATAGTTGTAACGCGAAGTGGGGCCAGGCAGTATTCATAGGGGAGATAATGATGCGAAAAGAGACCTTCAATCAGGAAATTGAGAATAACCGCATGGAAGGTGCGCTCGAAGCTTTGGGAAAGAGTATTGTCCGATGGACCGAAAAAGGCGAGCAGCACATAACCGCAGTCCCTGGTTTGTCACTTTTTCGGCGGGACGAACCGACCGAGCTGATAAAGGGCATGTATGAACCGAGCATTTGCCTGGTCGCTCAAGGGGCCAAGCGCGTACTGCTTGCAGATGACACCTATGTGTATGACGCAAGCCATTATTTGATCACATCCGTACATCTTCCCACCGTTGTGCAGATTATCACAGCGAGCCGGGAGAAGCCCTACCTGGGGCTCAGGTTGAAACTTGATCCGCGCGAGATTTCACAGATGATGGTGGAAAGCAATCTTCCCCCGCCGCGTGCGCAGCAATCAAGCCGCGGCATGGCGACCGGCGAGGTAACCTTGCTGCTGCTCACCGCCTTTCAACGTTTGATCGACTTGCTTGCTGAAGAGAAGGATATTCCGATCCTTGCGCCGATCATCCAGCGGGAAATCATTTACCGTTTACTTGTGGGAGATCAGGGTGAGCGCCTGCGCCAGATTGCATCGACGGGGAGTCAGAGTCATAAGATAGCGCGGGCAATCGGTTGGTTGAAGGTCAACTTCACGCAGCCTTTGCGTATCGATGATCTCGCATCGCAGGCCAGCATGAGCAGTTCAACGTTTCATCATCACTTCCGGTCGATGACCGCTTTAAGTCCGTTACAGTTCCAGAAGCAGCTGCGCTTGCGAGAAGCAAGGCGTTTAATGCTGGCAGAACATATGGATGCCGCAACCGCAGCGTTTCAGGTGGGTTACGAGAGCCCTTCGCAGTTCAGCCGTGAATACAGCCGCCTGTTTGGTGCACCACCATTACGAGATATCACGAACTTGCGGCACCAGGCGGCCGGTGAGAGGGAGTAGAAGATAACAGAAGGGGGGGTCGGCGGTCCGGACCTTCTGCCCTATAAGCCCGGGCAGATGAAGCATAGTTACCTTTTCATGAGCGGGATAAAAGGCGCAGTTCCTGTAGGAATGGCCGTTCAGGAAGGAAATTATGAGCATGTGAACCCGAAAACATCCAGGAGGGTCACTATTGAAGAGCTGATTAATTTCGCCACACGGCATCTCGGGGCGGACTATATCTTCTGGTGCACAGAGGAGCCATTCTATTCGAAAGAATTGATCCCTTACTTCAACAATCCGGCGAATCCCTTGCCTTAGATGCCCATCAATGGGGTGCACTCTCCAGAATCTGCAGAACCTCTCTCTTGACTTTATGGAACATTTCTCGAAGCCTCTCATTATCTTTCAGCGCTATGGCAAAAGGCTCTTTATTCTGAGAATGGGTATGATGAGTAGTAAGACATACGATATCATCGGCTACATGGCAAGAAATTATATTCCCTATATGTTCATATCCCCTCAGCAAAAGGCTTTTTTTCCGGCAGAGCCGATTGCTTGCCGGATAATCCCTGCACATCTGGGGTCGCGCTTGATAAATCCCACAGACTGATTCTGTCGGGCCTTTAGCCTCGAGAAAAGCACAATCTCCTTCTTGACCTGCCTTCTCAAGCTTCCTGATGAGCCCGTCTCTCCGGTTCCAGGAACGCCTCCCCGGTTCAAGATACTTCTCCCCTACCTCTTTCTCGGAGATTTTCAGATAATCAGCTATTTTTTCAATATCGACAGAAGTTATCTCCTGATCATATGAGGCTCCGCAACAGGCACCACACTGGATACAGTATGGATCGGGATGTCCCAGCACATCAACCAGGCCGGGCTCTCCAGAAGTCAGCAGAGCTTCAATGAACTCGCGCACAAAATCCAGGAGCCTGCTATGCTGCTGATAATGCAGGGTAGTGGCGAGAGGCTCATTCTGTGACATCATTTCAACTGACAGAGCCGTTGGCTGAAAGCTTAAAGCAACAGGAATTTCTTCATGGGAATGATCTGCTTTCTCGATGGCGGCCTCATTGCCAACACCATTGCCCCTGCCAAACATCTCTTGGATATGCCTGAGCTTGGACCAGAGCAGCTCAAGGTCCTGAGGATCCTTTTCCCGCAGCGGGGTGAACGTGTCAATATCATCGACAACCTTTTTCATTGCCAGGAGTCTTGGCATAAGTATCTCCAGAGACATACCAGCCTTATGATTATTTAATAACCAGTCAAGAACCCTGTGGGCATCAAGGGTCATTTGATCAAGCTCGCTTTGCTTCATTCCCAGGTAAGGATAAACCACCTCATGCAATTTTCTTAAAGCATTCTGCAGTTGGGGAGTTCTTTGCTCAATATGGCAATACCAGCCTGAGGTGAGGTGGCAGGTAAGGGCCTGGGGCTCAATTTCGAGCCTTTCCACATACGCGAGCAGTTTCCCTGGATCTTTGTTGCAGCGCTGCGGCTCAGGCATTATTTCTCTGCAGGACGAAGGCCTTGCCTGGTATATGGCGCATTTGTAAATGCCCGAAGAGCCCTTTTCCAGGAATATGCACATTTCATCCTTCAGGGCCAGTGTTCCATCGTGCTTATTCCATGTGGCGGCAGGTACAATGTAGCTCTTCCTGAACCGTGTTTCTGAAATGTCAAGGTGACTGCTGATAGCCACTATTTCCCGGGCGTTCAACAGCACCGTCCTGTTGCTGCAGCACTGACCACAGCAGCCGCATATCCGGGAAAAGATTTCCTTTTCGTACCCGGACAATAACACTTCCATCAACGCAATTACTGCATCACGGACATCCGGGAGCTCATAGGTGAGCTTCGATACTTCTCCGTCAAGGGAACCTGTTGCTGAGAGAGATTGCGAATAAAGCTTATAACTGATACTTTCCTTCTGCCTCAAATGCTGAGACCTCCCTGTCATATTTCCCTTATGCCTCCCAACAATTCTAGCAGAAAAGAACCCTCCTCGCAAGCATTTTTGGCCGAATTGCCGACTTTCAGGGGACAGGGTTGCTCCTTTCATTCAGCAGGCTGCGACCGATGATGGCATTCCCTGGAGAAAGGCCTTGGGCAATGTTTGAGATACGGGTTACAGGACAACCCCTGCACTATCTGAAAAATGATTGCTTTTTCAGAGATACACCACCGGGTGAAAAACAACCTGCAGGTGGTATCGAGCCTCCTGAGCACGCAGGCCAGGCATGTCGATGATCCCAGGCTCGACGAGGCCTTCACCATAAGGTTCAGGGCAGCACAGCAGGCGCCCTGCCTGAAGGAGGCGCCCCGCCTATCCCGTGATCCTGATAATCCCGCTCGAGCCGTCCACTTCGACGACCTGCCCATCCTTAAGGAGCGAAGTGATATTTTCAATGCCTGCCACGCAGGGCTTGCCGTATTCCCTGGCGACGAGGGAGCCATGCTGGAGCATCCCTCCCACTTCCAGCACAATAGCCGCGGCATTGATGAAGAGGGGAGTCCACCCGGGATCGGTGGCGCGCGCTACCAGGATATCACCGGGGTTCACGGGCTTCTCATCGGGCTGGTGAAGCACTTTCACAATCCCCCTTGCGACGCCCGGTGAGATGGCCTCGCCTGCGAGCTCGCCCTCCTTTGCCTCTTTGCGGGGAGGCCGAAGGATCTTGCCGCGGGAGTCTATGATATGGGGGAAATTCTTCACTCCTTTTAATTTTTCCACGTAGGCACCTCGCTCTTTCACAAGGTTCCTCAGGTCCATCGAGGGATCTTTGAGGGCTTTGCCGAGATCTTCCACGGTAATGCTGAAGACCTGCGACGGTGTGTCAAGGCGGCCTTCGGCCACGAGGTTCCCCGCCTCGTTGAGGATGCGCCTGCGGAGGATGTCTACCATCTGGATGAGGTAGTACTTGTGAGTCTCCCGGTAGCCCCCGAAAGTTTCTATGATCCGGTAAAGCATCTCAAACTCTCTGCCTTTGGCCCAGCCTTTCTTATGGGCCACCTCCGAGAGGAGGTCATAGGCCTTGTGGCGCTCTTTCTGGCTTCTCTCATAGATAACCTCGGGATTTTGAGCGCTGTCCTTCATGCTCATTGCTGACACCACCTGCTGAATCAGAAGCTCGGGCCTGTCGCGGTAGCGCGGCGCGGCGATGTCAAGCTCCGAGGGCCCCCGGAACCCGTATTTTTCCATGTACTCGTCCCAGGCGATAAGAAATTTGCCCGGCAGGGAGCGGGCCTTGAGCTTTTCCATCAGGTCATCCATTGAGGTGAAGTCCTTGGGCTCGAGGAGCGTCGAGAGATGGTAGAGGGCCAGGCCCATCTCTATCGTCACGTTCCCGGGGAGCGACCTGTCCAGGTGCTCCACCTGGCTGTGGATCTCAGGAGAGTCGCCCTTGAATAACTCGCGGATCTTGCCTTTCGCCACGGTAGGGACAGCCACCACAGGGATGGTGGAGTGGAGGACAAAATGGCCAAAATGGCGGCATGCCTTTTCATAGAACTCCATCAGGGGGAGTTGGGCCTCTTCATCTGCTTTTATCTCTATGATGTACTTCTGGATGTCCTTCATATAGGTGCGGAAGAGGTGGGCAGGGAGCACCGCCGCCTCGAAGAGCCGCACTATGGTCTCCGGCGTATGGGTGAGGGCCTGGAAGGGGAGGCCCTTGAGCTCGGGGGGGCACTCTCCTGAGCGGTATTCATCCTCGCTCACCCCGTGAAGAATCTCTGCGGAGACAGTATCCATGTTGGTCAGGAAGTCGGCGAACTTATCCTTTTCCAGCAGCCACATGGAATAGGAGAGGTTGCTGAAAAGCCTCCCGCCCCAGTCGGGGCCTCCCGGGCCGAAGGTGATTTCCAGGGGGTTCCTGCCGAAGGCCAGGAGCGCCAGATGGCCCAGGATATACTTGATGGCCTCGGTTCCCATCACCGAAGTGGGCTCATGGAGGCCCTGGATGCAGAGCGTGGCGTCAATATAAAGCATCTTGGGCGCTCCCGGCGCCGTGACAAGCTGCCGGGGGAGAGGCATGTAAGCGGTGATCGGTCGCGCCTGGAGCATGTAAAGGCGCCCCTCCTCATATGCCCACTCGGTGTCCATGGGCTTCTGGTAGTACTCCTCGATTCTGGTGATGGTGGCCACAAGCTCCAGGATCTGGGCCTCCGAGAGGCTGGGCTCGTCATGGCGGCTGTCGGGCCGCTCCTCGGTGCCGCCGTCTTTCAAGAGCCATATGGCGGTCTCCTTTTTGCCTATCTTCTGTGAGATGATGGCTTTTTTCACCTTGTCCACGACGAACTGATCGGGCGAGACCATCCCCAATACGACGGATTCGCCGAGGCCCCAGTTGGCGTTGATGACGGCCTCATCGTAGCAGTTGGTGAGGGGATTCAATGAAAAGCCGACGCCGGCAACGTCGCTTGCCACCTGGACCTGCACAACGACGGCAATCCGCGCCTCGTTGGTGGAAAATCCGTGCTCATGCTTGTAGAGGAAGACCCGCTCGTCAAGGCAGGAGATAAAGCAGCGGCGCACCGCTTCCTCGAGGCTCCCGGCAGCGACGCCCAGCACGGTCTCATAGAGCCCGCCAAAGGAGGCACCCTCGAGATCCTCTTCAGGTGAGGAGGAGCGGACGGCGAAGAGCCCCTCGCGTTGGCGCTCTTCAAGGCAGGTAAATGATTCCTGCACTGTTCTTCTCTGTGACTCGTCAAAAGTGAAGCCGGCACAGAGGGCTTTGAGGGCTTTGCAGCGGACCGGGTATTCTCCCGGCGGCGAGGCGATGAAATCCTTCCAATCCTGCCTTGCTTTGAGGGAATCAATCCAGGGCCTGAAGAACTCCACGGTGAAAATGAACCCTGGAGGCACGGGGAGGGCCGCTCCGGCCATCTTTATGAGGGAAAGGCCCTTTCCCCCCACTTCCTTCAGCAGGGGCTCCTCCCTGCCATAAAGGGGGTACCAGAGTGCTCCTGAGATCACTTCCTGCGGCATAGCTTCCTCCATACTGAATTAATTATGAATCAAGTTTCCTGCGGATCTGATCCGGAGCGGCTCATGTTACTCCGTGGCACCGCTTTTCCTGAGGATTTCCACTATCTCGGAATACCCATTGGCCTTGGCGTTTTGAAGGGGAGAGAGCCCCGCACTGTTCTTCTCCAGCGCAGAGGCCCCGAGGCCAATGAGGTATTCAACAGTCTCCCTGCGTCCCGAGGCAGCGGCAAGGGCAAGAGGGGTGTTCCCTTCATTATCCTTTCCGTTGAGGCTTGTTGCAGAAACCTGCTGTTGCCCTCCGGGCCCTCTCATGCCTCCCTGCTGTCCTCCCTGTCCGCCCGGTCTCTGCTGGGAGCCGCCCTGTCCTCCCGGCCCTCTCATGCCGCCCTGCTGTCCTCCCTGTCCTCCCGGGCCCTGCTGGTAGCCTCCCTGTCCTCCCGGGCCCTGCTGGTAGCCTCCCTGTCCTCCCGGGCCCTGCT